>JBFWXZ010000172.1:0-6823 GCA_050186955.1 Flavobacteriaceae bacterium
GCGAACGCGCTTCTCGAGGGTCATTTCATCCTGCCCTCGGGGCTGCATTCCCCGCGCTATCTGCACTGCTCGCGGGTGATGATGGACGCCAGACGCGGCGGCAGGCTCTGCCGCGTGCTCGGCGAGCGGATCGCCGACCGGGTCGGCCGGCTGTTCGACATCGTCGTCTCGCCGGCGCCGGGCGGCATCGTCGTCGGCTACGAGGTCGGCCGCCAGCTCGACGTGCCGGCGATCTTCATGGAGCAGGAGGCCGGGCGCTTCGAGGTGCGGCGCGGCTTCGAGATACCGGAGGCGGCGCGCTGCCTGATGGTCGAGGACGTGGTGACGACCGGCGTGTCGTCGCGCGAGTTCATCTCCGCCATCGAGGACGCCGGCGGCCATGTCGTCGCCGGCGCCTGCCTCGTCGACCGCTCGGGCGGGGAGGCGGATATCGGCATTCCGCTGGTGGCGCTGCTCACCCTGGACGTGCCGGTCTATTCCGCCGACGCACTTCCGCCCGAATTGCGGGCGATTCCAGCATTCAGGCCGGGAGCGGGGTCCTGAGGGACCGGCCGTCGCCTATTGCCCCCCCGGGTTTCACCCCGTAAGGGGTTCCGGCACCTTTCGGCCCAACCGTTTCCGCTGGTCATATGCTGTTCAGACGCCGTACCAAGCCGCATTTCTGGGAGGTCGTCCGCGTCTCGGTCTGGCCGCGGCGGACATGGCGGCGGTCGATCAGCTACATCGCCAAGCGGGTGCTCCGGCTGTCGGCCTCGCCGCATGCCATCGCCGCCGGCTTCGCGGCCGGCGCGATGGTGTCGTTCACGCCGTTCATGGGGCTGCACTTCATCCTCGCGGCGGCGCTCGCCTGGCTGATCGGCGGCAATGTGCTGGCCTCCGCGCTCGGCACCTTCGTCGGCAATCCGCTGACCTTCCCCTTCATCTGGGCGGGCACCTACGAGCTCGGCAAATGGGTGCTCGGCGGCGAGGGGCGCTCGCCGAGGATCGACCTGTCGGGGGGCATCTTCAACCAGTCGCTCGACGCGCTCTGGCCGCTCATCAAGCCGATGACGGTCGGCGGCCTGATCCTTGGCGTCATCGCCTGGTTCGCGTTGTATTTCCCGATCCGCGCCATCGCCACCGCGACCAAGCGGCGGCGCCACGAATATTTCGCCGGCCTGTCGCTCGAACGCAAACGGGCGCGCGAGGCGCTGGAGGAAACCAAGACGCCGCCGCCGGGAGCCCCGGTCGTGCTGGCGCGCGAGACACAGGGCAAGGGAGACGCGAAATGACGCGACAGGAAGCCAGCGGCGCGCTCCGCCTAGGCGTCAACATCGACCACGTCGCGACGATACGCAACGCGCGGGGCGGCCATCATCCGGACCCGCTGCGGGCCGCGCGCATCGCCGCCGAGGCCGGCGCCGACGGCATCACCGCGCATCTGCGCGAGGATCGCCGGCATATCGGCGACGCCGACATCGCGATCCTGCGCAACGAGATCAGCCTGCCGCTCAACCTCGAGATGGCGGCGACCGCCGAGATGCTGGAGATCGCCCTGCGCCACCGGCCGCACGCGGCCTGCATCGTGCCCGAGAAGCGCGAGGAGCGGACAACCGAGGGCGGCCTCGACGCCGCCGGCCAGCACAACCATCTCAAGCCGATGATCGCCGCCCTGTCCGACGCCGACATCCGCGTGTCGCTGTTCCTGGAGGCCGACGAGCGGCAGATCGACGCCGCCGCGGCGCTCGGCGCGCAGGTCGTCGAGATCCACACCGGCGCCTATTGCGAGGCGGTCATCGACCGCGACGCCGATCTCGTGGCGAAGGAGCTGCGGCGCATCGAGCGGATGGCGCGGCACGGCGTGGCGCTCGGCCTGGAGATGCATGCCGGCCACGGACTGACCTTCGATTCCGTTGCGCCGATCGCGGCGATCGCGGAGTTCCGCGAGCTCAATATCGGCCACTTCCTGATCGGCGAGGCGATCTTCATCGGCCTCGACGCGGCGATCCGCCGCATGCGCGAGCTGATGGACCGCGCCCGCACGGCGTCCGGCGCATGATCGTCGGCATCGGCTCCGACCTGATCGACATCCGCCGCATCGCGCGCAGCCTGGAACGCTGGGGCGACCGCTTCGTCGAGCGGATCTACACCGATGTCGAGCGGCAGAAGTCCGAGGGCCGGCGGCTGCGGGCGGAATCCTACGCCAAGCGCTTCGCCGCCAAGGAGGCATGCTCCAAGGCGCTGGGGACGGGCTTCCGCAAGGGCGTCTTCTGGCGCGACATGGGCGTCGTCAACCTGCCGGGCGGCAAGCCGACCATGAAGCTGACCGGCGGCGCGCTGGCGCGGCTGGAAAGCCTGCTGCCGGAGGGCTGCGAGGCGCAGATTGATCTCAGCATCACCGACGACTATCCGCTGGCCCAGGCGATCGTCATCATCTCGGCGGTGCCGCGCGGCGCCGGGGCGGGACGCTGACCATATTCCCGCTGCATTGTCCCCCTGAAGTTCGCGCGCTATAGAACCCGCGCAAACACGCATTCCGCGTCACTTAGATTCTCACGGCTGGATTCCCACGGCATGGCCACTGTACCGGCATCGAAGGACAAGGGCGGTTTCGGCGAGACGGTGCGCGTCGTCATCCACGCGCTGCTGATCGCGCTGGTGATCCGCACGATGCTCTTCCAGCCCTTCAACATCCCCTCCGGCTCGATGAAGTCGACGCTGCTGATCGGCGACTATCTCTTCGTGTCGAAATACGCCTACGGCTACAGCCGGCACTCGCTTCCCTTCAGCCCGCCGCTGTTCTCCGGCCGCATCTGGGCGGAGGAACCCAAGCGCGGCGACATCGCCGTCTTCAAGCTGCCGCGCGACGGCCACACCGACTACATCAAGCGCGTCATCGGGCTTCCCGGCGACCGCATCCAGGTGCGCGAGGGCATCCTCTACATCAACGGGCAGGAGGTGCCGCGCGAGAAGGTCGACGATTTCGTGGAGACCGACGAGTTCGGCCGCAAGGTGGCGATCCCGCGCTATCGCGAGACGCTGCCCAACGGCGTTTCCTACACGGTGCTCGACGAGAACCCGAACGGCTTCCTCGACAACACCCCGGTCTACGAGGTGCCGGCCGGCCATTTCTTCATGATGGGCGACAACCGCGACAATTCGAACGACAGCCGCGTGCTCAGCCAGGTCGGCTACGTGCCGTTCGAGAACTTCGTCGGCCGCGCCGAGGTCATCTTCTTCTCGCTCGACGAGCACGCCAGCGCCTGGCAGATCTGGAAGTGGCCGACCGACGTGCGCTGGGGCCGCCTGTTCGACAGCCTTAGATGACGAAGGCCCAGGCCGCAGCGGAAAAGATTCTCGGCCACGCATTCGCCGACCGCGCGCTGCTCGATTTCGCGCTCACCCATCCCAGCGCCACCGCCAGCGCGGAGGCAGGAAACCGCTTCCAGCGGCTGGAATTCCTCGGCGACCGGGTGCTCGGCCTGTGCGTCGCCGACATGCTGCTGGCCGCCCATCCGACGGAATCGGAGGGGCAGATCAACAAGCGCTTCGCCGCCCTGGTGCGCAAGGAGACCTGCGCGGCGGTGATGGCGGAATCGGGCCTCGACGGGCTGCTGCGCATGACGGGGGCTGCCAAGGACAACCAGTCGGTGCTGGGCGACGCCTGCGAGGCGCTGATCGGCGCGCTCTACCGCGACGGCGGACTCGAGGTGGCGCGCGGCTTCATCGAGGGCAACTGGCGCGAGCGCATGAGCAAGCCGCCGGCGAAGCTCGGCGACGCCAAGTCGCGGCTCCAGGAATGGTCGCTGGCGCGCGGCCTCGGCGTGCCGGACTACCGCGTCCTCACCCGCGACGGCCCCGATCACGCGCCGGTTTTCACCGTCGAGGCGCGCGTCGCCGACCGCGGCGCGGCGCGGGGCAGCGGCCAGAGCAAGCGCGACGCGGAGATGGAGGCTGCGGCCTCGCTGCTGGCGCATGTGGCGGATCAGCCGTGACGGTGATTTCATGAGCGACGGAGCGACAGTCACGGGACAGGAGCGCGCGGACACGCGCTGCGGCTTCTTCGCGCTGGTCGGCGCGCCCAACGCCGGCAAGTCGACGCTGGTCAACGCGCTGGTCGGCGCCAAGGTGTCGATCGTCACCCACAAGGTCCAGACGACGCGCGCCACCGTGCGCGGCATCGCCATCCGCGGCGCCAGCCAGATGGTGCTCATCGACACGCCGGGCATCTTCAACCCGAGGAAGCGGCTGGAGAAGGCCATGGTCGAGGCGGCCTGGGGCGGGCTCGCCGATTCCGACATGGCGCTGGTGCTGATCGATTCCAAGAAGGGCATCGGCGAGGATTCGGCGATGATCCTCGAACGGGTCGCGGCGTCGCGCCGGCGGGCGGCGCTGGTGCTGACCAAGGTCGACCTGGTGACCCCGGAGAGGCTGCTGCCGCTGGCCAAGGCGGCGAACGAGGCGGCGGCGTTCGAGCGCACCTTCATGGTCTCGGCGGAAACCGGCAGCGGCATCGACGACCTGCTCGACTATCTGGCCGAGACCTCGCCGCCGGGGCCGTGGCACTTCCCCGAGGACGACATCTCCGACGCGCCGCTGCGCTCGCTCGCCGCCGAGGTGACGCGCGAGAAGCTGTTCCTGCGCGTCCATGACGAGATTCCCTACCAGACGACCATCGAGACGACGCTGTGGAAGGACATCGGCCCCGACCGCGTGCGCATCGAGCAGACGATCTACGTCGCCCGCGACCGCCAGAAGGCCATCGTGCTCGGCCACAAGGGCGAGACGGTGAAGGCGATCTCGATGTCGGCGCGCGAGGAACTGACGGCGATGCTCGACAAGCGCGTCGACCTGTTCCTGTTCGTCAAGGTCAGCCCCAACTGGGTCAACGACCCGGAGCGCTACCGCGAGATGGGGCTGGACCGCCCCTCGGAGTGACGCCCCGATGCAGTGGAGCGACACGGCGATCATCCTCGGCACCAGGCGGCATGGCGAGACGAGCGCCATCGTCGAGCTGTTCACCCGCGAGCACGGCCGCCATCTAGGGCTGGTGCGCGGCGGGCGCTCGCGGCGCATGCAGCCGGTGCTGCAGGCGGGAAACGGCGTCGACGTGGTGTGGCGTGCGCGGCTGGAGGATCATCTCGGGCTGCTCGCCGTCGAGCTGACGGCCAGCCGGGCGGCCGACCTGTTCGCGGCGCGCCACCGCCTCTACGCCTTCCAGACGCTGGCGGCGCATCTCAGGCTCTATCCCGAGCGCGATCCGCATCCCGACATCCATGCGCGGCTGGAGCGCTTCCTCGATGTCGGTGACGACCTGCGCAGCCTCGCCGCCGAGCTGGCGCGGCTCGAGCTGCACCTGCTCGCCGATCTGGGCCACGGGCTCGATCTCTCGGTCTGCGCGGCGACGGGGGCGAGCGACGACCTCGTCTACGTGTCGCCGAAGACGGGCAGGGCGGTCAGCCGCCACGCCGGCGCGGCCTATGCCGACCGGCTGTTCGCGCTGCCGCGCTTCCTCATCGACTCCGGCGCCGCGCCGGAGATACGCGACATCCACGCGGCGGCGCGGCTCGCCGGATATTTCCTCGACCGCGATCTCTACGGGCCGCGCAACCTCAGGCCCGCCGCCGAGCGCGACCGCCTATACGCGGCGCTGGGCAGCGGCGACGAAAAAGGGCCGGAGCCAAAGGCCCCGGCCCGTCCGTAGTCTGCGGGAAGAGTTTCGTCAGACCGAGTAGTACATGTCGAACTCGACCGGATGCGGGGTGTGCTCGAAGCGGATCACCTCGTCCATCTTGAGGTCGATATAGGACTCGATCTGATCCTGCGAGAACACGCCGCCGGCGGTCAGGAAGGCGTGATCGGCGGCCAGGCTGTCGAGGGCCTCGCGCAGCGAGGCGCAGACGGTCGGGATGTCCTTCAGCTCCTCCGGCGGCAGGTCGTAGAGATCTTTGTCCATGGCGTCGCCGGGATGGATCTTGTTCTTGATGCCGTCGAGGCCGGCCATCAGCAGCGCGGCGTAGCAGAGATAGGGGTTCGCCGCCGGATCCGGGAAGCGGACCTCGACGCGCTTGGCCTTGGGCGACGTCGTCCACGGAATGCGGCAGGACGCCGAGCGGTTGCGCGAGGAGTAGGCGAGCAGGACCGGCGCCTCGAAGCCCGGGACCAGACGCTTGTAGGAGTTGGTCGAGGGGTTCGAGAAGGCGTTGATCGCCTTGGCGTGCTTGATCACGCCGCCGATGTACCACAAGCACTCGTCCGACAGGTCGGCGTAGCGCTTGCCGGCGAAGACCGGCTTGCCGGCCTTCCAGATCGACTGGTGGCAGTGCATGCCGGTGCCGTTGTCGCCGTAGACGGGCTTGGGCATGAAGGTCGCGGTCTTGCCGTAGGCGTGGGCGACCTGGTGCACGGCGTATTTGTAGATCTGCATCTTGTCGGCGATGCGGGTGAGGGTGTCGAACTTGAGGCCGAGCTCGTGCTGGGCCGCGGCCACCTCGTGGTGGTGCTTCTCGACCTCGACGCCCATCTGCTTCATCACCGAGAGCATCTCGGAGCGCATGTCCTGCGCGGAGTCGACCGGGGGAACCGGGAAGTAGCCGCCCTTGGTGCGCGGACGGTGGCCCATGTTGCCGCTGTCGTACTCGGAGCCCATGTTGGAGGGCAGTTCCATCGAATCCAGCATGAAGCCGGTGTCGTAGGGATCGACCGAGAAGCGGACGTCGTCGAACACGAAGAACTCGGCCTCGGGGCCGAAATAGATGGTGTCGCCGATCTTGAGCTGCTGCACATAGGCCTCGGCCTTCTTGGCCGTGGTGCGCGGGTCGCGGTCATAGGCCTCGCCGGTCGT
>JBFWXZ010000173.1:0-6783 GCA_050186955.1 Flavobacteriaceae bacterium
GATCTGGAGATGCGTACGACCTACGGCGCGCCGCTGTATCCGATGCTGGCCGCCGCGCACGCGCTGGCCTTCTACGTCTCGGTGACGTTCCTCACCCCCTTCATCCTGCTGTTCGGGCTTTTCAACGCCCGCCGGCGGCTGCTGCACGACGTGGTTTGCGGCACCGTCGTCATCAATCGATTCAGGCAGATCGAAGTTTCTTAAGCCAATAGTTCGCACGCGCTTCTTGGCGCGGGGCTGCGTTCCGTCGCAGACTCGTACCCGTTGAAATCGGGGAACGGGTCCGCGACGCATGGAATTTCACGCGATCATCACCATCCTGATCGTCGTCGCGGCGATCGCCGCCTATGCGATGGAAGACCGCATCCCGCTCGAGGTCACCGCGATCGGCACGGTGGCGGTCCTGCTGCTGTTGTTCGAACTCATCCCGCTGACCGATGCGGCGGGCCGCCGGATGGTGACGCCGGAAAGCCTGCTCGCCGGCTTCGCCAACCCGGCGCTGGTGACGGTGATGGCGCTGCTGGTGATCGGCCAGGGACTGGTGCGGACCGGCGCGCTGGACGGCATCGCCGACATCGCCTCGACCGCCAAGGCCGGCGAGAAGGTCACCATCGCGGTGCTGCTGGCTGCGACCGCCGTGGTCAGCGCCTTCCTCAACAACACGCCGGTCGTGGTGCTGATGCTGCCGGTGCTCGGCGCCATCGCCGCGAAGGCGCGCATATCGCCGAGCAAGGTGATGATGCCGCTGAGCTTCATCACCATCCTCGGCGGCATGACGACGCTGGTCGGCTCGTCGACCAACCTGATCGTCGCCGGCGCCGCCGCCTCGCTCGGCGGCATCTCCATGAGCTTCTTCGAGGTGACGCCGCTGGCGCTGATCCTCGCCGCCGCCGGCGCCGTCTACGTGATCCTCATCGTGCCGCGGCTGCTGCCCGACCGGGCGACGCTGGCGCAGGCGGTGCGCGGGGCCTCGCCGACGCGCCAGTTCATCGCCGAGATCCCGGTCGGCCCGGGCCATCCGCTGGAGGGCGCGACGTCGGTCGCCGGCATGTTCCCGGCGCTCAAGGACATGGCGGTGCTGATGGTCCAGCGCGGCGAGCACCCGATCCTGCCGCCCTTCGACGACCTCACCGTGCGCGCCGGCGACCTCGTCATCGTGGCGGCGACGCGCGCGGTGCTGACCGATGCGATGAAGGGTTCCGCCGGGATCATCTCCGCCTCGGTCGACGGAAACGGCGGCGGCGAGAACACCTTCGTCCTCGCCGAGGCGATGGTGGCGCCCGGTTCGCGCATCATCGGCCATTCGATCGAGCATTCCGGGCTCTACACGCGCACCGGCTGCGTCGTGCTCGGCATCCAGCGGCAGAGCCGGATGATCCGCGCGCGCATCAACAATATCCGCATGGAGGCCGGCGATGTGCTGCTGATCGGCGGCAGCAACAGCCAGGTCGGGGCGCTCAGGGCCGACCGCGACCTCGTGCTGATGGAATGGTCGCGAACGGAGATCCCGGCGACCTCGCGCTCGCAGCAGGCGCTCGCGGTCTTCCTCTTCGTGGTGATCACCGCGGCCTCGGGCCTGTTGCCCATCGTCGTCTCGTCGGTGGCCGGCGCGCTGGCGATGATCCTCACCGGGGCGCTGAACATCCGCCAGGCGTCGCGCGCCTTCGACCGGCGGCTCTACCTGCTGGTCGGCTCGTCGCTGGCCATGGCGGCGCCGATGGAGGCGACCGGCGCGGCGGCGCTGATCGCCCGCGAGATCGTCGCCGGGCTCGACGGGGCGTCGCCGATGCTCGTGCTGTCGGCGGTCTTCCTGCTGATCGCGACGATGACGAACATCCTCAGCAACAACGCCTCGGCGGCGCTGTTCACCCCCATCGCGCTGCAACTCTCCGCACAGACGGGCATCGCCGCGCAGGTCTGGCTGGTGACGGTGATTCTGGCGACGAACTGCTCCTTCGCGACGCCCATCGGCTACCAGACGAACCTGCTGGTGATGGCGCCCGGCCACTACACCTTCACGGATTTCCTGCGCGCCGGCGCACCGCTGACGCTGCTGCTGTGGCTCGTCTTTACCTTTGCCGCCCCTTGGTATTATGGATTGTAGACGGGGGTCACGGACGCCAGCGATGAAGATCAGCCGCGACACACCGCAATTCTATCTGACAGCGCCCTCGCCCTGCCCCTATCTGGCGGGCAAGGAGGAGCGCAAGGTGTTCACCCACCTGGCCGGCGAGCGCGCCGCCGCCCTCAACGACATCCTGACCCAGGGCGGCTTCCGGCGCAGCCAGTCCATCGCCTATCGCCCGGCCTGCGAGAACTGTCGCGCCTGCATCTCGGTGCGGGTGGTCACGCAGGAATGGAAGCCGGCTCGCTGGCAGAAGCGCATCCTCGCCGCCAACGAGGACATCGTCGCCACCGAGGAAGGCCTCGAGCCGACGGCGGAGCAATACGCGCTGTTCCGCGACTATCTGGCGGCGCGCCATGCCAGCGGCGGCATGGCCGACATGAGCATGCACGACTACGCGATGATGGTGCTCGACACCCATGTGAAGACGAAGCTGATCGTCTATCGCCGGCGCGGCGTCGACAGCGGCATCACCGGCAGGGGCGAGGGCCCGCCGCTCGCCGTGTCGCTGACCGACGAGCTCGCCGACGGCCTGTCGATGGTCTACAGCTTCTTCGACCCCGAGGCCGAGAAGCGCTCGCTCGGCAGCTACATGATCCTCGACCACATCAAGCGCGCGCTGCGCCTCGGCCTCCCCTACGTCTATCTCGGCTATCTGGTCGAGGGCTCGGACAAGATGCACTACAAGGCGCGCTTCAGGCCGCTGGAGCGGCTGATGCCGGAAGGCTGGACGCAGACGGACTGAGCGTCGCTCAATCCTGACGCGGGCGGCCATCGAAGCGGCCGTTGCGGGGAAAGCCGTTGGGTGCCATGCGGCCGGCCTGGGCGCGGTCGCCCTGCCAGTCGGCCATCTCGTCCAAGCCGCGGGTGTGGACCCGCCCGGCGGCGTCGGTCCACGACAGGCCGTCGGCGGCGTTGAAGATCACGCAATCGCGCACGCCGCCATCCTTGTAGCGCTGCAGGCGCACGCCCTTGCCGCGCGCCATCAGCGGCACCTGCTCGAGCGGGAAGATCAGCAGCTTGCGATTGTCGCCGATGATGGCGATGCGGTCGCCGGCGGCGGGGACGCACAGCGCAGCCTCGCTGCCCGTATCGACATTGAGCGCCTGCTTGCCCTTGCGCGTCATGGCGACGACATCGCTCTCCTGAAGCACGAAGCCGCGCCCGTCGGCGGAGGTAACGAGCAGCTTGCGGGCGGGATCGTGCGCCATGGCGGTGACGATGTCCTGATCCTCGCCGAGCTCGATCATCAGGCGCAGCGGCTCGCCATGGCCGCGCCCGCCCGGCAGCTTGTCGCAGCCCAGCGTGAAGAAGCGCCCGTCGGTGGAGAACAGCACCAGCTTGTCGGTGGTCTGGGCGGGGATGGCGAAGCGCAGGCGGTCGCCCGACTTGAACTGGATCGAGGCGAGATCGGCGTTGTGGCCCTTGAGCGCCCTCACCCAGCCCTTCTCCGAAACGTTGACGGTGACCGGCTCGCGCTCGATCATCGCCTCGACGAATTCCGCCTCGTCGGTTTCCGGAGCGTCGGCGAGGGTGGTGCGGCGGCGTCCGAGCGCGGTGTCGGCGCCGATCTTTCTCTTCGTCTCGGCGATCTCGGCGGAAATCCTCTTCCACTGCCGCGCCTCGCTGAGCAGCAGCGCCTCCAGCGTCGCCTTCTCGTCGGTCAGGCTGTCATATTCGCGGCGGATCTCGATCTCCTCGAGCTTGCGCAGGCTGCGCAGCCGCATGTTGAGGATCGCCTCGGCCTGCACCTCGGTCAGCTCGAAGGCGGCCATCAGCTCCGGCTTCGGCTCGTCGGATTCACGGATGATGCGGATGACCTCGTCGAGGTTGAGATAGGCGACCAGATAGCCGCCGAGGACCTCGAGCCGGTGGACGATCTTCTCGACCCGGTAGCGGGCGCGCCGCTGCAACACCTCGCGGCGATGGTCGAGCCAGGCACGCACCACCTCGGCGAGGTTCATCACGCGCGGCACCCGCCCGCCCGACAGCACGTTCATGTTGAGCGGGACGCGGCTCTGCAGGTCGGTGGCGCGGAACAGCGACTCCATCAGGATGACGGGATCGACGGAGCGGCTCCTGGGCTCCAGCACGAGGCGGATGTCCTCGGCGGATTCGTCGCGGATGTCGGCGAGCAGCGGCAGCTTCTTGGCCTGCATGAGCTCGGCGATCTTCTCGATCAGCCGTGCCTTCTGCACCTGATAGGGGATCTCGGTGATGACGATCTGGTAGGTGCCGCGGCCGGTATCCTCCTTCTCCCACCGCGCCCTGACGCGGAACGAGCCGCGCCCGGTGCGGTAGGCCTCCTCGATGGCGGCACGCGGCTCGACGACGATGCCGCCGGTCGGGAAGTCCGGCCCCGGCATCAGATCGATCAGGCTTTCCAGCGTCGCGTCGCGGTCGGCGATCAGCGCCAGCGCGACGTCGCAGACCTCGCCGGCATTGTGCGGCGGCACCGAGGTCGCCATGCCGACGGCGATGCCGGAGGAACCGTTGGCCAGGAGGTTGGGGAAAGCGCCCGGCAGGACGACCGGCTCGGTCTCCTCGCCGTCATAGGTCTCGCGGAAGTCGACGGCGTCCTCGTCGATGCCGTCGAGCATGGCGCGGGCGACCTCGGTGAGGCGCGCCTCGGTGTATCGCATGGCGGCGGCGTTATCGCCGTCGACATTGCCGAAATTGCCCTGCCCCTCGACCAGCGGATAGCGGACGGCGAAATCCTGCGCCAGGCGCACCAGCGCGTCGTAGACGGACTGGTCGCCATGCGGGTGGAACTTGCCGATCACGTCGCCGACGACGCGGGCGCATTTCTTGAAGCCGGAATCGGGATCGAGCTTGAGCAGCCGCATGGCGTGCAGCAGCCGGCGATGTACCGGCTTCAGCCCGTCGCGCACGTCGGGCAGCGCGCGCTGGGTGATCGTCGACAGCGCATAGGCGAGATAGCGCTCCTCGAGCGCCTCGCGCAGATTGATCGGCTCGATATTGCCCGACGGTGTCTTCTGCTCGCCCATGGCTATCGATAAGCCCTATCGCGCTGATTCGCTCAAGATTGGGGCGCGGCCGCGCGAAACGCGCGGCAACCGCCACCCGCCGCCGTGGATAGCGGGAATCCGGGCAGGACGATGTCTCGCTCGTCCTTTCTTTAGCAGCCTGCCGCCAGCGGGTTGCTCCGGCAATCGACGCCGCCGGTGCCGTGCGAATGGCCGCCGCCATGTCCGCCGCCTCCCCCCTGCGACCCGGCGATGATGCCGATCATCGTGCCGATCGCGGCGGCCGCCGCAGCCGCGTCGTTGGGGTTGTAGCTCGGCTGGCCGCCGGACGCCGAGCGCCCGGTGTTGTAGACGCACCTGTACTGGCCGCCGCTCCTGATGGTCTTCACATAGTTGCGGCCGTACTGCCGCTTGCACCAGGCGACGGCGTCGGCGCGCTGGCGCGCCGAGGTGAAGACGCAGTCCCACGTGCCGTCGGCGCGGATATTCTTGGCCACCGTGCCGCTGCCGTTCTTGTTGGCGCACCATGCATTCGCGGTCGCCTGGGTCGGCAGGCAGGAGAAGGTTCCCGCCGAGTTGGCCTTGCCGGCGTAGTAGCCGCCGCCGAATTTCGACGTGCAGACCCCGTTGTTGGAGGCCTGCTGGGCCTCGGCGCGCGCCTGCTCCTGCGCCTCCGCCTCGGCCTCGCAGGTCGGCAGCTTCTCGTTGAGGCGGGCCATCGCGGCGCGCATGTTGGGCTGGCTGGACACCTCGTAGTTCAGCACCAGCCGCTTCATCGAGCCGATGTCGCAGGTGGCGGCGGCGCTCTCCGCCGCCGCGATCTCGTCGCCGAGCTGCGCCACCGTCGCCGTGCGGCGGGTGATCTGCTGATCGAGATCGCCGCAGGCCGCCTTGCCGCCGGCGCTGTTGAAGGCGGCCCGCGCATCCGCGAGCCTGGCCCGCGCGGCATTGAGGTCGCCGGCCTTGTAGGCGGCTTCGGCGGCGTTGTTGGCGGCGACGGCCGCGGCCAGCGCCGCGCGGATGCGCTGCAACTCGGCGATCTTCGCCTCGATCCCCGGCACGGAAGCGAACCGGGCATCGCGCAATTCGGCGACACGCCCGTCATAGGCGGCTCCCGAACAGGCGACGGTCGAGGGATCGCCGAGCGAATCCGCCTCTGCCGAAAGCTGCGGATCGGCGGCGCCGGCGCTCGCCGTCTCGACGCACAGATCCCCGGCCTTCCTGAGCGCGGCCATGCGGTCGAGCGCCGCCCCGATCTGCGTCAGATAAGCCTCTATATTGGCGCGCGCCTGCTGCCGGCGCGCCTCCAGCTCCTTGCCGACGCCCAAATCGCCCATATAGGGGAAGGTCCCCGGCATATATTCCAGGAACTCGTTGGTCGCGTCCTGGCACCTCGACTGCGCTGCGTCCATGTCGATGGCGCACTTGCCCACGCGGCGCGACGCCGACGCAGAGCGGCGGTCGATATCCGCCGCCTCGGCCTTGTAGCGCGCCTCGATCTGGCCGGCGTCGGTGCGCTCCAGGCCGGGGATCGAGAAGGCAAGCTCGCGCGTCGCCTCGGCGACGGATTGGGAAGCGTTGAACGGACCCTGCGCGGCGTAGCGGCCGGCGGCCTCGTTGATCGCGGTCTGTCCTTCCTGAGCCAGCTTGCACGCCTGGTTGATCGGCGCC
>JBFWXZ010000174.1:0-6776 GCA_050186955.1 Flavobacteriaceae bacterium
AGCTGACGCCCGGCCAGTTCGTGCGCATCGCCGTCATCCTGCCGCAGGAGGACGGTGTCCTCGCGCTGCCGCAGACGGCGCTGATCGCCAGCCTCTACGGCGACTACGTCTATGTCGTGCGCGATCCCGAGCCGAAGCCCGGCGAGCAGGCCGACGCCGCGACCGCCGGCGACGAGCAGCCGGCGGCGCCGACGAAGGTCGTCCGCCAGGCCTTCGTCAACGCCGGCCGCCGCAGCGCCGGCATGGTCGAGATCCTCAGCGGGCTGGAGCCGGGAGACGTCGTCGTCACCGCCGGCCAGAACCGGCTCGACAACGGCCGCCCGGTCGCCATCGACAACACCATCGATCCGGCGACGCTGTCGGGCGGCAAGGCGCCGGCGCAATGAACCTCTCGTCGCTCTTCATCCGCCGGCCGGTGCTGTCGACGGTGCTCGGCTGCATGATCCTGCTGCTCGGCTTCCAGGGCCTGTTCAACCTCGCGGTGCGCGAATATCCGGAGGTCGAGGAGACGGTGATCACCGTCACCACGGTCTATCCCGGCGCCAGCCCGGACCTGATCCAGGGCTTCATCACCGCGCCCATCGCCGCCGCCGTCTCGACCACCGAGAACGTCGACTACGTCACCTCGCAGAGCCGGCCCTCGACCAGCGTCGTGACCGTGCAGATGAAGCTCGGCTCCGACCCCGACACCGCGCTCACCGAGGTGATGTCGAAGGTCCAGCAGGTGCGCGGCAAGCTGCCCGAGGATTCCGAGGACCCGACCATCGTCAAGGGGACCGGCCAGCAGTTCGCCATCCTCTATCTGGCGATGCAGAACCCCAACATGACGCCGGAGGAGCTGACCGAATATATCGAGCGCGTCATCCGCCCGCGCATCTCCACCGTCGAGGGCGTGGCCGACGTCGTCGTGCTCGGCGCGCAGAAATTCTCCATGCGGGTGTGGATCGATCCCGTCCGCCTCGCCGCCCGCGGCATCACCGCCGCCGAGGTGCTGTCGGCGATCAACGCCTCCAACGTGCTCTCCGCGCCCGGCAAGACCCGCAACGACTTGGTCTCCTACCCGATCACCGTGCAGTCGACGCTGCAGAGCGCCGACGCCTTCGGCGCGCTGCCGCTGAAGTCGCAGAACGACGACGTGGTGCGGCTGCGCGACGTCGCCGAGGTCGAGCTCGCCGCCGAGAGCAAGGACACCGTCGTCAAGTTCAACGGCGAGGAAGGCATCTTCATCGGCATCTTCCCGACGCCCTCGGCCAACCCGCTCGACACCGCCGCGGCGGTCAGCGACGAGCTGCCGATCATCCGCGACACGCTCCCCGAGGGGATGACCATCGACAAGGTCTACGACGCCACCGAGGCGATCAGCGCCTCCATCGACGAGGTCTTCAAGACCATCGCCGAGGCCGTCTTCATCGTCATCCTGGTGATCCTGCTCTTCCTCGGCTCGTTCCGCTCGGTGCTGATGCCGGTGGTCACCATCCCGCTGTCGCTGATCGGCGTCTGCTTCCTGCTGTTCACCGCCGGCTATTCGATCAACCTGCTGTCGCTGCTCGCCATGGTGCTCGCCATCGGCCTCGTCGTCGACGACGCCATCGTCGTGGTGGAGAACATCCACCGCCACATGGAGGAGGGCATGAAGCCGATGCAGGCGGCGCTGACCGGCATGCAGGAGATCTCCACCGCCGTCATCGCCATGACGGTCACGCTCGCCGCCGTCTTCGCCCCGCTCGCCTTCACCGGCGGGCTGACCGGCTCGCTGTTCCGCGAGTTCGCGATGACGCTCGCCGGCGCCGTGGTGCTGTCGGGCATCGTCGCGCTGACCATCACGCCGATGATGTCGGCGCGCCTGCTCAAGGCGGGCAGCCACAGCCGCTTCCAGCAGATCGTCGACAGGGGCTTCGAGCGCGTCGCCGACACCTATGAGCGCCTCGTGCGCGGCTCGCTGAAATACCGCCCGGTGACGCTGCTCATCGTGCTGACGCTGGTGGGGCTGACCGGCTTCCTGTTCATGAAGACCTCCAGCGAGCTGGCGCCGGAGGAGGATCGCGGCGCGCTCTTCGCCCTGCTGACGGCGCCGCGCTACGCGACCAGCGACTACACCAACCTCTACGCCGACCAGATCCGCGAGCTGACCAAGGACCTGCCGGAGCTGCGCGCCAGCTTCTCGCTGACCGGCATGAACGGCCAGACCAACAGCGGCTTCTCCGTCTGGGCGTTCAAGGACTGGGCCGAGCGCGACCGCTCGCAGAAGCAGATCCAGCAGGACATCCAGGGCCGGCTCGCCAAGGTCGCCGGGCTGGAGGCGCTGGTCTTCGCCCCGCCCTCGCTTCCCGGCGCCGGCGGCGGCCTGCCGATCTCCATGGTCATCCGCTCGACCGCCGACGCCAGCCGCGTCTACGAGGTCGCCCAGGAGGTCCGCCGCAAGGCGCAGGAATCCGGCCGCTTCATCGTCGTCCAGAACTCGCTCGCCTTCGACGCGCCGCAGGTGACGGTGCGCATCGACCGCGACCGCGCCGCCGCCCTCAACATCTCGGTGCGCGAGATCGGCTCGACGCTCAGCCTGCTGGTCGGCGGCGGCTCCATCGCCCAGTTCGATCGCGATTCCAACAGCTACGACATCATCATGCAGGTGCCGCCGGAATACCGGAACAACCCGTCCCGGCTCGGCGAGTTCTTCGTGCGCAGCGTCAGCGGCGATATGGTGCCGCTGTCGGCCGTGGTGTCGATCTCCACCAACGCCTCGCCGGCCTCCATCGAGCAGTTCAACCAGCTCAACTCGGCGACGATCTCCGCCCTGCCGGTTCCCGGCGTCACCACCGGCACCGGCCTCCAGACCATCGAGGAGATCGCCCGCGCCGAGCTGCCGGCCGGCTTCTTCATCGACTATTCCGGCCAGTCGCGGCTGGAATCGACGCAGGGCAACACGATCCTGATCGCCTTCATCCTCGCCATCGTGGTGATCTATCTGGTGCTCGCCGCACAATTCGAGAGCTTCCGCGACCCGCTCATCATCATGATGTCGGTGCCGCTGTCGATCTTCGGCGCCATCGTGCCGCTGAACATCGGCCTCGGCACGCTCAACATCTACACCCAGGTCGGGCTGATCACCCTGATCGGGCTGATCACCAAGCACGGCATCCTGCTGGTCGAGTTCGCCAACCAGCAGCGCGAGCTCCACGGCATGACGCGTCGCGAGGCCATCGTCGCCTCCGCCAAGGTGCGGCTGCGGCCGATCCTGATGACCACCGCGGCGATGTCGCTCGGCGTCGTGCCGCTGATCATCGCCGCCGGCGCCGGCGCCGCGGCGCGCTACTCGATGGGCCTCGTCATCTTCTCCGGCATCCTCATCGGCACCGCCTTCACGCTGTTCGTGGTGCCGATGTTCTATACCTTCATCTCCCGCAAGGAGCTGAAGCCGCACGAGGCGGAGGATCAGGGCGCCGGGCACGGCGCGGCGCCGGCCCGCGAAGGCGCGTAGCCGGGTTCGTTCCAGCGGAGGCCGGAAGCCGTATCATGGACGAGGCCGAACCCGGGGACCGCGATCGCCTGCCCGACGGCATGTGCGTGATGCCGTGGCTCAACCTCCACGTCTCGACGCTCGGCGAGATCATGCCCTGCTGCGAGTTCAAGGGCGACATCGGCAATCTGCGCGAGGATACGCTCGCCGAAAGCTGGCGCGGCGACAGGCTGCGCGCCATCCGCGAGGCCTTCGCGCGAGGCGAGCCGCTCGCCGCCTGCGGCAAGTGCATGGAGCGCGAGCGCTACGAGAGCGACAGCCTGCGCCTGCAGGCGAACCGGCGGTTCGCGGCGTGGCTGGATGCGCAGGACGCGCGCACCCTCGCCCGGCCCGCGGACTTTCCGGTCGCCCTCGACATCCGCTTCACCAATCTCTGCAACTTCTCCTGCCGCAGCTGCTGGCACGGGGCGAGCTCGAAATGGTTCCAGGACGGCAAGGCGATAGGCTCGCTCGCCTCCGACAGGGCGGAGACGCGGAGCTTCGCCTCCTTCGAGGAATTCTTCGCCCAGATCGAGCAGGGCGTCGACGGCATCGTCGATCTCTATTTCGCCGGCGGCGAGCCGCTGATGATGGAGGAGCACTACCGCTTCCTCGACCGGCTGATCGAGCTCGGGCGGACCGATGTGGCGCTGCGCTACCACACCAACATGTCTGTCACCTCGTTTCGCGGGCGCTCGGTCTTCGACCTGTGGAAGCGCTTCCCCAACGTGCTCGTGATCGCCAGCGTCGACGCCCATGGCGAGCGCGGCGAGCTGCTGCGAAGGGGCTTCGAGTGGAAGCTCTTCGTCGCCAACATGCGCGCGCTGCGCCGGAAGTGCCCGCATGTCGCCGTCGACTTCGGGATCACCGTGTCGGCGCTGAACATCCTGTCGCTGGCCGACCTCCTGCGCGCGCTGGAGAGCGAGTGCGGCGCGAGGCCGGCGGATTTCGACATCCATTCGCTGCAGGAGCCGCCCTACTACCGCACCGACGTGCTGCCGCGGCGCCTGAAGGCCAGGGCGGCGGCCTCGCTGGAGGCCTATATCGGCGAGCTGGAGCGGCGCGACCTCGAGTCCGATCCCGGCACCCTCGTCTTCGTCGACCGCCTGCGCGGGGCGATCCGCATGATGCGGCCGCGTGCCGATTCCCGGCATCGCCGCCGCCTCGCGCGGACGACGGCGGCGCTCGACGGGCTGCGCCGAGAACGCACCGCCGCGGTGCTGCCGGAACTGGCGCCGGCGCTGCGCGACTGGCGGCGGATCATCCGCGGCGCGCTCGGCCTGTCGCCGCGCTGACCCCCCTCAGGGCCGGTAGCGCCGGCTCGCCCGCCGGCCGCCGTTCAGCGCCCGGCCTCGACGGCCCTGAGATGGCGGGCGAAATCCGCCTCCCCCATCAGCGCCTTGCAGCGCTCGAAGCGGTTGGTGGCGTAGGCCCAGAAATCGTCTGCCGGGTTGTCGTTGGCGTGCTGGATCAGCCCCCACAGCGTCCACAGCAGGTCGCACATCGCCTTGTAGATGACGACGCGCCCGCGGTCCGCGGGGTGCGGCTCGCCGCCGAAATAGGCGCGCATCATCTCCTCGTCCTGGGCCTCCCCGAAGGACGCCTCGACCGACAGGTCGCCGAGATCCCACATCGGGTCGTTCATGCCCGAATATTCCCAGTCGACGATCCACATGCGGGCGCCGGTGTCGATGAAGTTCTCGCATAGCGGGTCGCAGTGGCAGGCGGCGCTCGGCAGCGGATGCGCGGCGAGCGCCCGGCGCACGCCCTCGGCCTCGGCGACCGCGTCGTGATAGCCGTCCGGCAGCTCGACCGTCTTGCCCGACAGCACCTTCAGATAGTCGTCAATCATCGCGAAGAGCTCGAAGGTGAAGTCGAATTTCGCGTCCGACCCGTGCAGCGTCGCGAAGGCCTCGCCGGCCCGCGCCGGCGCCCCGGCGGCGGTGTTGAAGCGCGCCGGCGTCATCGTCTCGCCGTCAACGAAGCGGGTGACCATGATGCCGCTCTTGGCGTCGAAATGGACGAGCGGCGGGCTGACGCCCACCCTCGCCGCCTCGCGCGCGGCGACCGCCTCATGGGCGCGGTTGATATATTCCTCGGTTCCCTTGCCGGGGATGCGCAGGCACCAGGCCTCGCCGCCCCGCGCGACGCGGAAGACCCGGTTGGTCAGCCCGCCCAGCCGCTCGATCTCCGCTTTGTCCGGATCGAGCCCCTCCAGCGCCGGGACGGCCGCGAGGGCGGCGGCCGCGTCTTTCCTGTCCTGCGGATCCATGCGATTTCCGCCCTTTCCCGATCATTTCACACGGGCGAACGGTTCCACAGATCGGCCGCCATGGCTATGATCCCGGCCGCAATTCCCTTCAAAATTTCCCGAGAGGAGAATCATGGCCGACGGCAAGCACAAGGGCGCGCTCGGCGCGGTCTACGAGGCCAAGCGCCCCGAGGAGATCGCCGCCATCTATGACGGCTGGGCCGCGACCTACGAAGCCGAGATGGCCGCCGCCGGCTACCGGCATCCCTCCGTCTGCCTGGCCCTGCTGTCGCGCCACCTGCCGCGCGGCGAAGGCCCGATCCTCGACGCCGGCGCCGGCACCGGGCTGATCGGCGAATGGCTCCCGATCGTCGGCTATCCGCACGCCGAGGCCCTCGACATCTCGACCCAGATGCTGGCCAAGGCCAGGGCCAAGGGCGTCTACGCGGCCCATCACAACCTCGCGCTCGGCGGCGAGCTTCCCTTCCCCGACGACCATTTCGCCGGCATCGTCTCCGCCGGCGTCTTCACCACCGGCCATGTCGGCGCCGAGGCGCTGGACGAGCTGGTGCGCATCTGCCGCGAGGGCGGCGTGCTGGTCCTCACCGTCAAGGACACGGTGTGGGCGGAGGGCTTCGAGCGCCGCGTCGCCGAGCTCGAGCGGGAAGGCCGGCTCCAATGCGTCGAGGACACCGGGCCCTATGTCTCGATGCCCGGCGAGCCGGGCACCGTCCCCAGCCGCTGCATCGCCCTGCGGAGAATCTAGGCCTTGATGCGGGTTCCCGCCGGGTCGTGGAGCGCCTCGCGGTGCAGCCGCGCCGGCACCCGCTCGGAGGCCACCACCAGCTCGTAGGAGCCGGCGTCGAGATAATCCGTGCCGACGCCTTCCGCGTTGCGCACATAGCCGTAGCCGATCGGCTTGCCGACCGTGTAGCCGAAGCCGCCACTGGTCAGATAGCCGGCGAACGCGCCGTTCCTGAGGATCGTCTCGCGGCCGAGCAGAACGACCTGCGGATCGTCGAAGATCGGAAG
>JBFWXZ010000175.1:0-6697 GCA_050186955.1 Flavobacteriaceae bacterium
TGGAGGATCCACTCGCCGATGGGAACGATGAGGCCGGTCTCCTCGGCGATCGGGATGAAGCTCAGCGGCGAGATCATGCCGGCGGTCGGGTGGATCCAGCGGGCCAGCGCCTCGAAGCCGACGATGCGGTTGTCGTCGAGCGACACCTGCGGCTGGAAGAAGACGGTCAGCTCGCCATTGTCGACGGCGTTGCGCAGGTCGCTGACGAGCTGCTGGCGCTCGCGGACGCTCTCGGCCATGTCCGGCTGGAAGTAGCGGAAGGTGTTCTTGCCCTCGCGCTTGGCGCAGTAGAGCGCGAGGTCGACGTTCTTGAGCAGCTCGTCGGGATCGTCGCCGTCGCGCGGCGCCACCGCGACGCCGACGCTGGCGCCGATGACGACCTCCTGCTCGATGAGCACGTAGGGCCGGCTGATCGCCCTGATGAGGCGGCTCGGCAGCTTGTCGGGAACCGGCGTCGCCGTCAGCGGGGTGACGACGGCGAACTCGTCGCCGCCGAGGCGGACGACGAGGTGGTCGTCGCCGGCGGTGTCGACGATGCGGTGCGCGACCTCCTGCAGCAGCAGGTCGCCGGTCGGGTGGCCGAGCGTGTCGTTGACGCCCTTGAACTCGTCAAGGTCGATGCTGACCACCGAGAAGGAGCTGCCCGGCATCTCCCGCATGTTCTCGATGCGGGCGGCGAGCTGCTCCTTGAGGTGGATGCGGTTCGGCAGCCTGGTCAGGCTGTCGTGGCGGGCCTGGTGGAGGAGCCGCTCGCGGGCGCGCTCGCGCTCGGTGATGTCCTGGTAGATCGCCACCCAGCCGCCGCCCGCCAGCGGCTGGCGGGTGGCCAGGATGGTGCGGCCATCCTTCAGCCGCTTGGTGATCCAGCTCTGCCCGTCGGCCGGCCATTCGAGCGGGTCGAGGGCGCGGCCGGATTCGTCGCTCACCGTCTCGACGATGCGCCGCTGCAGCTTCAGCAGGTCCTTGTAGTGGAGACCGGGGGCGAGGCTCGACGGGGAGATGGCGAACATCTCGCAGAAGCGGGTGTTGGAGACGATCAACCGCTTGTCGACGTCGAACATGCACAGGCCATGCGACATGTTGTTGAGGGCGGCGTCGAACAGCAGGTTCTGCTTGCGCAGCTCGCTTTCCTGGCGCTCCAGCATGACGTTCTTGGTGACGACGCTCTCGCGCAGCCGGTCGCGCTCCTTCACCGAATCGCGCAGCACCATGACGGCGCGCGAGATGTCGCCGATCTCGTCGAGGCGGTCGGTGTTGTCGACGGCGACGTCGTATTCGCCGCGGGCGACCGAGGTGACGACGCCGGCGAGGCGGCGCAGCGGGCGGGTGATCGGCAGCGCGGTGGCGGCGATGGCGCCGGATATCCCGAGGGCCGAGATGATGCCGATGCCGATCAGCCAGTTGATCAGCCGGGTGCCCTCGGTGCGGCCGATCCGCGTCACCTCGTTCTGGGCCGCGTAGAGCTCGGCGATCGGCTTGAAGGCGCAGATCGACAGGAATTCCATGGAGCGGCCGCAGCGGGCGATGAACTGCTCGCCGTCGGCCTCGGCGAGGAGCCGCTGTCCCTGGGTCTCGAATTCGAGCCGCGTCGACACGCCGGCGGAGGCGACCAGCTCCTCGCGGGCGTAGAGGGCGACACCGGATTCGGTGATCTTGGCGAAGTCGTCGAGAATCGGCTCGTGCGGACGGATCCAGCGCTGGGCGATCAGCGCCCCGATGACGTCGCCGAAATCGTCGAAGACGGGAACGGCGATGATCTGCGACACCGCGCCGGCGATGTTGGAGCGGTCGAAGACCGGGCCCTCGGCCCTCGTCGCCAGCCGCGACACCGCGTGCGGGGCGCTGCGCTCGCTCTCGGCGAGGGCCTCGGCGATGGGCGCGCGCAGCCCGTTGGCGTGGATGATCTGGTAGAGCCCGACGAGATCGGCGTCGCCGACGGAGGCGCCCAGCACGTTCACCGAGGCGTCGGTGGCGACGATGGTGTCGACCTCGGCGATGCGCGCGATGGGGCGCAGAACCGCCTCGATCGCCACCATGTTGCGCGATTCGATCGCCGCGATGGCGTCGGCCCTGGTGGCCGCGCTCAGCACGCGGCGGGCGATGTCCTCGCTCTGGAACTCGAGCCGCGCATTGGCGAGCGCGATGTCGGCGTCGAGCCGCTTGGACAGGTCCTCGTCCTCGAGCCGCTCCAGCTCGCTGGCCTGGCGCGACAGGCTGCGGTCGAGCTGGAAGATGACCAGGCCGAGGAACAGCACGATGGTGACCGCGGTCGCAGCGACCGCGGCCAGGATGAATCTGGTCGAAAGCGAATGAAGCTTGACCATCATCGCTCTTTCACGAAGAGGGCAGGGCCCTGTGCGCGGAGACGATCGCCCTGCCGGCGTCGGACCTGGTGAAGTCCATGAACGCCTGCATGTCGGGTTCCACGGCGTCGGACTTGAACACGAAGGCCAGCTCGACGGCGCTGGGATAGCCCGGATCGGTGGGCGCCATGCCGTCGACCTTGAGCGTGACGACGTTGTCGATGTCGGTCTCCGAATAGGGCGCGAAGCCGACCGCGCCCTCGACGCCCTGCACCGTCTCGACGGCGTCCTGCGTCGTCACCGCCATCTTCGAGCGCTCGGTGAAGGCGAGGTCCGACCAGCCGGGCATCGAGGCGCGCAGCACCTGCAGGGTGCTGTCGCCGTCCTCGCGCCGCACGACGCGGATCTTGACGTCGTTGCCGCCGACCTCGCTCCACGAGCGCACCTTGCCCTCGAAGATGTCGCGGACCTGTGCGTTGGTCAGGCCGGTGACGCCGGCCGACTTGTTGGCGAAGATGGCGGACGGGATGCGCGCGAAGGGCACGTAGTCGAGGCCGGCCGCCTTCTCGGAGGCCTTGAGCACGCGGGCGACCCGAGCGAGCCGCTCCTCGCCGGAGGAGACGGCGGCGATGCCGCCGCCGGAGCCGATGCTGTCGGGCACCTCGACGGCGGCGCCGGTGTCCTTGGTGTAGGCGCTGGCGATCTCGCGCAGCAGCTGAAGTCCGTCGCCGGTCCCGACGACCCGCAGATCGCCGGCGGCGGCTGCGGATGCATAAAGGGCGAGGCTGCCGACCAGCCACGCCACGATCGAATTCCTCAACATGATCCTGTGGCCTCCTGCTAAAAGCAAAATGGTTACGGCCACTTATTCATTAATAGATGTAAATGACTCTAAAATATCGCGACGTTGGGGAAGCGAAGTTTCCCAACATCGTTACCCGTTGCTGAATGGAAAAGAGAAGAAGAAGAATAACGCCGCGGCGGCGCGGCTGCCGCTTTCAGGAACCCGAGCGCGGGTTCGGGCATTGTCGCAGGGATATCCCGACGGGAATACCCCATGGCCGCTGCAACCTCCGCGAAAAGACGCTCCCGCAAGCCGGCGAAACGGCAATCGTCCGCGAAGGACGCGAAGGAGCACGACGCCCCCGACCCGCGGGACGACGTCCCCGAGGCCGAGCACGGCGTCAGCAACGAGGAGGAGAAGGAGGTCAAGGAGCACCGCCGCCTGAGGGCGCTGGTGATCTACGAGATCATCCGCGTCGAGGGCGACGGCGAGCTGGCGCGCGGCTTCGGCGCGCTGTGGTGGTCGGGACTGGCGGCCGGCATCTCCATCGGCCTGTCGGTGGTCTCGCAGGCGCTGCTCGCCGCCCATCTGCCCGACGCGCCGTGGAAGTTCCTGGTCGAGAAGCTCGGCTACTCGGTCGGCTTCATCGTCGTCATCATGGCGCGCCAGCAGCTCTTCACCGAGAACACGTTGACCGCCGTGCTGCCGGTCATCTCGCGCCAGAAGCTCGACTGGCTGCTGGTCATGCTTCGGCTGTGGGGGATCGTGCTGGCGGCGAACATGGCCGGCTGCCTCGTCGTCGCGGCGACGCTCGCCCACACGCCGATGCTGCCGGCGGAGGTGGCGTCGAATGTGCGCGAGATCGCGCTGCACCTGATGGAGAACCCGGCCGGGGCGATGTTCGTGAAGGGGATCGCCGCCGGATGGATCATCGCCGCGCTGGTGTGGATGCTGCCATCGGCGGAGAACACCGAATTCTTCCTGATCGGCCTGATGACCTACATGATCGCGCTCGGCGACTTCACCCATGTGGTCGCCGGCTCGGTCGAGGCGTTCTATCTGTGGCTCCAGGGCGAGATCGGCGCTTCCGCCGTATTCCTGCAATTCTTCCTGCCGACGCTGGCCGGCAACGTGTTCGGCGGCACCGTGCTGTTCGCGGTGCTGACCTATGCGCAGATCCGCGAGGAGATCAGGTGAGGCGGCGGCGGGCGTCGGCCGGGTCGCGCGGCTCGTCGGGCCCCTCGTCGTCGAGCGCCCGGTAGGCGGCGCCGTCGAGATCGCTGAACTGGCCGCTCCTCAGGCTCCAGACGAAGCCGGCGAGGCCGACGAGGCCGAGGAACAGGGCGATCGGGATGAGCAGCAGGAGATTGCTCATGCCGTCGCCTCGCGTCCCATCGCGGCGCGCGGCGCGGCGGGGGCGGCACGCTCCCGGCCGGCGATGGCGAGCCGCAGGCTGTTGGCGACCACCGCGACCGAGGAGGCCGACATGGCGATGGCGGCGACGAGCGGCGTCACCGCGCCGGCCATGGCGAGCGGCACCGCGACGCAGTTGTAGGCGATGGCGATGGCGAAGTTCTGGCGGACCACGATGTCGGCGGCGCGGGCGGTCTCTCTCGCGCGCGCCACGGCCATGAGGCCGGGCCTGATGAAGACGAAATCGGCGGCGAGCCGGCCGACGTCGCTGGCCGAGGCGGGCGCCATGGAAACGTCGGCGGCGGCGAGCGAGGGGGCGTCGTTCAGCCCGTCGCCGACCATCAGCACCTTGTGGCCGCCGGCCTGGATGTCGGCCAGCCGCGCCAGCTTGTCGCGCGGGGTCATGCCGGCCCGGAAGCAGGCGATGCCGGCGGCGTCGGCGGTGGCGGCGACGGCGCGCGCGGTGTCGCCCGACGCGATCTCCACCGCGAGCCCGCCTTCGCGAAGCCTGGCGACGGCAGCGGCGGCATCGGGGCGCAGCGCATCGTCGAGCGCGAAGGTGGCGGGGTTCTCTCCCTCCGCGGCGAAGGCGACGAGCGAGCTACCGCCGGCGTCTTCGTCGGCACTCCCCTCGGCGGCTCCGCCGGCCGCCCAGTCGGGCCGCCCGAGGCGCACGCGGGTTCCCCGCCAGATGCCCTCGACGCCGTGCCCGGGGACCTCGGCGACGGATTCCAGCGCGGCGATCGCGCCGTCTCCCAGATGGACGCGGATCGCCCGCGAGAGCGGGTGCCGGGAGGCGCCGGCAAGCGCGCGCACGACCGGCTCGTGGCTCGGCTCCAGCCCCTCCACCGAGCAGACGGCGGGCTCGCCGGCGGTCAGCGTTCCGGTCTTGTCGAAGACCACGTGGTCGGCGGCGGCGAGGCGCTCCAGCGCGCTGCCGTCGCGCAGCAGCACGCCGTCGGCGAGCAGGCGGTTGGCGGCGACCACATGGGCGACCGGCACGGCGAGGCCGAGCGCGCAGGGGCAGGTGATGATGAGAACGGCGATCGCCGTGTAGATGGCGTCGGTCCAGGCCGCCCCGGAGACCGCCCAGGCGAGGAAAGTTGCGAAAGCCAGCAGATGCACGACCGGCGCGTAGAGCCGGGCCATGCGGTCGGCGATCCGCACGTAGCGGGTGCGGCCGTGCTCGGCGGCCTGCATCATCGAGACGATGCCGGCGAGGAAGGAGGCCGACGCCTCGCGCAGCGCGCGCACGTCGAGCGAGCCGGTCAAATTGACGACGCCGGCCTCGAGCACCGTGCCGTCGGCGGCGCGCAGCGGGCGGCTCTCGCCGCTGACCAGCGAGCGGTCGATGTCGCTCGCGCCGGCGACGACCTCGCAGTCGACCGGCGCCCGCTCGCCGGGGAGGATGCGCAGGAGCATGCCGGGGCGGATGGTGTCGACGGGGACGAAGCGGGTCTCGCCGCCCTCGCCTACCAGCATGGCGCTGCGAGCGGAGAGGCGGGCGAGGCGCTCGACCGCGCCGCGCGCCTTCTCGCGCATCGTCTCGTCGAGATAGCGGCCGATCAGCAGGAAGAAGAGCAGCATGACGGCGGCGTCGAAATAGGCCTCCTCGCCGCCGCGCAGGCTCTCGACCACGCTCATGCCGGTGGCCATCAGCACGGCGAGCGAGATCGGCACGTCCATGTTGAGGCGGCGGGCGGCGAGCGCGCCGGCGGCGGAGAGGAAGAAGGGCCGTCCGGCGAATGCGACGGCGGGCACCGCGATGAGGCCGGAGATCAGGTGGAAGAGCTGCGCGGTCTCCTGCGAGGCGCCCGACCACACCGACACCGAGAGCAGCATGATGTTGGCGGCGGCGAAGCCGGCGACGGCGAGCGAGAGCAGCAGCATGCGGCCGCGCCTCTCGTGCTCGGGGGTGGCCTCGCCGGACAGATCGCGCACGGTTGAGGGAAAGCCCGCCTCGTGGAGCGCCACGGCGATGGCCGTGCCCTGCCCGCGGCCGGGGTCCCACATGACGCTGACGGTCTTGAAGGTCAGGTTGGCGCGTACCCGCCGCACCTGCGGCAGCGCCCCCAGCATGCCCTCGACTGTGGCGATGCCGCGGCCGTCGACGTGGTCGGGGATCACGAAATCGGTCTGCACGAGCATCGAGTCGAGCTGGCGCGAGGCCTCGCGCAGCGCCTCCTCATGCAGCGCG
>JBFWXZ010000176.1:0-6659 GCA_050186955.1 Flavobacteriaceae bacterium
CCTCGAGAAGGTGATGGTCGACGGGCAGGAGATGGACGGGCGTACCGCGGCGGTCGAGCACGGCCAGTTCTGGGCTTTCAACGGGATCGCCGGCATGGGCGAGGAGCCGCTGTTCCGCACCGCCCGCGACCGGACAATCGAGATCCGGATGGTCAACCGCACGGCCTTCCCCCACGCCATCCACCTGCACGGCCATCATTTCGTCGAGACCTTCCGGGCCTCCGGAGACGTCAATGAGGGCCTGTTCGACACCGTGCTGCTCGATGCCGAGGAGCAGGTCGCGGTCGCCTTCGTCGCCGACAATCCGGGCAAGTGGATGATCCACTGCCACATGCTCGATCACCAGGCGAGCGGCATGATGAGCTGGTTCGAGGTCGCCTGAACCTTTTTCCTCGGCATTTGATCCAGATCATGGCGGCCCGCCGCCGCGCGTAGTCGGATCGGGATGTCCCGGCGTCGCCGGGATACGTCCGGTTGGGAGACTGCAGGACATGAAGACCAATGTCGGAACCGTGGACCGCATCGCGCGCATCGTCCTCGGGGTCGCGCTGATCGCGCTCGCGCTATTCGCGCCGCCGCAGATCGAATGGAAGTGGATCGGGTTCCTCGGCGTGGTGCCGATCCTAACCGCGGTGGTCGGCTGGTGCCCCGCCTATACCCTCTTCGGCGTCCGCACCTGAGCCGACCGCTGAGGAACCCGCAGCGCGGCTGGCGAGGGCTTCCCTGCTCGATTCCAGCCGCCTGTCGAGGTCGGCGCGTCGCGCCTCGAGATCGTCTGCCGGGGGGCTGTGCGATTCTCTGGAAGGTGCGGCCGCCGACCTCACCCCGTCCTTCGCTCCCTGCTGGCGCTCGCGCCTGCGCCGCAGCCAGGCGTGGCGCGCCGCGCGCGCCCGCACCAGGCTGCGGTGGCCGACGCGGTAGACGAGATTGCGGCCGCGCGCCAGCTCCTCCAGCTCCACCGAATAGACCTCCGCCAGCGTCTGCCGGAAATCGGTGATGCCGCCGCTGGCGATGTCGTGGAAGCGGCGGACATTGGCCATCCAGAACGGGCTGAGCAGCAGCGACATCGCGATGATGGTCAGCGCCAGCCGGTAGCCGTCGAAGTCGAGCGCGCCGTTCTTGAAGCCGATGGCCGCCAGCACGAAGGAGAACTCGCCGATCTGCGCCATGATCAGCCCGGCCGGGAAGGCCCGCTCCCACGGCTCGCGGACGAGATGCAGCAGCGCGATATTGACCACCGACTTGATGGTCAGCACGGCGACGGTGAAGGCCAGCACCAGGGCGAGGTTGCTCCAGATGTAGTCGAGGTCGATCAGCAGGCCGATGGACAGGAAGAAGACGAAGATCAGCACCGACTGGATCGGCTCGGTGACCTCGATCGCCTCGACGCGCAGCGTCGTGTTGGCGATCACCAGCCCGGCGATGAAGGCGCCGTAGGCCGCCGACAGGCCGAGCAGGCCGCTGAACGCGGCGGCGCCGAAGCAGGCGGCCAGCGAGCCGAGCGCCAGCAGGTCGACATTGCCGCGCACCGCCTCCGCGAAGGGCAGCCGGATCTTGCCGCGCGTCGACAGCACGCGGATCACCGCGACGACGAAGACCAGCGCGAACACCGCCTTCAGCCCGACCGTCCAGTCGACGCCGCCGGCGCCCATCGATTCGGCGAAGATGAGCATCGGGATGACGACGATGTCCTGGCCGATCAGCACGCCGATGGTGATCTGCCCGATGGGCGTCCGCAGCTCGTCGATGTCCTCCAGCATCTTGATCGCCACCGCGGTGCTGGAGATCGCGATGATGAAGGCGATGAGGATCGACTGGTTGGCCGGCCATGAGAGCAGCCAGCCGGCGAGGAAGGCGAGCCCGAGCGCGATCCCGATCTGCCCGGCGACCGTCAGCATCGCCGGCCACAGCACGCGCACGAAGGCGCGCAGCGATAGCTCCATGCCGATGAGGAAGAGGAGGAGGACGACCCCGAGCTCGGCGAGGCCGCTCAGGGTGGTGCTGTTGTGCACCAGCCCGAGGCCGGTGGGGCCCAGCAGCACCCCGGCGAGGATGTAGCCGACGATCGGCGGTTGCTTGAGCGCTTTCAGGCCGAGCCCGCACAGCACGGCGGCGGCGACGACGACGGCGAGGCCCGTCAGGTCGAAATGTGCCTCGACACCCGTTTCTGGCAACGCTCTTCCTTGTTTGCGGACTCAGTGGCCGGTGTGAGCATACTCCCAATAGAGTTCGCGTGCACGGCGGTAGACCGGGCCGGGCTGGAGATCGCGGGCGTCGATGCGGGTGATCGGCTGCACCTTGCCGTAATTGCCGGTCGAGAACAGCTCGTCGGCCTCGGTCAGTTCCTCGTAGCGGATGATCCGCTCATGCACCTTGTAGCCGGCGTCGCGCATCAGCGCGATGACCCGCTGGCGCG
This sequence comes from Flavobacteriaceae bacterium, assembly GCA_050186955.1. Taxonomy (GTDB): domain Bacteria; phylum Pseudomonadota; class Alphaproteobacteria; order Rhizobiales; family Tepidamorphaceae; genus JACKJP01. Next base: position 2,417 of record JBFWXZ010000176.1, read on the forward strand.
TCACGCCGTTGAGGAAGGTGCCGTTGGGGTAGGGCGTGTGGAGCTCGCCGTCCTTGGCCATCATCAGGTTGGCGGTGGCGAGCTCGGCGACGTTGCCGAGGGCGTCGAGGACCACCGTGTTGTTGAAGCCCTTGGCCTGCGCCTCGAGCAGCGCGCGGCCGGAATTGGGATAGAGGCACGCCGCCTTGGCGTTGACCGGCGCCGATTCCAGCGTCGGCCGGCGGTAGCTCGACAGCGTCACCGAGGAGCCGGCCGGCTCCGGCATCGGCGCCTCGAACACGGACAGGCAGAAGCGGGTGGATTCGGCGAGCGGCGGCACCGAGACGTAGCCGCCTTCCTCGGCCCAGTACATCGGCTTGATGTAGAGCGCCGTCTTGCCGTCGAACTTCGCCACGCCCTCTCTCGCCAGCTCGACGATCTCGCCGTCGGCGTGCAGCGGCTTCAGCCCGATCGCCTTCGCCGAGCGGTTGACGCGCGCGCAGTGCAGGTCGAGATCGGGCGTCACGCCCTCGAAGGCGCGGGCGCCGTCGAAGACGCAGGAACCGAGCCACAGCGCATGCGAGCGCGGGCCGACCAGCGGCGGATTTCCCTCCACCCACTCGCCGTCGATCCACGACCACGTCTTCGACCACTCGGCCATGCTTTGTCTCTCCCCGGGATTGTCGCGGCCGCCACGGGCCGCGTTTTTTTGAACGTCCGACACGCATTCGATCCCGCGCATCCGGCAAGGTCAACCGCGGCGCGGCATGACTGCCACGTCGAACGCGAATGGCTCGGCGCGGGAATAGCGCCGCCGCCGCGAGCGTCATGATATCGGCGCGGAATCGCTGTAGTACGGGATGGCTGCTCACGCCATCGTCATTTGGCCCCGCGTTTTGGAGCATCTTTATTGGGTCCCTCAGCGGGAATCCCCAACGGGTTGGAGAAAGACATGAAGAAAGCCGTCATAGCCACCGCGATCCTGTCGGTCGCCGCCACTGTCGCCTTCGCATCCGACGACCCGATCGCGACCAGGAAGGCCGTGATGAAGAATGTCGGGGCTTCCGTCGGCGCGCTGGCGAAGATGGTCAAGGGCGAGGCTGATTACGATCCGCTGGCCGCCCAGCTCGCCATGCGCACGATCAATTCCTCGGCCGCCGGCTTCGCCCATTTCTTCCCCGCCGGCTCCGAGACCGGCGGCGAGACCGAGGCGTCGCCGAAGATCTGGGAGGACATGGGAGGCTTCACGGCCGCCGCCGCCAAGCTCGAGGCCGATTCCGCCGCGGCGATCCAGCCCGCCGGCGAGGGCCTCGATGCGATGAAGACCGCCTTCGGCACCGTGACCAAGAATTGCGGCGCCTGCCACGAGAACTTCCGCATCAAGAAGAACTGACGGCTTGGCGGGAAGGACAAAACGCGGTCCGGTGCGGCGCCTCGTCGTCGCACTGGCCGCGCTCGCCGTCGTCGCGCTGGCGGCGTTCTGGGTGCTCACCATGCCCCGGACCCTCGCGCAGGGCGACCTGCCGTCGCGGGCCGGCGATCCGGCGCGCGGCGAATATGTCTTCGCCATGGGCGGCTGCGCCTCCTGCCACATGGCGCCGGGCTCCGACGACCGCGCGCATCTTGCCGGCGGGCAGGCGTTCCGCACCGAGTTCGGCACCTTCTACGCGCCAAACGTCTCGCCCGATCCGGGCGCCGGCATCGGCGGTTGGACGGTGCTGCAATTCGTCAATGCGGTGATGCGTGGCGTCTCGCCCGGCGGCGCGCACTACTACCCGGCCTTCCCCTACACCTCCTACCGGCTGATGAAGGTCGAGGACGTGGTGGACCTCAAGGCCTATATGGACACGCTGCCGGCGGTCGCCGAGCCGGCGCCCGCCCACGACGTGCCGTTCCCCTTCAATGTGCGTCGCGGCCTCGGCCTGTGGAAGCTGCTCTATTTCGACGATTCCGGCTTCACCCCCGACCCGGCGCTGGACGAGGCGCAGAACCGCGGCCGCTACCTCGTCGAGGGGCCCGGCCACTGCAACGAGTGCCATACGCCGCGCTCGCGGCTCGGCGGCCTCGACTATTCGCGCCGCCTGTCGGGCGCGCCCAATCCCGAAGGCAAGGGCCGCATTCCCAACATCACCGCGGGCGAGGGCGGCATCGGCTCATGGTCGGCCGACGACATCGCCTATGCGCTGGAAAGCGGCTTCACGCCGGATTTCGATTCCCTCGGCGGCTCGATGACCAAGGTCGTCGCCAACACCTCGCGGCTGACGGCGGAGGACCGGCAGGCCATCGCCGCCTATCTCAAGGCGGTCCCGCCGCTGCCGAGCTCGCAGTAGCCGGCTATTCCGCCAGCGCCTCCAGCACCCGCGCCCAGGAGCGGATGCCGCCCCGGAAGCTCTTCAGCGCGTATTTCTCGTTCGGGCTGTGGATGTTGTCGTCGTCGAGCGCGAAGCCGATCATCAGCGAGTCGAGGCCGAGCGTGCGCTTGAAGTCGCCGACGATGGGGATCGAGCCGCCCATGCCGACGAGCGCGGCGTCGCGGCCCCATTCCTCGCCGAGCGCCTTCGCCGCCCGCGCCACCGCCGGCCCGCTCATGTCGAGCACCAGCGCCGGGCTCGCCGCGTGGCCGATATACTCCGCAGAGCAGTCGGACGGCAGCCGCTCGGCGACGAACTGGCGGAACGCCGCACGGATCTTGAGCGGGTCCTGCGAGCCGACCAGCCGGAACGAGATCTTCGCCGACGCCTTCGACGGGATCACCGTCTTCGAGCCCTCGCCGATATAGCCGCCGACGATGCCGTTGACGTCGCAGGTCGGGCGCGACCAGATCTGCTCCAACGCCGTGCGGTCCTTCTCGCCGGCCGGCACCGAAAGGCCGACGTCGCCGAGGAAGGACGCGGTGTCGAAGCCGAGCTCGTCCCACTGCTTCCTGATGTCGGCGGGAATCTCCGGCACGCCGTCGTAGAAGCCGGGCAGGGTGACGCGGCCGTTCCCGTCGTGCAGGGCCGTGATGATGCCGGCGAGCACCCGGATGGGGTTCTGCGCCGCGCCGCCATACATGCCCGAATGCAGGTCGCGGTCGGCGGCGGTGATGACGACCTCCTCGTAGACGAGGCCGCGCAGCATGGTGGAGATCGCCGGCGTGTCGGCGTCCCACATGCCGGTGTCGCAGACCAGCGCGAGGTCGGTGGTCAGCTCGTCGCGGTATTTCTCGAGGAACGGCCCGAGGCTCTTGGAGCCGGATTCCTCCTCGCCCTCGATCAGCAGCGACACCGGGATCGGCAGGCCGCCGGCCGTCTCGATCCAGGCGCGGCAGGCCTCGACGAAGGTCATCACCTGGCCCTTGTCGTCGGAGGAGCCGCGGCCGTGGATGTCCTTGCCGTTCCGCCCGTCGACCAGTGCCGGGTCGAAGGCGTCGCGCTTCCAGAGGTTCAGCGGATCGGCCGGCTGCACGTCGTAATGGCCGTAGAACAGCACGTGCGGGCCCTTGGCGGCGGTCTTGCCGCGCCAGTGCGCGACCACCATCGGCCGTCCGCCGGTCTCGCGCGCCTCGGCCTCGAAGCCGAGGCCCTTCAGCTCGTCGACCAGCCAGCCCGCGGCCTTGGCGCATTCCGCCGCATAGGCCTTGTCGGTGGAGACGGAGGGGATGCGCAGGAGGTCGAACAGCCGCTCCAGCGAGCCCTCGAGATTGGTTTCGGCCTTGGCCAGGACGGATTCGATCTGGGACATTGAAAGGCTCTTTCAGAATTGGGGGTTTTAGCGGCGGCTGAGCGATCCGAGGATGCCGCGCAGCAGCGCCTCGCCGAGACGGCGGCCGACCGAGGTGCCGAGCGAGCGGCCGAGCGACTTGATCGCCGCCTCCGCCGCGCTGTCGCCGCGCGAGCGGCCGGAACGGGCCTGCTTGGCGGCTTCCTTGGCTTCCTTCTCGCGCGCCGCCAGCTCGGCCTCGCGCGCTTCCGCCGCCACCCGGTCCTCGTTGCGCTTGGCGAGGATCTCGTAGGCCGACTCGCGGTCCTCGGCCTTGTCGTAGAGGCCGCGCACCGGGCTGTCGTCCATGATCGCGCGGCGCTCGTCGGGGGAGATCGGGCCGAGCCGCGAGGAGGGCGGCCGCACCAGCGTGCGCTGGACCATCGACGGCGCGCCCTTGCCCTCGAGGCAGGACACCAGCGCCTCGCCGACGCCGAGCTGGGTGATCACCTCGGCGGTGTTGAATTCCGGGTTGGGCCGGAAGGTGTCGGCGGCGGTGCGCACCGCCTTCTGCTCGCGCGGC
>JBFWXZ010000177.1:0-6559 GCA_050186955.1 Flavobacteriaceae bacterium
GGGGCGGTCTATCCCGTCGTCACCAGGGGCGAGACCTTCCTCGGCGAGGCGGTGATCCTCGGGTTGCCCTACTACACGATCTACGAACCGATCTTCGATGCCGCCGGCAAGGTCCTCGGCATTCTCTATGCCGGCGTCCAGAAGGATCGCCTCGCCGGGCGGCTTTCCGAGATGCGGGTCGCCACCGGCATCGCGGCGCTCGCCGCGATCCTCCTCGCGGCGCTTTCCGGCCTGTGGGGCTTCCGCCGCCTGCTGCGGCCGGTGCCGGCGCTCTCCGCCGTCATGGAGAAGCTCGCCGCCGACGAGACCGATGTCGAGGTGCCCTATACCGGCCGCGAGGATGAGGTCGGCGCCATGGCCCGCACGGTGCAGGTGTTCCGCGACAACGCGGTGGAGCGCGCCCGGCTGCAGTCGACGAGCGAGGACGAGCGCCGCGCCCGCGAGGAGCGCCAGAAGCGCATCGAGAGCCTGATCGCCGGCTTCCGCGGCTCGGTCGCCGACATGCTGCAGCAGGTCGGTTCCGCCACCGGCGAGATGGAGCAGACCGCGCAGGCGCTGTCGGGCATCGCCGACGACACCAATGGCCGCGCCTCGGCCGCGACCTCGGCGTCGGAGGAGGCCTCCAGCAACGTCCAGACGGTGGCCTCCGCCGCCGAGGAGCTCGCCTCCTCGATCGGCGAGATCAACCGCCAGGTGAGCCAGGCCTCCGATATCGTCCGCCATGCCTCGCAGAACACCGAGGCGACCAACGACAAGGTCTCCGGCCTCGCCGCCGCGGCACAGAAGATCGGCGACGTCGTCAGCCTCATCCAGGACATCGCCGAGCAGACCAACCTGCTGGCCCTCAACGCCACCATCGAGGCGGCCCGCGCCGGCGAGATGGGCAAGGGCTTCGCGGTCGTCGCCAGCGAGGTGAAGAGCCTTGCCAACCAGACGGCGCGCGCCACCGAGGACATCTCGGCGCAGATCGCCGCCATCCAGAGCTCGACCGGCGAGATCGCCCGCACCATGGCCGAGGTCGACCAGTACACCTCCGCCATCGCCGCCTCCGTCGAGGAGCAGGGCGCCGCCACCGCCGAGATCAGCCGCAACGCGCAGGAAGCCGCCGCCGGCACCCAGGACGTCGCCCAGAACGTCGCCGGCGTCACCGCCGCCGCCGGCGAGACGCAGCAGACGGCCGGCCAGGTCTCCGCGGCGACCGCGCAGCTTGCCGCCCAGGCGGCGCGGCTGCGCGAGGAGATCGACACCTTCCTCAACGAGGTCGCCGCCGCCTGATCGGCGGAAACTCCCCGATCCGGAAACGGCCGTCCCCGGCCTGCGCGGGGGGCGGCCGTTGCCGTTTGCGCATCTCCGGTTAGGCTGGGGCGACGACGACAGCAACGCGGGGAGGCGCGCCTTGGCCGACGACATGAAGGGACTGCTCGGACTGATGCGCCGGCGGCGCAGCGTCAGGCGCTTCGAGCCGGGCCGCTCGGTGCCGCGCGAGACGCTGGAGAGGATCGCCGAGGCCGCGCGCTGGGCCCCGACCGGCGCCAACTCGCAGTGCTTCGACCTGCTGGTGGTCGACGACGCGGCGACGCGCGACGCCGTGCTCGAGGTGTTCCTCGCCCAGTCGCAGCGCCTCATCGCCCATGTGAAGGGCTTTCCGGCGGTCAAGAAGACCTACATGCAGAACACCGCCGCGATCTTCATCGTTCTCGGCGACCCGCGCTGGAAGGCGGCCTTCCCCAAGGCAACGAGCCCGCAATGGGAGGCCGAATATGCCGAGAACAACGAGAAGATCTATCTCGTCTCCCTCGGCGCGGTGGTCCAGAACATCCAGCTCGCGGTGACCGCCTGCGGGCTGACCTCGGCGTGGTTGTCGGGGGGCGGCGAGACGACGACGAACGAGGCGCTGCGCGCCGTCCTCGGCTATCCCGAGACGCTGGAGGCGGTGGCCACCATTCCCGTCGGCGTGCCGGAGAAGGACGTCGCCCTGCGCTATCGCAGGCCGCTCGGCCAGATGCTCCATTTCAACCGCTACGACACGGGGAAATACCGACCCGACTCGATGATCGACTTCTATGTCGAGCGCCTGCGGCCCTTCGCCATGTATCGCGGCAGCGAGCGCATGGAGGAGTGGGGCGACCTGCGGGAGAAGGCCGGCGGCTGGGCCGCTTCCTTCACCTCCGACCGGCCCTCGCCCCCCGAATGACACGGCTCGCAGCCTTGTTTCGGCCCAATCGGCGGGTTAACCGGTGGCCATGACCGCCCGCCGAATCTATCTGTCCGGACTGCTGCTGCTCGCCGCCCTGCTGCTAGCGGCGTTCTACGCGCCGGTCTGCGGCTGCGCGATCCCGCCGGTGCCGGAGCGCCTCGAGCGCAGCGGCGCCGCAGCCCCGGCCGCCGGCGAGGCCGCCCGGCCGCGAAGTTGCATGAAGGCGGTGGCCGACACCGGCGTGCGGCATTGCTCGGGCGCCGTCGCCATCGCCGCGTTGCCGCCGGTCCTCGGGCCGGTTTCGCCCCATCGCGTGCCGCCGATGCCGGTGCACGCCTTGCAGCCCGTTGCGCCGGGGTCGATACTCGATCCGCCGCAAACTGCCTGAACGGAACAAAACCCTACCCCCGACAGTTGGTTACCCCGTTCGTCAGGAGAATTTTCGAACAATGCTTACACGCCGCTTTTTCGTCGGTGCTGGAAGTCTTGCCGCCCTTTCCGGGCTGGCTGCCTGCTCCAGCACCAACACCGCGCGTCTCGACGCCTCGCCGGTCGCGTCCTCCTACACCGTCATGCCGGCCTTCTACGGGCCGATGCCCGGCGAGCGCTTCCCGATACCGGCGGTGCCGGAAGGCGTGGTGCCAGCCGACTACTGGCGCCGCCGCGTCCCCGATCCGACCGGCGAGACGCCGGGCACCATCGTCGTCGACCCGTCGAACTACTACCTCTATCTGGTCGAGGGCGGCGGCACGGCGATGCGCTACGGCGTCGGCGTCGGCCGCGAGGGCTTCGGCTGGTCCGGCGACGCCATCATCAAGGTTAAGAAGGAATGGCCGGTCTGGGTGCCGCCGAAGGAGATGATCGCCCGCGACCCGGCGCTCGAGCCCTATTCGCTGGAGAATGGCGGCCACCCGCCGGGCCTCGGCAACCCGCTCGGCGCCCGTGCCCTCTATCTCTTCGACGGCGGCCGCGACACCTTCTACCGCATCCACGGCACCAACGAGCCGCGCTCCATCGGCAATTCGGTGTCGTCGGGCTGCATCCGCCTGCTCAACCAGGACATCATCGACCTCTACAACCGCGTCCCGACCGGCACGCGGGTGGTCGTCCTGCCGGCGGGCCGCGGCATGGTCTAACGATACTCGGCGCCCGCTTCGCACACGCGGAGCGGGCGTCGGTCTTTCTATTCCGCCTCGATCCCGAACTCGGCCAGCAATTCGGCCTCGGTGACGCGCGGCGTGTCGTCGGCGAAGGCGTAGCGGTCCGGCGCGCTGTCGACATAGATGTGCCGCTTGAGCTTGATGTCGGCGGCGTCGTCGAAGGCGTCGACGGAGACGGCGACGAACATCTCCGGATGCCCGGCGAGCCTGTAGAACAGGCTCGACCCGCATTCCGCGCAGAAGCCGCGCTCCGCCCATTTCGAGCCGCGATACCATTTCAGCCCGCGATCCTCGTCGAGGCCGATGTCGCCGCCGCAATGCACCGCCATCAGCGGGCCCGCCGACCAGCGCCGGCACATGCCGCAATGGCAGATCGTATAGTCGGCCTCCGGCACCGCGACGTCGAAGCGCACCGCGCCGCACAGGCAGCCGCCCTTGCGGCGGTTTCCCTCACCGGACATCGTAGCGCTCCCTGAGCTCGCGCGAGCGTTCCCGCGTCTTGCCGATCAGGCAGGACAGCACGCCGCCCGAGGTGCCGCTGCCGCCGCCCCATTCGCGGACCACGGCGCGCTTGCAGTCGGCCTCCTTGAAGGCGATCCAGGCGCGCTGGGCGGCGAGAAGGTCGTCGCGCCACGCCCTGCGGTCGGCCGGCGACAGCCAGTCCTGCCCGTCGATGGAGGCGTTGGCGCGCTTCCACACCCGGTTCAGCTCGGCGTCCTCCGCCCTGAACACGCGGTCGAGGCACTGGGTGATCTCGACATTGCTGCCGGCGCCGTTGCAATCCTGCGCCGTCGCCGCGCCCGCCTGCATGGCCAGCGCCGCGGCGGCGGCGATGGGAATGAGCCGCATGCCGTTCTCTCCATTCCGGTTGGACCGGCGCTCAGTGTATGTGGCTGCCGCCGTTGATGTCGATCTCCGACCCGGTGACGTAGCTCGACAGGTCGCTGGCGAGGAACAGCGCGCAGCCGGCGACCTCGTGCGCGTGGCCGGGCCGGCCCATCGGCACCGAGGCGACGATGGCCGCCAGCTTGTCGGGCGTCAGCAGCCCGGCGGTGATGTCGGTGTCGATGAAGGAGGGGCAGATGGCGTTGACGCGGATGTTGTCGGGGCCGAGCTCGCGCGCCGCCGCCTTGGTGTAGCCGAGGATCGCCGCCTTCGCCGCCGAGTAGTGCGAGCCGCCGAAGACGCCGCCGCCGCGCTGCGCGGAGACCGACGACAGGTTGACGATGGAGCCCGCCTTCTGCGCGCGCATCTGCGGTACCGCCGCCTGCGTCATGTTGAGCGTGCCGCGCATGTTGATGTCCATGACCCGCTCATAGCTCTTCTGGTCGACCTCCATCAGCCGCAGCGGCGAGGTGATGCCGGCATTGTTGACGAGGACGTCCGCCCGCCCGTGGCGCTTCACCACCCGGTCGACGGCGCGCCGGCACTGCGCCGGCTTGGAGACGTCGCAGGCGATGGCCACGTGGCCGCGCCCCTTGAGCGATCTCGCGGTCTCGCGCGCCGCCTCGACGTCGATGTCGAGCACCGCGACCTTCGCGCCGTGCTCGGCGAACAGCGCCGCGGTCGCCCGCCCGAGCCCGCGCGGCGATCCCGCCCCGGTGACGATCGCGATCCTTCCCTTGAGCAGCATGGCCTTCTCCTCCGGCGGTTCCGTTTTTGATCTCGCGGCCATGCCGCCGATCTGTGTATACATAATTCGCCGTTTGCGGGACGGCGATCAATATGCGGGACGCGCGGCGACAGGCCGCCGGGCCGAGCAGGGAGGACGGTCGGATGGCTGAGGGAACTTCCGGGAACGGCAAGGCGAGGCGGCTGCGCTCCAGCCTGTGGTTCGACAATCCCGACAATCCGGGCATGACCGCGCTCTATCTCGAGCGCTACCTGAATTACGGCCTCACCCGCGAGGAGCTGCAGTCGGGCAAGCCGATCATCGGCATCGCCCAGACCGGCTCCGACCTCTCGCCCTGCAACCGCCATCACCTCGATCTCGCCGCCCGCGTCCGCGAGGGCATCCGCGCCGCCGGCGGCATCGCCTTCGAGTTCCCCGTCCATCCGATCCAGGAGACCGGCAAGCGCCCGACCGCCGCCCTCGACCGCAATCTCGCCTATCTCGGCCTCGTCGAGGTGCTCTACGGCTATCCCCTCGACGGCGTCGTGCTGACGACCGGCTGCGACAAGACCACGCCGGCCTGCCTGATGGCGGCGGCAACCGTCGACATCCCGGCCATCGTGCTCTCCGGCGGCCCCATGCTCAACGGCTGGTGGAAGGGCGAGCGCGCCGGCTCCGGCACCGTCGTCTGGAAGGCCCGCGAGGACCACGCGGCGGGCAGGATCTCGTATGAGGAGTTCATCGAGATCGTCGCTTCCTCGGCGCCCTCGGTCGGCCACTGCAACACCATGGGCACCGCCTCGACCATGAACGCCCTGGCCGAGGCGCTCGGCATGAGCCTGCCGGGCTGCGCCGCCATTCCCGGCCCCTATCGCGAGCGCGCCCAGATCGCCTACGACACCGGCCGGCGCGCCGTCGAGATCGTCCACGAGGACCTCAAGCCCTCCTACATCATGACCCGCGAGGCCTTCGAGAACGTCATCGTCGCCAATTCCGCCATCGGCGGCTCGACCAACGCGCCGATCCACATGAACGCCATCGCCCGCCATGTCGGGGTTTCCCTCGACAATGACGACTGGGAGCGGATCGGCTACGAGGTGCCGCTGCTCGTCAACATGCAGCCGGCCGGCTTCTATCTCGGCGAGGAATACTACCGCGCCGGCGGGCTGCCGGCGGTGATCGCCGAGCTGATGCGGCACGGCCTGGTGCGCGAGAACGCCATGACCGTCAACGGCCGCACCATCGGCGACAACTGCCGCGCCGCCGCGATCGCCGACGCCGACGTCATCCGCAGCTTCGACACCGCGCTGGTCCGGAACGCCGGCTTCCTCAATTTGAGGGGCAACCTCTTCGACAGCGCCATCATGAAGACCAGCGTGATCTCGAAGGAGTTCCGCGACCGCTACCTGTCGAACCCCGACGATCCCGAGGCCTTCGAGGGCAGGGCGGTGGTCTTCGACGGGCCGGAGGACTACCACCACCGCATCAACGATCCCGATCTCGGCATCGACGAGCACACCATGCTGTTCATGCGCGGCGCTGGCCCGGTGGGCTATCCCGGCGGCGCCGAGGTGGTGAACATGCAGCCGC
>JBFWXZ010000178.1:0-6506 GCA_050186955.1 Flavobacteriaceae bacterium
CGCCCCGCCCGTGAAGCTTCGTCAGGTTCCGGTGCGGAAGTCATATCGCCGCCGTCCGTCATTTTCCAGTCCACCGGCGAGTGGGTCAGTGCTCCAAGGCCCACAGCACGCCGCTGACGAGGCCGCCGAGGCCGCCGAGCCCGGTGGCGGCGAGCATCCAGGAATCGCACCCGCCGGCGCAGGAGACGCCGATGGCGGGCAAGGCGAAGAGCATGAGGAACCATCCGGCGGTGCCGCCGAGAAACAGGCCGCTGCTGCCGGCGATCACGCACGCCACGATACGTCTCATTGCCCACTCCTGGTCCATGGTCGCCCGCCGGGCGAAAAACGGCCGCCCGGTCCCGCTTTCGCAGGAATCACGCCCTAACGCCTTGAATAAACCGCATTGATCTGGTCTAAGCATCCCCGCTTTACGAATTTGGGCCGCTCTGGCCGCTTCGCCGCCCTTCGCGGCGCGTGATCATCCCTCCCAGATTCACCGTTCTTGCCGCGCGCCCGGTCCCGTCCGCGAACGCTTGCTTTTTGCGTTTGCCGCGGGGCGAAACGGGCGTCGACGCGCTTTTGCGCATCCGGCGGGACGGCAAGTCACACGAAGGCGCGTTCATCCGCGCCGGCAACAACGAAAGAAAGAACGATAATGAACTTCATCGAACTCGGCCTCTCCAAGCCGATCACCGACATCCTCGCCGAGGCCGGCTACGCCGAGCCGACGCCGATCCAGACCAAGGCCATCCCGCTGGTGCTCGCCGGCCGCGACGTCGTCGGCCTCGCCCAGACCGGCACCGGCAAGACGGCCGCCTTCGGCCTGCCGATCATCCAGCGCCTCGCCGCCGAGCGCACGGGCCTAAGGCCCGGCATGGTGCGGGCGCTGATCCTCTCGCCGACCCGCGAGCTCGCCGCCCAGATCCACGACAATCTGCGCCGTTACTCGCGCGGCCAGTCGATCTCCACCGCCTGCGTCGTCGGCGGCGTCTCCGCCCATCCGCAGCGCAAGGCGCTGGCGCGCGGCGTCGACATCCTCGTCGCGACGCCCGGCCGCCTGCTCGATCTCGCCGAGCAGAAGGCGCTGAGCCTCTCCGCCGTCACCGCGGTCGTCCTCGACGAGGCCGACCACATGCTCGGCCTCGGCTTCATCCCGGTCATCCGCCGCATCATGTCGATGGTTCCGGCGAAGCGGCAGACGCTGCTCTTCTCGGCCACCATGCCGAAGGAGATCCGCGAGCTGTCGAACCGCTATCTCGACCGCGCCACGGAAATCTCCGTGGTGCCGGAAGTCGCCACCGCCGACCGCGTCGATCAGCGCGTCATGCACATGCTGCCGGCGGAGAAGCCGGACGCGCTGACCGCCCTGGTCGCCGCCCGTCCGGGCGCCCGCGTCATCGTCTTCACGCGCACCAAGCGCGGCGCCGACAAGGTCGCCAAGCGGCTGGCCGCCGATGGCATCGGCGCCTCGGCGATCCACGGCAACAAGTCGCAGAACAACCGCGAGCGCACGCTGAAGGCGTTCAAGAGCGGCACTGCCCCGGTGCTCGTCGCCACCGACATCGCGGCCCGCGGCATCGACGTCTCCGGCGTCGAGCTGGTCGTCAACTACGAGCTGCCGAACGTGCCGGAGGTCTATGTCCACCGCATCGGCCGCACCGCGCGCGCCGGCGCCTCGGGCCTCGCCGTCTCCTTCTGCGCCGGCGAGGAGCGCGACTATCTGCGCGACATCGAGCGGCTCATCGGGCTTCGCATCCCCACCGACGGCGACAACGCCACGGCGTCCGCCGGCTGGGACCCGCTGCCCCGCGCCGCCGAGAACAAGAAGCGCCCGCGCCGGCGTCGCCGCCGCTCGGGCGGCAACCGGATCGCCGCCAAGGCAGCGTAGTTCGGCCGCATAATTCGGCTGCGTAGCCCTCAGGGCGCGCCCTGCGGCCCGTATTTGCGGTATGCCGGGCGCGCCTTCAGCCGCTCCTCATAGGCGGCGACCGCCGGCAGCGCCGGTTTCTCCATCGGCGTCTGGAACCAGCGGTTGACCGCCAGCCCGACGCAGATGTCGGCGAGCGTGAAGTCCTCGCCGCCGACATGGGCGGTTCCCGCCTCGGCCAGATGGGCATCGAGGATGCACATGAAGCGCGTCCACGCCTCGATCGAGGCGGCGATGGCCTTGCCGTCATAGGCGGGGCTGCCGCGCACGATGCCGAGAAAGGCGCCGCGCGCCGCCCCGGCGAGGTCGACCGCCTGCCAGTCCATCCAGCGATCGGCATGGTAGCGCCTCAGCGGATCGGCCGGCAGCAGGTCGTCGCGGCCGTGGACGGCGGCGTAGTAGCGGATGATCGCGTGCGATTCCCAAAGCACCAGCTCGCCGTCGAGCACCGTCGGCACCAGCGCGTTGGGATTGAGCCTGAGATAATCCGCCTCGCGCGTCGAGCGGAACGGCCCGCCCCAGTCCTCGCGCTCGAAGGCCACGCCGATCTCGTCGAGCGCCCACAGCACCTTGCGGACATTGATCGAGGTGTCGCGGCCGAGAACCCTCAGCATGGCGGTTCAGGCCACTCCCAGCTTCTTCTGCAGCCGCGTCGACGAGGTCGTGTACTGGAAGACGATGCGCTCGTCGGGACTGACGATGCGCTTCGCCGCCTGCGCCATCAGCGCCGCCTCGTGGAAGCCCGAGAGGATCAGCTTCAGCTTGCCGGGATAGGTGTTGATGTCGCCGATGGCGAAGATGCCGGGCGTCGAGGTCTCGAATTTCTCGGTGTCGACGGGAATGAGGTTCTCGTTGAGGTTCAGACCCCAGTCGGCCACCGGCCCGAGCTTCATCGTCAGCCCGAAGAAGGGCAGCATCCGCGTCGCGGCGACGGTCGTGTCGCCGTCCGGCCCCTTCACCGTCACCGATTCCAGTTGCCCGCCCTCGCCTGAAAGCCCGCCGACCTGCCCCTGCAGGAACGAGATTTTGCCCTCCTCGGCGAGCGCGAACATCTTCTTCACGCTGTCGGGCGCGGCGCGGAATTCCGGGCGGCGGTGGATCAGCGTCAGGCTCTTGGCCACGTCGGCGAGGTTGAGCGTCCAGTCGAGGGCGCTGTCGCCGCCGCCGACGATGACGAGGTCGTGGCCGCGGAAGGCCTCCATCTGCCGCACCGCGTAGAAGACCGACGTGCCCTCATAGGCCTCGATGCCGTTGATCGGCGGGCGCTTGGGCTGGAAGGAGCCGCCGCCGGCGGCGATCACCACCACCTTGGCGTGGAACTGCTCGCCGGCGTCGGTGCGCACGGTGAAGACCTCGCCGTGATGGATCAGCTCGGTGACCATCTCGCCGAAATGGAAGACCGGCCCGAACGGCGCGATCTGCTCCATCAGCCGCTCGGTGAGGTCGTGGCCGGTGATCACCGGCCAGGCCGGAATGTCGTAGATCGGCTTTTCCGGGTAGAGCTCGGCGCACTGCCCGCCCGGCCGGTCGAGAATGTCGACCAGATGGCACTTGAGGTCGAGCAGGCCGAGCTCGAAGACGGCGAAGAGCCCCACCGGGCCGGCGCCGATGATCAGGACATCGGTTTCGATCGTCTCGCCCATCGCCTCAGGCCTGGCGCTCGGGGATGCGCACCACGAGCCCGTCGAGTTCGTCGGTGACCTGGATCTGGCAGGAAAGCCGGCTCTCCGGCTTCACCTCATAGGCGAAGTCCAGCATGTCCTCTTCCATCGGCGAGGGCTCGCCGGTGGCGGTGCGCCAGGCATCGTCGACATAGACGTGGCAGGTCGCGCAGGCGAGCGATCCGCCGCATTCGGCCTCGATGCCCGGTATCAGGTTCTGGATCGCCGTCTCCATCACGGTCGAGCCGACTTCCCCTTCGACGACATGCTTCGTGCCGTCGGATTCGATGTAGGTGATCTTGGCCAAGCCTGTAGCCCCGTGGAATTCGTCGCAGGCGGACGGGTCTTCGCAGGTGCATATAGGCCAAAGGTCCGGGCGGTGCTAGAGCCGCCCGACGCCGCGTTCTTGCAGCCGAACCCGGCCTTCTCAGGCCGCGAACAGGCCGTCGATCCAGCTATTGGCCTCGGCGACGCGGTTTTCCAGCGTCTCGGCCATCTCGCCGGTATGGCGCGACCCCTTGCGGAAATGCACCTGTTCCGCGGCTTCCGCGGCCTCCGCGACGCCCCATGCGCCGATGCCGCGCGCCGACCCCTTGATCGTATGGGCGGCCTCGAACCACTGGCGCTGGTCGCCGGCGGCCTTCATGCGGTCGAGATATATCCTGGATTGTGTGACGAAGAGCCGCAGCACCTCGCGCTCGAGTTCCGGGTCGCCGAAGGTCTGGCGGGCAAGATGGACGAGATCGACCGGACTCGCCGTCCCGGCCGCGACTGCAATTGAGTTACGCATTACTCGATTTACCCCGTTACTGTCCCCGCCGCGTCTCGCCGCGGCGGTCCGCAACTGGGAAGTGTCGGCCCATAGCCCCTAAGCGATGGTTAACCCGCGGATTTGCCGGAAGCGGCCGCGGCGGGCGGCTCGGCGCCGACCGCGCGGTATCCCGCCGGGGTCAGCCGGCACACCAGCCAGTCCGGCTTGATGGGGTTGGCGAGCCAGCGTTCCGCCCAGCCCGCCTCGATGCACGAGAGGATCGTGCGCGCCGGTATCTGGCGGCCGTCGCGGTCGAACAGCGGGAGTTTTCCACCGGCCTGCCCAACCCCGCAGGAAAGCCAGGCCGTCTGCGCCGGCGTCGGCTTTTGCGTGCGCTGGCGGGCTGTCGCCGTGCCCTCGCCTCGTGCCATCGAAGCCGCCTCGCCCATCATCGTTAACGCTAAACTTAAACAACCGCCAAAGGCGCTTTGCGTGGGTCGAGAATGACAGTAGAGTTGGGTGGCGACAAGTCTTCGGGGCCGCATCTGCGGGTTCCGGAGCTGCAAGACCTGCGGAATTGCAAGCGGCGGTAACCGTAGGCGGATCGAGGCGTGGCGTTGGATATCGATCCCTGGCTTGCCGGGGGAATTATCGAAAACCCTGACCCTTATAGCGCCTTCTCCTGCCACGCAGTGCCGGCTGCAACCGCGACTTTGGAAGTTGGTGTGGCGTAAGGCGATAAGGCGTACTGGGAATGGCGAAACAGAAGAAAGCGGCGGCCGACGCCGCCGACGAGGCCCTGCTGGCGGTCGAGGAAGCGCTGGGTCTCGACGACATTTTCTCCGAGAAGGTTCGCGAAACCGAGAAATCCGCCGATGACGCGGCGCGCAGCGTCGACGCCGCCGCCGAGCGGATGGCCGCCGCCTCGCGCGGCGCCAGCCCGCGCGCGACCAACGATGACGGCGAGGCCCGCCCCAAGGGCCGCCGCGCCGCCAATGACGACCGCCCCGCCCTTTCCTCGATGATCTACGCGCTCGGCCAGCGCCCCTCCAAGGCGCCGTTCTGGGTCGCCTTCCTCGTCTCCGCCATCTGGGTCGCCGTCGGCGCCGCCATCGGCTGGGGCATCTTCGGCCAGGAGCTGCTGTCGCTGCCGACCGCCGAGACCCTGACCAGCCGGCCGGGGATCCTCGGCCTGCAGGCGGCGATCGCCGTCCCCGTCATCTTCTTCTTCGCCATCGCCGTCCTCGCCTATCGCGCGCAGGACATGAAGAACGCCGGCCGCACCCTCGGCGAGGTCGCGCTGCGCTTCGCCGATCCCGCCGACGCCGCGACCGAATCCGTCGTCACCGTCGGCCAGGCGGTGCGCCGCGAGGTCGCCGCGATGGGCGACGGCATCGAGCGCGCGCTGGCCCGCGCCGGCGAGCTGGAGACCCTCGTCCACGGCGAGGTCTCCTCGCTCGAGCGCGCCTTCCACGAGAACGAGATCCGCGTCCGCAACCTGATCGAGCAGCTCGCCACCGAGCGCGAGGCGATCATCGGCAATGCCAGCCGCCTGCACGAGGCCATCGTCGGCGCCCGCCAGTCCTTCAACCAGGACGTCGAGCAGGCCGGACAGCGCCTCGCCGACGCGGTGTCGGACGCCGGCCACCGCGTCAACGAGGTGCTCGGACGCCGCTCCGAGGAGCTTTCCGACGCCCTCACCTCGACCGGCGACAACATGATCGCCAAGCTGTCGACCCATGGCGACGACCTGGTGCGCCGCCTCTCGCTGTCGGGCAACGAGGTCTCCGCGACCCTGTCGCATGCCGGCGACAACCTGATCGCCACCCTCGGCGCGCGCTCCCACGAGATCAACGACGCCTTCGACACCGCCGGCACCAACCTGCTCCAGCAGCTCGGCGAGCGCGGCAGCGCGCTGAACGAGTCGCTGGCGGCCACCGGCTTCTCGGTGATCGAGCAGATGAGCGACCGCGGCACCGAGATCAACCACCTGCTCACCGAGAGCGCCGACCGCTTCGCCCACACCATCACCACCAGCGGCTCGTCGACCATCGGCCAGCTCAACCAGATCCAGTCCAAGATCTACGACGCGGTCGTGGTGCGCGGCGGCGAGACCACCGAGGCGCTGCGCTCGGCGCTCGCCGAGATCGACGGCCAGCTCACCAATCGCGGCGAGAAGCTCGTC
>JBFWXZ010000179.1:0-6441 GCA_050186955.1 Flavobacteriaceae bacterium
ACGAAACGGTCGACCCTGTGATGCCGCCGGCTCGGCTGTAGATACTGGCCGACGGTCAGGAAATCGACATTGGCGACGCGCAGATCGTCCATGAGCTGGAGGATCTCGTTCCGCTCCTCGCCGAGCCCGACCATGATGCCCGACTTGGTGAACATCCGCGGATCGAGTTCCTTGACCTGCTGCAGCAGCCGGATCGAGTGGAAGTAGCGGGCGCCCGGGCGCACCGTCAGATAGAGCGAGGGCACCGTCTCCAGATTGTGGTTGAAGACGTCGGGCCGCGCCTCGACGACGATCTCCAGCGCGCCGGGCTTGCGCAGGAAGTCGGGCGTCAGCACCTCGATGGTGGTTCCCGGCGACGTCTCGCGGATCGCCGTGATGACCTCGGCGAAATGCCGGGCGCCGCCATCGTCGAGATCGTCGCGGTCGACCGAGGTGATGACCACGTGCTCGAGCCCCATCTGGGCGACCGCCTTGGCGACATTGGCCGGCTCTGCCGTATCGAGCGCGCCCGGCAGGCCGGTGCGCACGTTGCAGAAGGCGCAGGCCCGCGTGCAGGTGTCGCCCATGATCATGAAGGTGGCGTGCTTCTTCTCCCAGCACTCGCCGATATTCGGGCAGCCGGCCTCCTCGCAGACGGTGACGAGATTGTTCTCGCGGACGATCTGCCGGGTCTCGCTATAGCCCTTCGACACCGGCGCCTTGACGCGGATCCAGTCGGGCTTGCGCAGCACTTCCGTCTCGGCGCGGTGCGCCTTCTCGGGATGACGCGGCCGGGCGTCTCGGGCCAGTGTGTCTACCAGGGTAACCAACGGGTCGCTCCCATTCCTTCGCTACCCGCCTATGTAGCCTTCTTCGCCCGCCATTAGAAGGCGTCGGCGCGCATCACGCGGCCGTGATCGGCCATTAGGCGGAGATTCACCATTCGACATCAAAATGGATCATCGCAATCAACGAGTTGCCATCGGATGCGCATGCGCACCATCGGCCAGGCCTGGACCGCAGGCGGCAACAATTTCGACATGATACGGCTGGTCGCCGCGCTGTCGGTGATCGTCAGCCATGCCTTCTTCGTGCACACCGGCGACAACGCGCTGGAGCCGCTGCGCGAGTCGACCGGCTATCCGCTCGGCTGGCACGCCGTGCAGGTGTTCTTCGTGCTCAGCGGCTTCCTCGTGCTGGCAAGCCTCGAGCGCCGGGAATCGGTCGCAGCCTTCCTCGCCGCGCGCGCCGCCCGCATCATGCCCGGCCTGATCCTGGTTTCGCTCAGCGCCGTCTTCATCCTCGGGCCGCTGGTCACCAGCCTGCCGCTGCGGCAGTATTTCGACCCCGTCGCCATCGTCGACTTCCTCGGCAAGACGCTGTTCGAGTTCGACACCGACACCAGCCTCCCCGGCGTCTTCGCCGACACGCCCTCCGACGTGATCCTCGGCACCGTGTGGACGCTGAAATACGAGGTGCTGTGCTATCTGGGGCTCGCCGCCGCGGGGCTGCTCGGCCTGCATCGCAGAGGCTGGCTGCTCGCCGTCGCGGCGCTGGCGCTGCTCGGCCTCGGCGCCTTCTTCCGCACCCATCCCGACGCGCTGGCCTTCCTCGGGCCGGCCAAGCACCTCCTGCGCC
Organism: Flavobacteriaceae bacterium; assembly: GCA_050186955.1. Lineage (GTDB taxonomy): Bacteria > Pseudomonadota > Alphaproteobacteria > Rhizobiales > Tepidamorphaceae > JACKJP01. The sequence goes on from JBFWXZ010000179.1 coordinate 1,618, forward strand.
TCGGCGGCTGCTTCCTGCTCGGCATGATGGCGTGGCGCTGGCGCGAGCGCATTCCGCTCAATTTCGGCATCCTCGCGGCGCTCGCAGCCCTCGCCATGGTCGCCAAGCAGACGCCCTTCTACGCCCCCGCCCTCTATCTGGCGGAGGCCTATGCGGTGATGTGGCTCGGCTTCGCGGTTCCCGCCGATAGCGCCGGCCTGCGGCTTCCCGCCGACTATTCCTACGGCCTCTACCTCTTCGGCTTCCCGGTGCAGCAGGCGATCATGCACTACCTGCCGGAATCCGGCCCGTGGACCAACATGGCGATCGCCATTCCCGCCACCTTCGCCCTCGCCGCATTCTCCTGGCACGTGGTCGAGAAGCCCTTCATGCGCATGAAGGCGCGCGCAAAGCCTGCAGCGCCGGCCCTCCAGCCCGCCGAATAGCCGGCGGCGTCTTTCCGCCCATCCTTCGAGACGACCCTGCGGGTCTCCTCAGGACGAAGTGGAGTTCGCGGCATCCCGCTGCCCTCATCCTGAGGAGGGCCGGAACGGCCCGTCTCGAAGGATGGGCGGCAAGATGCGAAGCCCCGACAGGCTGCTTCGCGGCGGGCGGCCTTGTCACATGTGGATGACGCGGCCGTAGGCGTCGAGCACGCTCTCGTGCATCATTTCCGACAGCGTCGGGTGCGGGAAGACGCTGTGCATCAGCTCCTCCTCGGTCGTCTCCAGGTTCATCGCGATGACGAAGCCCTGGATGAGCTCGGTGACCTCGGCGCCGACCATATGCGCGCCCAGCAACTGCCCGGTCCTGGCGTCGAACACCGTCTTGACCATGCCGTCCGGCTCGCCGAGCGCGATGGCCTTGCCGTTGCCGATGAAGGGGAAACGCCCAACCTTGACCGTGTAGCCGGCCTCCTTGGCCTTCGCCTCCGTCAGCCCGACCGAGGCCACCTGCGGGTGGCAGTAGGTGCAGCCGGGAATCTTCAGCTTGTCCATCGCGTGGACGTCCAGCCCCTTGATCGCCTCGACGCAGATGACGCCCTCGTGCTCGGCCTTGTGGGCGAGCATGGGCGGGCCGGCGACGTCGCCGATGGCGTAGATGCCGGGGACGTTGGTGCGCCCGAGCCCGTCGGTGACGACGCAGCCGCGATCCGTCTTCACGCCCAGCGCCTCCAGCCCGATATTCTCGATATTGCCGACGACGCCGACGGCCGAGATGACCTTCTCGACGGTGATCTGCTCGCTCTTACCGCCCTTCAGCTCCACCGTGCAGGTGACGCCGCCGGCGTTCTTGTCGAGCTTCGTCACCTTCGCCTCGGTGTGGATCTTGAGGCCGAGCTTCTCCATCTTCTTGCGCGCCAGCGCGGATATCTCGGCATCCTCGACCGGCATGATCTGCGCCATGACCTCGACGACCGTCACGTCGACGCCCATCGTGTGGTAGAAGCTGGCGAACTCGATGCCGATGGCGCCGGAGCCGATCACCAGCATGGATTTCGGCATCGCAGGCGGCACCATCGCCTCGAAATAGGTCCACACCTGCTTGCCGTCCGGCTCGATGCCGGGCAGCGCGCGCGGCCGCGCGCCGGTGGCGATGATGATGTGCTTCGCCTTGTAGGTGCCCTCGCCGGCCGCGTTCTTCGGCACCGGGTTCTGCGGCTCCATCGGCTTCTTGGAGGATTTGGAGACGGTGATCTCGCCCGGCTTGACGATCTTCGCCTCGCCCCAGATCACGTCGACCTTGTTCTTCTTGAGAAGATGCCCGACGCCGTCGTTCAACTGGCCGGAGACGCCGCGCGAGCGCTTGACCACCGCCGCCGGGTCGTAGCCGACCTTCTCCGCCGACAGCCCGTAATCCTTGGCGTGCTGCATGTAGTGGTAGATCTCGGCGGTGCGCAGCAGCGCCTTGGTCGGGATGCAGCCCCAGTTGAGGCAGATGCCGCCGAGATGCTCGCGCTCGACGATCGCGGTCCTGAAGCCGAGCTGGGCTGAACGGATCGCGGTGACGTAGCCGCCGGGGCCGGCGCCGATGACGATGATGTCGTAGGAATCAGCCATCACACCAGCATCCCCATCGGCTTCTCGACATAGCCGACGAAGGCGTCCAGCAGTTGCGCGCCGAGCGCCCCGTCGACGGCCCGGTGGTCGGTCGACAGCGTCACCGACATCTGCGTCGCGATGGCGACGGCGCCGTCGCGCACCACGGCGCGCTGCTCGCCGGCGCCGACCGCGAGGATGGTCGCGTGCGGCGGGTTGATGACGGCGGCGAAGTCCTTGATCCCGAACATGCCGAGGTTGGAGACCGCCGAGGTGCCGCCCTGATATTCCTGCGGCTGAAGCTTGCGCTCGCGGGCGCGCCTGGCCATGTCCTTCATCTCGTTGGAGATGGTGCTCAGCGTCTTCTCGTCGGCCCGGCGCACGATCGGCGTGATCAGGCCGCCGGGGATCGAGACGGCGACGCCGACATCGGCGTGCCTGTGCTTGAGCATGCCGGATTCGGTCCACGAGACGTTGGCGTCCGGCACCGCCTTCAGCGCCAGCGCCAGCGCCTTGATGACCATGTCGTTGACCGACAGCTTGTAGGCCGGCTTGCCGTCGCGCTCGGGGGAGGCGGCGTTGAGCTCGCCGCGCAGCTTGAGCAGCGCGTCGATGGTGACGTCACGGGTCAGGTAGAAATGCGGGATCGTCTGCTTGGCCTCGACGAGGCGGCGGGCGATCGTCTTGCGCATGCCGTCATGCGGCACGATTTCGTAGGAACCCTCCTCGAAGAGCTTGCGGATCGCCTCGTCCGACGGCCCGGCGGCGGGCGCCGGCGCGGCGGCAGCCGGCATGGGCGAAGCCGCGGCCCTGGCGGGCTCGGCGGCCTTCTTCGGCGCGCCGCCCTTGATCGCGGCCTCCACGTCGCGGCGCACGATGCGGCCATGCGGGCCGCTGCCCTCGACGGCGGCGATGTCGATGCCGGCCTCTTTGGCAAGCCTGCGGGCGAGCGGCGAGGAGAACAGTTTCCGGCCATCGGCCTCGGGCACCGGTCCGGCCGGCGCCTTCGCCGGCTCGGGCGATTTGGCGGGCGCGGGGGCACCGGAAGCTGAAGCGGGAGCGGGTTCGGATTTCGGCGCGGCCCTGGGCTCTTCTTTAGGGGCTTCCTTAGGCGCCTCGGCCTTCGCCTGCTTCGGCGCGTCGCCGATGGCCGAGGCGTCCTCGCCCTCCTCCAGCAGCACGGCGATCACCTCGTTGACCGGCACGTCCTCGGAGCCCTCGGCGACGACGATCCTGCCGATCTTGCCCTCGTCGACGGCCTCGACCTCCATCGTCGCCTTGTCGGTCTCGATCTCGGCGATGACTTCGCCGGCGGAGACGCTGTCGCCTTCCTTGACCAGCCATTTGGCGAGATTGCCCTTCTCCATCGTCGGCGACAGCGCGGGCATCAGGATATTGATCGGCATGTCTTGATCGCTCCTTCAGCCGTTCAAGCGTAGGTGACGGCCTTGACCGCCTCGATGACCTCGCCCACCGACGGCAGCGCCAGCTTCTCGAGATTGGCGGCGTAGGGCATCGGCACGTCCTTGCCGGTCACCCGCGCCACCGGCGCGTCGAGATAGTCGAAGGCGTTGGCCATGATCTGGTAGGAGAGTTCGGAAGAGATCGAGCACTGCGGCCAGCCCTCCTCCACGCTGACGCAGCAGCCGGTCTTCTTCACCGAATTGACCACTGTCTCGATGTCGAGCGGGCGCAGGGTGCGCAGATCGATGACCTCGGCGCTGATCCCCATCCCCTTGAGCTCGTCGGCGGCCTTCAGCGCGTAGCTCATGCCGATGCCGAAGCTGACGATGGTCACGTCGTCGCCCTTGCGGGCGATCTTCGCCTTGCCGATGGGGACGACGAGGTCGTCCACCGAGGGCACCGGGAAGGTCTGGCCGTAGAGGATCTCGTTCTCCAGGAAGATGACCGGGTTGGGGTTGCGGATCGCCGCCTTGAGCAGGCCTTTGAAATCCGCCGCCGTATAGGGCTGGATCACGATCAGCCCGGGGATCTGCGAATACCAGGCCGAATAGTCCTGGCTGTGCTGCGCGGCGACGCGGGCGGCGGCGCCGTTGGGGCCGCGGAAGACGATCGGGCAGCCCATCTGGCCGCCCGACATGTAGAGCGTCTTGGCGGCGGAATTGATGATCTGGTCGATCGCCTGCATGGCGAAGTTGAAGGTCATGAACTCGACGATCGGCTTGAGGCCGGCGAGCGCCGCACCGACGCCGAGGCCGGCGAAGCCGTGCTCGGTGATCGGCGTGTCGATGACCCGGCGCGGCCCGAACTCGTCGAGCAGGCCCTGCGTCACCTTGTAGGCGCCTTGGTATTCGGCGACCTCCTCGCCCATCACGAAGACGTCGTCGTCGGAGCGCATCTCCTCGGCCATGGCGTCGCGAAGCGCCTCGCGCACCGTCATGTCGGTGGTCGAGGCCCCGGCGAAATCCTCGTCCTCGACCTCGTTGGTCATCACCGACTGCGCCGGCGGTTTCGGCGGCACGTCGGGCGCCTTGGCCTCCCCGCCCGATGTCTCGGCCGGCGCGGGGGCGGATTCCGCCTTCTCCTGCGGCTTCGCTCCGCCGCCGTCGAGTGCCGACCTGTCCTCGTCCTCGCCGAGCAGCAGGGCGATGACGGTGTTCACCTTGACGTTCTCGGTGCCCTCGTCGACGAGGATCCTGCCGAGCGTGCCCTCGTCGACGGCCTCGACCTCCATCGTCGCCTTGTCGGTCTCGATCTCGGCGATGACGTCGCCGGCGGAGACGCTGTCGCCCTCCTTCTTGACCCATTTGGAAAGCGTGCCCTCTTCCATCGTCGGCGACAGGGC
>JBFWXZ010000180.1:0-6380 GCA_050186955.1 Flavobacteriaceae bacterium
GGCGATCGAAAATCCCGGCTGCTGACAGCCTCTCAAAACCGCGAAACCAGCCATCGCGGGTCAGGCTCGTGGCGGCGTCCGGGCTTGTATGGGGGCCGGCGGCCGGGCTCGCGCCCGGGAGCGTCCTTGGCAAGCCGGACGGTAAAGCCGTCCGACGTCGGCGATTATCCCACCGCGCGGGGCAGCCGGCAATTCGGTTTTTCGCATGTTCCACTTGCGCCCCGCGCCATCGAGGCGCATGTATCTGCGACCCTCGTTTCGGCCCGCCTGCGGAAACCTCGCGACATGTCCAACAACGACACCAATCCGCTGACCCTCGTCACGATCATCACCGCGCTCGGCGCGACGGGCCTCATCGCCTCGGAATTCGTCGTCATCGCGCTGGCGCTCGATTGGTCGGTCACCGGCCTGCTCGGCTACAGCACCGGGGTCACCGAGGTCGTGGCGGTCGTCATGGCCCCCTTCCTCGCCTACGCCTGCTGGTGGACCTTCCGCCGCACGCTGCGCGTGGAGCGGATGCTGTCGGCGGGCAGCGACGACTACTGACGCCCGCAATCCGGCGCTCCCACGTCGCAAACCGGCACTTTCGATGACGCGCACTGACGGCTGACGACGCCCCGGCGACGGCGATAATCGCGTCGCGCGGCGCGTTTGCCGCGACGGCTTCCACGCGGGTCCAGCCATGGTCGAGATCAAGAAGCTCGTCGAGACCGGTCCCATCGTCAGCGGCAGGGGACGCGCCGGCGGACGCCGCACGCGGCGCGAGGCGCGCGAGCACGCGCCGATCGCCTGGCTGCCGGCGCTGAAGCGGCGCATCCCCGTTCTCGAGCTGGTCCCCGAGGAAGCCGTGGAGCGCATCCACGACGCCTCCTGCGCCATCCTCGAGGAGATCGGCATCGAGTTCCGCGACGACGAGGCGGCGGCGATGTGGAAGGCCGCCGGCGCCGACGTCGCCGGCCATCGCGTCAGGATCGACCGCGGGCTGCTGATGGAGCTCGTCGGCAAGGCGCCCTCCTCCTACACCATGCATGCGCGCAACCGCGAGCGCAGCGTCACCGTCGGCGGCGACAGCACGATTTTCGTGCCGATGTACGGCGCGCCCTATGTGCGCGACCTGCAGGGCGAGCGGCGCTACGGCACGCTGAAGGATCTGCAGAACCTGCACCGCCTCGCCTACATGGCGCCGGCGCTGCACTCGACCAGCTCGATCATCTGCGAGCCGATGGACGTTCCCGTCCCCAAGCGGCACCTGCACATAATCGCCAGCGCGCTGACCCATTCCGACAAGCCGTTCATGGGCATCGTCACCGCGCGCGAGCGCGCCGAGGACACGATGGCGCTGGCCGGCATCGTCTTCGGCGAGGAGTTCGTGCGCGACAACCCGGTGATGACCTCGGTCGTCAACGCCAACTCGCCGCTGGTCTGGGACGCGACGATGCTCGACGCGCTCAAGGTCTACGCCGCCAACAACCAGCCCTGCCTGTGCACGCCCTTCGCGCTGTGCGGCGCCTCGACATCGGCCTCCACCGTCGGCGCGGTGGCGCAGGTCAACGCCGAGGCGCTGGCCGGCATCGCCTTCACCCAGCTCGTCAGGCCGGGATGCCCGATGGTCTACGGGCAGTTCATGGTCGCCGTCGACATGAAGACCGGCGCGCCGATGGGCGGGACGCCGGAGGCCGCCCACATGATGCTGCTGATGGGCCAGCTGGCGCGGCGCTACAAGCTGCCGTTCCGCTCGTCGGGCTTCCATGTCGGGGCGAAGACGGCGGACGCGCAGGCCGGCTACGAGGCCAACATGCTGATGCACGCGGCGATCCTGTCGGGCGCCAACTACATCTGGCACGTCGCCGGCTGGGCGGAGGCCGGGCTGGTCGCCGACTTCGCCAAGTTCATGCTCGACGCCGAGCAGTGCGAGGGCTGGTACCGCTATGCGCGCGGGGTGACGCTGGACGATCTCGACGCGGCGATGGAGGCGGTCAGGCAGGTCGGGCCGGGCGGCCACTTCCTCGGCACCCAGCACACGCTCGATCATTTCGCCAGCGCCTTCTTCACCCCGGAGCTGATGGACTTCTCGTCCTTCGAGCAATGGTCCGCTGGCGGCGCGCCGGACGCCGAGACGCGGGCGCGGGCGAAGGCGGCGCGGATGCTGGAGGCCTATGAGAAGCCGGCGATGGACCCCGGCATGGCCGAGGCTATCGCCGACTACGTCAGGCGCCGCGAGCGCGAGCTGCCCGACGATGTTCGGTGACGACGACCTGCGCTCTGATAGAGACGTTCGCTGATCAGGAAAGCCGCGCGGCGATGCGCTCGAAGAGCGGGTTGGCGGCGCGGAAGAGATCGTCGGGACGCTGCACCGTCACCGCGTCGGCGCCGGCCTCGCGCAGCGCCACCGTCACCTCGTGCTCGCGTCCGGCCGGGCAATGCAGGATCACCGGCGAGCCGTCGGCGCCGAACGGCAGGTCGCAGCCGTAGCGCTTCGCGATGTCGGCCGCCCTGCCGCCGTCGATGCGCGCCCGGACCTCGCGGATCGAGCGGGCGTCGAGCTCGGCGGCGATGCGGTCGAACAGGCCCCTCAGCCCGGCCCGCGCGCCCTGGTTCCAGTCGGCCCTGAGGCCGGTGACGAGATGCGCCTGGCTCTCCAGGATCAGCCCGTCGTCGAGGATCTTCAGCGCGTTGGCGGCGAGCGTCGCGCCGGTCGTCGTGATGTCGACGATGGCGTCGGCGGCGCCGGACGCCGGCGCGCCCTCGGTCGCCCCGAGGCTCTCGACGATGCGGTAGTCGACGATGCCGAAGCGGGCGAAGAAGCCGCGCGTCAGGTTGACGTATTTGGTGGCGATGCGGATCGGCCGCCCGTGGCGGGCGCGGAAGCCCTCGGCGACGTCGTCGAGATCGGCCATGCAGTCGACGTCGATCCACACCTGCGGCACGGCGACGACGACATTGGCGAAGCCGAAGCCGAGCGGCACCGAGAGATCGACGATACGGTCGGCGTCGGGCAGCTTCTCGCGGATCAGGTCGGCCCCGGTGACGCCGAGATGGACGGCGCCGGAGGCGAGCTCCCCGGCGATCTCGCTGGCCGACAGGAACAGCACGTCGACATCGTCGATGCCGGCGAAGCGGCCGGTATAGCCGCGCGCGCCGCTGTCGCGCTTCAGCACCAGGCCGGCGCGGGCGAAGAAGCTCTCGGCGTTCTCCTGCAGCCGGCCCTTGGCGGGCACCGCGATGACCAGGCGCCCGCTCATCTGCCCGCCGCTCCCATCACCCGGTCGAGCCACAGCGTGAAGCCGACGGCGGGGATGCCGCCTTCCGCGCCGAGCGCCGCCAGCATGCCGTCATAGCGGCCGCCGCCGGCGAGCGGCGCCTCGGCGTCGCTGCCCTCGCCATGCACCTCGAAGACGAAGCCGGAATAATAGTCGAGGCGGCGGCCGAAGCTCGCCGCGAAATCGAGCGTCGCGCCGACCCGCTCGAGCGCCCTGGAGCGCGCGGCGAAGGCCTCCAGCGCCTCGTCGATGGCGATGCCGGCCTCGCGGGTCAGCGCGGCGAAGTCGTCGAGCGCCTGGGCGGGGCTTCCCGAGACGGCGGCGAAGCGCTTGAGCATCGCCCGCGTCGTGTCGTTCATGCTGGAATCGCCGGCGAGCACCGCCTGCTCGAGCAGCCGGTCGGCGATCTCGGCGGCGCTCCTGCCGCCGACGGCGGTGATGCCGGCGATGCCGACGAGTTCCTCGACCATGGCGGCGGCAGCGCCCCGGTCGGCCCCGGCGAGCGCCTTGACGAGACGACCGCGGGCGCCGCGGGCCGGCGCGCCGCCCTCGCCGTCGAGCGCGGCGGCGATGCCGCCCGGCCGGGCAAAACCCCGGCGCAGGCGCTTGACCCACGGGGCGGGCAGGCCGAAGGCGTTGATCGCCGCCGTCATCAGGCCGGGATCGCCGATGCGCACCGCCGGCGCGGAAACCCCGAGCGCGGCGAGCGTCTCCAGCGCCAGGGCGAGGATCGCCGCATCTGCCTCGGCGCGGTCGGCCTCGCCGTAGCGCTCGACGCCGGCCTGCGGGATCTCGACGGCGCCGAGGCCGGAGCGGTAGCGGAAGACGGGGCCGAGATACCAGTAGCCGCCGGCGCGGGCGCCACCCGCCAGGAAGTCGCAGGCGACGGGGATGGTGTAGTCGGGCCTGAGGCAGCGGTCGCTGCCGTCGGGCGACTGGACGAGCAGCAGGCGGCGGCGGATGTCCTCGCCGGAGAGGTCGAGGAAGAGTTCCGCCGACTGCAGGATGGCCGGCTCGGCGCGCACCAGTCCGGCGCCGGCGAAGAGATCGGCCAGCGGGGCTGCGAAGTCGCGTGTCCTGTCGTCGAGCACCATGGGTCCTGGATGGGTCCTGACGGTCGTGGTTTTTTCGGGGAGTGCTGTAACAGCAAGCCGCCGGGCTTGCGAGGCGAAAAGGGCGCGGGCGTCAGCGATGCGAGTGGCGGGCGAGTATGCCGCGCACCGTATCGACCATCGCCGCCTCTTCGACCTCGACCTGGGCGGGCCGGGCCTCGCGCCATTCCTCGTGGCCCTCGATCTTCTGAGCGAGGCGCGCGCCCTCGATCAGGTCCTTGATCTGCATCTTGCCGGCCTCGCGCTCGTTGGAGCCCTGGATGACGACGCAGGGCGCTCGCCTGCGGTCGGCATATTTCATCTGCGCTTTCATGCCCGAGGTGCCGAGATACATCTCGGCGCGGATGCCGGCGTCGCGCAGCGTCGAGGCCATGCGCTGGTAGTCGGCGATGCGGTCCCTGTCCATGACGAGGACGACGACCGGGCCGGCGACGTCGCCGGCGCCGATCTTGCCGAGATTGGAGAGCGCGGCGAACAGGCGCGAGACGCCGATGGAGAAGCCGGTGGCGGGCACCTCCTCGCCACGGAAGCGGGCGACCAGCCCGTCATAGCGGCCGCCGCCGGCGACGGCGCCGAAGCGGGCCTTCTCGCCCTTCTCGTTGACGGTCTCGAAGGTCAGCTCGGCCTCGAAGACCGGGCCGGTGTAATATTCGAGGCCGCGGACGACGGTCGGGTCGACCCTGATACGCCCCTCGTCATAACCGGCGGCGCGAACGAGCTCATCGATCTGTAGCAGTTCGCCATGCCCGTCAGCGTAGGTCTGGCTCTGTGGAAGCCAGTCGGGATCGCTGAGGTAAGCGACCATGTCGCCGATTTGCGCATCGGAAAGCCCCGCGCCCTTGGTGAAATCGCCCTCGCCTTCCTTGCCGCCGTCCCAACGCCCCGCGCCGAGAAGCTCCTTCACCCCAACGATGCCGAGGCGGTCGAGCTTGTCGATGGCGCGCAGCACGGTGAGGCGGGTGCCGGCATGCTCGTCGCCGCCCAGGCCGATGGCCTCCATGACGCCGTCGAGCACCTTCCTGTTGTTGACGCGGATGACGTAGTCGCCGCGCGCGATCCCGACCGCCTCCAGCGTGTCGGCCATCAGCATGCATATCTCGGCGTCGGCGGCGGGGCTGGCGGTGCCCACCGTGTCGGCGTCGAACTGCATGAACTGGCGGAAGCGGCCCGGCCCCGGCTTCTCGTTGCGGAAGACGTAGCCCTGCCGGTAGCTGCGGTAGGGCTTGGGCAGGCGGTCGAAATTCTCCGCCACGTAGCGCGCCAGCGGCGCGGTCAGGTCGTAGCGCAGGCTCAGCCACTGCTCGTCGTCGTCCTGGAAGGAGAAGACGCCCTCGTTGGGCCGGTCGCTGTCGGGCAGGAACTTGCCGAGCGCCTCGGTATATTCGATGGCCGGGGTCTCGACGGGATCGAAGCCGTATTTCTCGAACTGCGCGGCTATCCGCGCCAGCATGTCGCGATAGGCGGCGACCTCGCCGGCGTCGCGGTCTGCGAAGCCGCGCGGCTTCCTCGCCTCTATCAGCGCTTTCGGCGTCTTCGCCATGACGGTCCCCGGACGACTACAGGATGAACGCTAAAATCCGCCTGCGGGCGGCGGACGCGCCTACCTAGCCAAAGCGCCCGGAAACGGCAAGGCGTCAGCGCGGATGGCGGGGGCGAAGCTCCTCCGCCGCGAGGTCTTCAATTCCGGCGGATGGCGCGGATCGGGAAGATCATCGAGCACCCGGGTTCATAGCTGTCGTCGTTCTGGATTCCGGCCTTCGCCGGAATGACGATCGGGACTGATGCCTCGCAACAAACCGTCATTGCCGGACTTGGGTCCGCGATCCATTCCAATCCCGCTGCGAACCTTCGCTCCCGCCATGTCTGCCGACGCGACGGCGGAATGGATCACCGGGTCGAGCCCGGTGATGACGCAGAGTATGGGGCGGGGAACGGGAAGCGATAGCCATCCGGGGTCGTAGCGATCGCCCTGCTGGATTCCGGCCTCGGGCGGACGGACGAGTGGTCG
>JBFWXZ010000181.1:0-6347 GCA_050186955.1 Flavobacteriaceae bacterium
CGCGCCGCCCGGGCCGCATCCGCGACGTCGTCGCCATCGACACCCCGATCGGCGAGCGCGGCGCCGACGACCCGGCGCTGAACGCCATCCGCGCGCGGCTCTGGCAGTCGATGCGCGACGAGGTCGAGGCCGCCGACAAGGAGCTGGTCGGTGCCTGAGGCCGAAAACGCCCGCGGCGTGCCCTTCCGCGGCGGCGGCTTCCTGCCGCGCCGCATCGGCTTCGTCGCGCCGCTCGTCTTCGCCGCCATCATCGCCATTCTCGAACTCGGCACGCGGCAGGGCTGGATTTCCAACCTCACCCTGCCCCGTCCTTCCGCGGTGCTCGAAACCCTCGTCGACCTCTACCGCTCCGGCCTGCTGTGGAAGCATCTCGTGCCGTCGCTCGGCCGCCTCGCCGCCGGCAGCTTCCTCGGCATCGCCGCCGGCGTCGCCATCGGCCTGCTGATCGGCCTGTTCAGCCTCGCCCGCTCGGGGCTGGTGCCGCTGGTCGCGGCGATCTTCCCGATCCCGAAGATCGCGCTGCTGCCGCTCTTCGTCATCTGGTTCGGCATCGGCGAGCCGTCGAAATACGCCCTCATCGCGCTCGGCACCTTCACCCCGACCGTGGTCGCCACCTATGGCGGCGTCGACAATGTCGACCGCACGCTGATCCGCATGGGCCAGAGCTTCGATCTCACCTGGTGGTCGGTCGTGCGCAAGATCGTGCTGCCGGGCGCCCTGCCCGCGATCCTGTCGGGGCTGCGCATCTCGCTCGCCATCGCCATCATCCTGCTGGTCGCCGCCGAGATGCTCGGCGCCGAATACGGCATCGGCGCCTACATCCTCGAGGCCGGCGCGCTCTACGACCTGGAAAAGCTGTTCGCCGGGGTCACCATCCTCAGCGTGCTCGGCGTCACCATCAACTGGCTGGTCGGCATCGTCGAGCGCCGGCTGCTCGACTGGCGGTACTGATGCGCCCGCGTCGGCCGCGCGCCGAAGCGCTTCCCACCCCTTGCATTGAGGCCGCCTGACAGGCATTGCTCCCCTGCGCCGCGCCGGCCGCGGGGAGGCCGCCGGCCGGCATTACGGGAACACCGATGGAAAAAGACCGGAAAATCGTTCTCGCGACCTTCGGATCGCTGGGCGACCTGTTCCCGGTCGTCGCCTTCGGCCGCGCGCTGAAGGAGATCGGTTTCCGCCCGATGATCGCCTCGTGGAGCGATTACCGGCAGATCGTCGAGAAGGCGGGGCTGGATTTCGCACCCGCCGGCACGAGCATCTCGGAGATGTACGAGATCTGGGGCATGACCCCCGGCCACGTCGTCGAGAAGATGATCCGCGATCCCAGCTACATCATCCACAAGATGGCGATGATGCTGATTGGGAAGCATGCCCGGGAAATGGCGGATGCGTGCGGGGGGGCGGAGCTCATCATCGCCCATCCGCTCTCCTTCCCGGCCCGCGTCATCGCCGAGAAGCGCGGCATCCCCTGGGGCATCATGGCGCTCTATCCGATCGTCATGTGGTCGGCATACGACCCTCCCGCCGGCGGCGTCGCGCTGCCGATGATCGCGCGACCGAAATCGCGGATCGCCGTCGCCTACAACCGCGCCGCCATCGGCATCGTCCACCGCATCCTCGGCCAGCAGCTCCGGCATCTACGGGAATTGCGCCAATGGCTCGGCATGCCGAAGCTGTCGCGGGCGCGGCTCGTGCACCAGATGAACGACGCCGAATTCGTGATCGGGCTGTTCTCGCCGCATTTCCACGGCCCCCAGCCCGACCACCCGCCAAACACCAGCATCGTCGGCTTTCCCTATTTCGACAGCGGCATCGTCGGCGCCCATTCGGGCGACCGGGAGCTCGAGGACTTCCTCGCCGCCGGCCCTCCCCCCGTCGTCTTCACGCTGGGGACGCTGGCGACCAATATCCGCGGCAACTTCTTCGAGATATGCAAGTCGGCGATCAAGGCGCTGGGCATGCGCGCGATCCTGCTCGTCGGCTCCGAGCACGGCGCCGAGCTGAAGGGCCTCGCCGACGAGGACATCTTCGTGCGCGAATATCTCTCGCACGCGAAGATCTTCCCGCGCGCCTCGATCGTCGTCCACCACGGCGGCATCGGCACCACGGCGGAGGCGCTGCGCGCCGGCAAGCCGCAGCTCGTCGTTCCCTTCCTCGGCGACCAGCGCGACAACGCCGCCCGGCTCGAACGGCTCGGCGTTGCCGACAGCCTGCTGCCGCGCCGCTATCGCGTTCCCGCCGTCGTCGCCAAGCTGCGCAGGCTGGGCGGGGACGCGGCGCTGGCGCGCAAGGCGGCGGAGCTGTCCGAACGGGTCTCCGGCGAGGACGGCGCCATGGCCGGCGCCCTCAAGGTCAGGGAATTTCTCGACGCCCGCCGCGCGCAGCGGCGCTGAGGCCTATTTCAGCAGCCGCTGCGACCACGGCCACGCCGAATAGGGCGGCCTCGCGAAAATCTCCAGCTCAGACGCCGGCAGCCGGTCGATGACGAAGCGGAACTGCCGCTCCTCGTCGTCGGTGATGATCGTGCGCGCGCCCGGCGTGCGGTTCTGGTGGCCGCCGATGACGATCTGCGGGTAGCGCTGCTCGACGCCGAGGACGCGCAGCATCTCGCCCATGCGCCCGGGATCGTCGAGCTCCTTCGGCGAATGGATCGTGAAGCAATCGCCATGCTTGCCGTAGCGGTCGAGGAAGCGCATGGCGCGGTTCTCGATCTCGATCCACTGCACCACGTAGCGCTGGAACAGGCTCAGCTCGTGCGGACCGAAATGCTCGTAGATCGGTTCCCTGCCGGTCAGCGACCAGCGGAAATATTTGCGCCCGTCGCTCGCCCTGTAGCGGCGGAACGGGATCTGGAACTTGCGCAGCTGGATCTCGCGATTGGCCTCGCTGCGCGCCGTCTTCAGCGCGTCGCGCACCAGATGCACAAGCTTCATGTCGGGGAAGAACTCCATGCCGACATCGGCCCACGACTTCAGGAAGGCGTGGCTCGTCTCCGCATAGACCTCGGCGTCGGTGCCGCTCACCCATTCGTGCTTCTTGCGCACCTCGGCGCGGACGGACTCGAGGTCGCCGACCAGGTTGTCGTGGATCGGCCTGCCGAAGAGGTTGGGGTTCCAGCGGTCGAAATAGGGCTCGTGGCGCACCACCACGCCCCTGACGTTGCGCTTGAGGATGCCGCTCAGGAACCGTGTGCCGGAGCGGCCCGTCGCCAGGGTGAAAATCGTCTTCATGAACCGGTCGGCCGTCCCCGCTTGTACCTTGCGGGCCTTCGCCTACCGGCAATTCCCGGCGACGGCAAGCCGGGGCGGGAACGCGCGGGGCCCGGGCAAGCTGGACTCGCCGGGCGGATGATCCTAACCCATGCGCATGGCCGACGATCGGAACGCCGCGACATGAAGCTCGACGTCTATCTCGAGGACGGCATGAGCCTCGACATCCGCCCCGCGCGCGCCGACCGCGAGTGGCTGGACGCCTTCGTCGAGAAGTTCGCCTATGGCTGCCTGCCGATGCTCATCGCCAACCAGCACGGCTGGGAGATCCTCTCGCCGGTCGGCTTCACCGCGGTGTGGAACGGCGGCGAGCATCGCGACTGCCTGGCGGTACTCGAGGACGAGCCCGTGAACGCGGTCGTCAGCCATTTCGGCGGCGGCATCTTCAGCTACCGCCTGCCCGCCGTCTTCGTCACCGAACCCGGCTACGACCTCGTCTTCCAGGGGCCGCCCAACTTTCCCGTCGACGGCGCCACGCCGCTGACCGGCATGGTCGAGACCGACTGGCTGCGCACCTCCGTCGCCATGCACTGGAAGATGACCCGGCCGGGCACCGCCGTGCGCTTCCGCAAGGGCGATCCGATCTGCCACATCTTCCCGGTGAAGCGCGGCGAGATCGAAGCGGTCGAGCCGCGCCTGAGCCTGCTGTCGGCGGATTCGGAGATGGACTCCTACATGAAGGAATGGGGGCGCGTGCGCGGCATGTTCAACGACGCGCTCCAGCAGCCCGATTCGCCCGAGCGGCGCCGGAAATGGCCCGGGAACTACCGCCGGGGAGAAGATGTCGCCGGCCGCAGGGCGTCGCCCGACGACCACCGCACGAAGCTGAGGGTCCGGCCGTTTTCCATCCTTGAAGACGATACGGAATAAGGCGTTCTGCGGGGTTGTGCCCGCTTACGCCAGAGGCTATCAACGCTACGTAACTTCGGGACGTGCTGCAGCGTGCCCGGAACAATGCAGAACAGCTTTTCGGGGGCAGTCGATGCAGCGTACGCCATACTTGAAGCCTGAATACGTCCGCCGCGGCACGCTCGGCGAATACACCGCCGAGGGATCGCCGGTCATCTGGGTCCCGCTTCCGCCTGCGATCGAGGAGTGACCGTCATGAAGCGCAGCTACGAGAAGCCGGCGATGGTCCGCCGCGGCACGCTCGGCGAATATACCGCCGAGGGATCGCCGGTCATTTGGGTCCCGCTTCCGCCCAGCCCCTTCTAGGGAAACGGCAAGGTCGCGAAAGGAGCGGGATTCCGCTTCCGCCGGCGATTGAGCAGTGACGCCCGCCCACGGGCGTGGCGCAACCATCGAGATCAGAATGCCCCGTTCGCGGGGCATTTTCTTTTTCGAGGTCCCCGCCACCCGACCCCTGCCGACCGGCCGCCGCCCTGCCCGGCGCTTGACCGGATGCGGGCCCCGGCCGATAAGCTGCGTATACGTTGCGGACAAACCTTGTGAGGACGCGGGATGAGCAATGAGGGAAGAATCGCTCTGGTGACCGGAGCGGGATCGGGCGTCGGCCGCGCGGCGGCGCATGCGCTGATGAAGGCCGGCTTCACCTGCATCCTGACCGGCCGCAAACGCGACAATCTGGAGGAGACCCTCGCCGGCGGCGACGGCAAGGCAGTGGTCATGCCCGCCGACGTGTCGAAGGAAACCGAGGTCGACGGGCTTTTCGCCGGCATCGAGGAGCAGTTCTCCCGCCTCGACGTGCTCTTCAACAATGCCGGGATCAACATCCCCGCCGCCACCATCGACGAGATCGACCCGGCGGGCTTTCGCAAGGTCATCGACGTCAACCTGACGGGCTCGTTCCTGTGCGCCCGCGCCGCCTTCATCCTCATGCGTCGACAGAAGCCGATGGGCGGCCGCATCATCAACAACGGCTCGATCTCGGCCTATGCGCCGCGGCCCGGCTCGGTGCCCTACACGACCTCCAAGCACGCGATCACCGGCCTCACCAGGACCATCGCCCTCGACGGCCGCCCCTACGACATCGCCTGCGGGCAGATCGACATCGGCAACGCCGCGACCGACATGGCCAAGAGGCTCGGCGACGGCGCCCTGCAGCCGCGCGGCGACATCATGCCGGAGCCGCTGATGGACGTCTCGATCGTCGGCGACGCGGTCGTCCACATGGCGTCCCTGCCGCTGTCGGCGAACATCCTGTTCATGAACGTGATGGCGACGAAGATGCCCTTCGTCGGCCGCGGCTAATCGGTCAGCTACCCATTCCCCGCCTACCGGGCGAATTTCCGCGCGACGTCGACCAGCGCCGCCGATAGCGGCGTCATCGGCTCGACCGAGGCGACCACGAGGCCGACCTCGTGAATCTCCTCCGGCTCGACGATGGGGATGGCCCGCAGGAAGTCGGTCAGGCCGAGCATCGAGGCGATCCGCTCCGGCATGACGCTGGCCCAGCGGCCCGTCTTCACATGGGAATAGAGCAGGATCATCGAGTTCGATTCCAGCGTGATCTCCGGCGCCGCACCGGCCGCCCGCAGCCGCCGGTCGAGGATGCGGCGGTTCTGCATGTCGGGCGTCAGCAGGCACAGCGGCAGCCGCGCCACCTCCTCCCAGGTGACGCTCTCGCGCTGCGCGAGGGGATGGTCCGGCGCGGTCAGGTAGCGATAGCTCTCGCGGAACAGCGGCACCGCCGTCACCCGCCCCAGCGGCTCGTTGTCGAGATAGGTGATCCCGGCGTCGATCTCGAGCTCCTCGAGCTGCTCGAGCACCTCGATGGAGGTGCAGGAGCGCACCGAGAAGCGCAGATTGGGGTGCGCGTCGCGCAGCGGCGTCGTCAGCTCGGCCACCATCGGCAGCGCGGTCGGGATGACCGCCATGCGCAGCAGCCCGGTGATGCCGTGGCGGAGCGCGGCGATCTCGTCGCGCATCGCCCGGCTGTCGCCGACGATCCGCCGCGCCCATTCGAGCACCCGCTCGCCCTCCGGCGTGAAGCCCTTGAAGCGCGAGCCGCGATTGACGAGGCGCACCCCGAACATTCCCTCGAGCTGCTTGATCCCCGCCGACAGCGTCGGCTGGGTGACGTTGCAGGCGTCCGCCGCCCTGCCGAAGTGGCTTTCG
>JBFWXZ010000182.1:0-6255 GCA_050186955.1 Flavobacteriaceae bacterium
ACGCTCTTCCGATCTCCGCCGCGCGGCGGCAGGCCGGTCTGCAGCACGTTCAGCCCCTCGAGGATGAGGATGTCGGGACGGTCGACGACGATCTTCTGGTCGGGCAGCACGTCGTAGGCGAAATGCGAGTAGACGGGCGCCTCGACATTGCGCTCGCCGGCCTTGATGCGGCCGAGGAAACGCAGCAGCGAGGGCAGGTCGAAGCTTTCCGGGAAGCCCTTGCGGTCCATCAGCCCCTCGGCCTCGAGCTCGGCGTTGGGCTTGAGAAAGCCGTCGGTTGTGACGAGGTCGACCTTCGGCGTGTTGGGCCAGCGCGACAGCAGCGCCCGCAGGATGCGCGAGGTCGTCGACTTGCCGACCGCCACCGAGCCGGCGACGCCGATGATGTAGGGCACCTTGCCGTCGTCGGCCCCGAGAAAGGTCTCGGTGGCGTGGAACAGCTCCTGCGCGGCGTGGACATAGAGGCTGAGCAGGCGCGACATCGGCAGGTAGATCTTGACCACGTCGTCGAGGTCGAGCTGCTCGATGACGCCACGCAGGTGGCGGACCTCCTCCTCGGTGAGCGTCAGCGGCGTGTCGGCGCGCAGCTCCGCCCACTCGGAGCGGGTGAAGGTCATGAAGGGCGAGACCTGCTGGCGAACCGCGCGTTCCATCGTGTTCAGCATCATCGCCCGCCCGCGCTCCGGGCGGCCTTCTCGGCGAGCCCCGAGCGCGCGGTGCGCCGCTCCAGCTCCGCCCACACGGCCTCGGCCGGGATACCGCGCGCGGTGAGCAGCACCGCGAGGTGATAGAGGAGGTCGGCCGCCTCTGCGGTCAGCGCGGCGTCGTCGGCGTCGACGGCGGCGAGCGCCGTCTCGACGCCTTCCTCGCCGAGCTTCTTGGCGATGCGGTGGACGCCCGCGCGCACCAGCTCGGCGGTATAGGAGGTGCCGTCATCGGCGCCGGCGCGCTCGGCGACGATCGCCATCAGCCTGTCGAAGTCCATTGCGGCGGACGTCATAGCCGTTCCCCTTCTCAGGCCAGCCCGTCGAGCCGCATGGCGAGCCCGGCGGCTGCCATGTGGCGCTTGGCCTCTCCCACCGTATGCTCGCCGAAGTGGAAAATCGAGGCAGCAAGCACGGCGCTGGCGTGGCCGTCGCGGACGCCGGCGACGAGATGGTCGAGGGTGCCGACGCCGCCCGAGGCGATGACCGGCACCGGCACGCTGTCGGCGACGGTGCGGGTGAGCGCGCAGTCGAAGCCGGCCTTGGTGCCGTCGCGGTCCATCGAGGTCAGCAGGATCTCGCCGGCGCCGAGGGAGGCGACCTTCCGCGAGAACTCCACCGCGTCGATGCCGGTGGCGTTGCGGCCGCCATGGGTGAAGATTTCCCAGCGCGGCGGCTCGTCGGTTCCCGAGACCCGCTTGGCGTCGATGGCGACGACGATGCACTGGTTGCCGAATTTCTCCGCGGCGCGGCGCACGAATTCCGGGTCCTTCACCGCGGCGGTGTTGATCGAGACCTTGTCGGCGCCGGCGCGCAGCAGCTTGCGGATGTCGGCGATCTCGCGCACGCCGCCGCCGACGGTCAGCGGCATGAAGCACTGCTCGGCGGTGCGCTGCACGACGTCGAAGATGATGGCACGGTTCTCGTGGCTGGCGGTGATGTCCAGAAAACAGAGCTCGTCGGCGCCGGCGGCGTCGTAGGCGCGCGCCGCCTCGACCGGATCGCCGGCGTCGCGCAGATCGACGAAGTTGACGCCCTTGACGACGCGGCCGTCCTTGACGTCGAGGCAGGGGATGACGCGCTTCTTGAGCATCAGGCCGCGCCCCTCGCCTTCAGCAGCGCGATCGCCGCGGCCGGATCGATACGTCCGTCATAGAGCGCGCGGCCGGTGATCGCGCCGTCGAGGATCGCGGCATCGGGGGCGCAGAGGCGCTCGACATCGTCCATCGAGGCGAGACCGCCGGAGGCGATGACGGGGATCGACACGGCGCCGGCAAGCTCCAGCGTCGCCTCGACATTGAGACCGGTCAGCACGCCGTCGCGATCGATGTCGGTATAGACGATCGCGGCGACGCCGGCGTCCTCGAAGCGGCGGGCGAGCTCGAGCGCGGTCATCTCGCTGGTCTCCGCCCAGCCCTCGACAGCGACCTGCCCGCCGCGGGCGTCGATGCCGACGACGATGCGGCCGGGCAGCCGGCGCGCGGCGCGGCGCACCAGGTCGGGATCGCGCAGCGCCACGGTGCCGAGGATGACGCGGGCGACGCCGCGCTCCAGCCAGCGGTCGATGGCCGCCTCGTCGCGGATGCCACCGCCGAGCTGCACCGGCATCCTCACCGTGGCGAGCACCGATTCCACCGCCTCGCCGTTGCGCGAGCCGCCGGCGAAGGCACCGTCCAGATCGACGATATGCAGCCACTCGAAGCCGAGCTCCTCGAACGACAGCGCCTGCGCGGACGGATCGGCCGAATAGACCGTCGCCTGGCTCATGTCGCCGAGCTTCAGGCGCACGCACTGGCCGTTCTTGAGGTCGATGGCGGGATAGAGGATCACGGCCGCCACCTCAGGAAATTGCCGATCAGCCCGAGGCCCAGCGCCTGGCTCTTCTCGGGATGAAACTGGGTGCCGAACATGTTGTCGCGGGCGACGGCGGCGGTCACCGCCATGCCGTAGCCGGTCGTCGCCAGGACGTCGGACGGGTCCGCCGCCCGAAGGTGGTAGGAGTGGACGAAATAGGCATGCAGGCTTCTCTCCAGCCCGTCGAGCACGGGGTGGGAACGGGCCACCTCGAGCTGGTTCCAGCCCATGTGCGGGATCTTCAGCGCGCTGTCGGCGGGGGCGATCTCGACCACGTCGCCGGCGATCCAGCCGAGACCCTCGGTGGTGACGTATTCGACGCCGCGCGTCGCCATGAGCTGCATGCCGACGCAGATGCCGAGAAACGGACGGCCGCTCTCGCGCACGCTTTCGCGCAACGCCTGCGTCATGCCCGGCACGGCGTCGAGACCGCCGCGGCAATCGGCGAAGGCGCCAACGCCGGGCAGCACGATACGGTCGGCGCGGCGCACGACCTCCGGATCGTCGGTGACGACGATCGCCGCCTCCACGCCGGTCTCGGCGGCGGCGCGGGCGAAGGCCTTCTCGGCCGAGTGGAGGTTGCCCGACCCGTAATCGACGATCGCCACTGTCTGCATGGATCTATCGTTCCGCGGAGAACAGGCCGATGCCGCCGACCGGGGAGGCGGCCTGCGAGGCGGTCTGGGCGGCGGCGGGCGCGACCGGGGCCCTCACGGGCAGCGGGACGGAGACGCCGCGGGCGGCGAAATAGGCGAGCTCGGCCTCCTCCAGCGTCGCGCCGGCGGCGACGCCGTCGTCGACATAGCCGCGGCGGGAAAGCGCCGCGCGCCGCCAGTTGTTACCCTCAAGCCCCACGAAAAGACCGAGAAGCAGCGACAGCCAGGTTCCGGTCGGCTCGCTGAAGCCGAGGAACAGCGCGCCGACGACGAGCAGCGCCGACAGCACGAGATAGACGAGGAGCCAGCGCCAGAGCCGGTGCCAGATCAGCCAGAAGGGCGCCAGCAGGAATCCGAGCCACGCGAAGCCCTCGGGCACGAAGCGGACGCTCTTCGTGTCCTCGGTGGTGGTGCCGGCGAGGCGATGCACGGTGAATATCTTCATCGTCGCTCTCAGGCGGTCAGCGTGCCCTTGGTCGAGGGCACCATGTCGGCGGTCCTCGGGTCGATCGAAACGGCCTCGCGCAGCGCCCGCGCCAGCGCCTTGAAGCAGGTCTCGGCTATGTGGTGGCTGTTGTCGCCGTACAGCGTCTCGACATGCACCGTGACCCGCGCGTTCTGGGCGAAGGCCTGGAAGAACTCGCGCACCAGGTCGGTGTCGAAGGTGCCGATCTTGGCGCGCGGGAACTCGGTGCGCCAGACGAGGAAGGGGCGTCCGGAGACATCGACGGCGACGCGGGTCAGCGCCTCGTCCATCGGCAGGTCGATGGCGGCATAGCGGCGGATGCCCCGGCGGTCGCCGAGCGCCTTGTCGAAGGCCTGGCCGAGGGCGATGCCGACATCCTCCACCGTGTGGTGGTCGTCGATATGCAGGTCGCCCTCGGCCCTGACCTCGATGTCGAAGAGGCCGTGGCGGGCGAGCTGGTCGAGCATGTGGTCGAAAAAGCCGACGCCGGTGGAGATCGCGGACGAGCCCTTGCCGTCGAGTTCGACCCCGACGGCGATGCGCGTCTCGCTGGTTTCGCGGCGGATGGTCGCCTTGCGGCCTGCCGGTTTCATGCTCTCGATCCTGGGCGAGGAGGGCTGCGGCGCGGGTTTTAACAGGGGATCGGCGGCGATGCCAGCGCGCATTGCCGCGATGGTTCACGCGCGAGGCGGTAAAACCCCGCATCTTTCATTCGCGCGCCGACGCACCTACATGAACGGCGACATCCTCCCCGCACAGCGAAAGCGTATCCGGAAAGCGTATCCATGAGCACAGGCGAGAAGTGGCACGGCACGACGATCCTGACCGTGCGCAAGGGCGGCAAGGTCGTCGTCGCGGGCGATGGCCAGGTCTCCATCGGCAACACGGTGATCAAGAGCACGGCGCGCAAGGTGCGGCGCATCGGCAGCGGCGGCGAGGTGCTGGCCGGCTTCGCCGGCGCCACAGCCGACGCCTTCACCCTGTTCGAGCGCCTCGAGCGCAAGCTCGAGCAGTATCCCGGCCAGCTCATGCGGGCCGCCGTCGAGCTCGCCAAGGACTGGCGCACAGACAAGTACCTGCGCCATCTGGAGGCGATGATGATCGTCGCCGACCCGGAGATCAGCCTGGTGCTGACCGGCTCGGGCGACGTGCTGGAGCCGGAGAACGGCGTCATCGGCATCGGCTCGGGCGGCAACTACGCGCTGTCGGCGGCGCGGGCGCTGATGGACAGCGACCTCGACGCCGAGGCCATCGCCCGCAAGGCCATGGGCATCGCCGCCGAGATCTGCGTCTTCACCAATGACAGCCTCGTTGTCGAAACCCTCGATGCGAAGTGAGAAGCCGGCGGTCCGCGCCTGCGAGAAGGGGGGCTTCCGCCCCCTCCCCGCGCCTGCCGGCAGCGCCAGCGGCGTGAAAATCATGCAACACGACGCCAATGTCGTCTAACGGAACGAGTGACATGACAGACTTTTCACCGCGCGAGATCGTTTCCGAGCTCGACCGCTTCATCATCGGCCAGAAGGACGCCAAGCGCGCCGTGGCCATCGCGCTCAGGAACCGTTGGCGGCGCCAACGCCTCGGCGACGATCTGCGCCAGGAGGTGCTGCCGAAGAACATCCTGATGATCGGCCCGACCGGCGTCGGCAAGACGGAGATTTCCCGCCGCCTCGCCAAGCTCGCCGACGCGCCCTTCCTCAAGGTCGAGGCGACGATGTTCACCGAGGTCGGCTATGTCGGCCGCGACGTCGAGCAGATCGTCCGCGACCTGGTGGAGATCGCCATCGGCCAGCTGCGCGACCGCAAGCGCCGCGACGTCGAGGCCAAGGCGCATCTGGCGGCCGAGAACCGGGTGCTCGACGCCCTCGTCGGCCCCGGCTCGGGAGCGACGACACGCGAGTCCTTCCGCAAGCGGCTGCGCGCCAACGAGCTCGACGACAAGGAGATCGAGATCGAGGTCAGGCAGCAGCCGGGCGGCGCGAGCTTCGAGATCCCCGGCATGCCGGGCGCCCAGATGGTCAATCTCGGCGACATGCTCGGCAAGGCCTTCGGCGGCCAGACCAAGACCCGGCGGACCACGGTGCGCGAATCCTACCCGCTGCTGATCGCCGAGGAGTCCGACAAGCTGATCGACCAGGAGCGCATCGTCCACGAGGCCATCGAGATCACCGAGAACAGCGGCATCGTCTTCCTCGACGAGATCGACAAGATCTGCGCGCGCAGCGACCGCGGCGGCGCCGATGTCAGCCGCGAGGGCGTGCAGCGCGACCTGCTGCCGCTGATCGAGGGGACGACGGTGGCGACCAAGCACGGCCCGGTGAAGACCGACCACATCCTGTTCGTCGCGTCGGGCGCCTTCCACATCGCCAAGCCCTCGGACCTGCTGCCCGAGTTGCAGGGCCGGCTGCCGATCCGCGTCGAGCTGAGGGCGCTGACGGAGGAGGATTTCCGTCGCATCTTGACCGAGACCGAGGCGAGCCTGATTCGCCAGTACGTGGCGCTGATGGCGACGGAGAAGGTGGAGCTCGAATTCACCGACGACGCCATCGCGGCGATCGCACGGATCGCCGTCGAGGAG
>JBFWXZ010000183.1:0-6197 GCA_050186955.1 Flavobacteriaceae bacterium
GGGTCTTGACGACGATCAGCAGGAACATGATCGACAGCAGGCACCAGAACGCCGCCATCTCGTCGGACGACCCGGTGATGATGCGGGCGGGCACCGGCCCCATGAAGATGTGGTAGAGCGTCATCTTCCACGACCCGTAGAGGATGGGCAGCAGGAAGGCCGGTATGACGTAGATCATCCAGGCGTTTATGTGCCGGTGGCCCTCGAGCTTCATCCAGTTGAACATCCCGTTCATCGGGAATTCCCAGGCGATGTGGACATTGCCGTAATAGGAGCAGAGCCGCGTGCTGCACATCTCGCGGAAATACGGCTCGCACAGCCCCGCCCACGAGAAGGGGTAGATGTTGAGGACCAGCAGCAGGGCGGAGACGAAGCAGGTTGCGTAGACGAACGGCGCCACCTTGTCCCGCGCTGCCTTGGCGATGAAGAACAGCGATACAGCGTTGATGAAGAACGGCTGGAACGCCACGTGCAGATAGCCGAGCAGGGTCATCGACTCGTTGAGCGGCGTTCCGCACTGGTCGACCACCGTGTAGGAGACCGCCTGCAGCAGTTCCATCAGCGAAAAGTAGCCGAGCGCCGTGGTGAGGACGACCGGCTCGCGCTTGTAGATGGCGTAGGCCGTCGATCCCAGGCCGATGGCGGCGACCACCGCGGATGCTTCCCCGTTCCAGCACATAGGCGCCGTTCCCCCGAAATTCAGCCGTCGTCCAGCGGCAGGCCCCGCACCAGACACGCGATGGCCCGTAAAGTCGAGGAAATTGCTTCCTTTGGGGCAAATATCGTTCACAACCAGGCCCAAACGCGGCTTGACCATCGTCATTGCCGCCCCCACACTCTATGAAGAAGTTATTCCCGATAGGCCGGCGATGTGGTGCTGAACGAGGGGTTCGGCGGCACGGTCGGTTTGACCCTTTTGCGCAGGAGCGTGCGAGGCAGCCATGAATATGGAAAAGGTTCCGATGACGTCGGCCGGTCACGAGGCGTTGCAGGAGGAACTGCGCCGGCTCAAACAGGTCGAGCGCCCGCGGATCATCCAGGCGATCTCGGAAGCGCGCGCCCATGGCGACCTCTCGGAGAACGCCGAGTACCATGCCGCCAAGGAAGCCCAGGGCCTCAACGAGGCGCGCGTCGCCGAGCTTGAGGACAAGCTTTCGCGCGCCGACGTGATCGACGTCACCAAGCTGTCGGGCGACACGGTGAAGTTCGGCGCGACGGTGACCCTCATCGACGAGGACACCGAGGAGGAGAAGGTCTACCAGATCGTCGGCGACGCTGAGGCGGACGTGAAGTCGGCCAAGATCTCGATCTCCTCGCCCATCGCGCGCGCGCTCATCGGCAAGGGCGTCGGCGATTCGGTCGAGGTCGCCGCTCCCGGCGGCGCCCGCGCCTACGAGATCATGGCGGTGGCGTTCCGCTAGGCCCTAGGGTCCGGGAAGCTCCACCACCACGCCCGCCCGGTCGAACTCGATCATCTGCAGGGTGCGATGCTGCAGGCGGTCGCGCACGCGGCCGACCCTCCCCGCCGCCTGCCGCAGGATGCGCCTGGATTCCCTGCCCAGCCGCTGCAGCGGCGTGATCTGCCGCCTGCCGTCGACGATCGGATAGGGATCGAGCGCGTCGAAGCGCTTTCGCCGGTCGGATTCGAGGTCGGAATGGTAGGGCGCGTCGGGAACCGTTCCGGCGAGGATGTCGCCCTGCACGGCCAGCGCCGGGTCCGACTGGTAGATCCTGAACTTGTCGAAGAACGGCTCCTCGGCGTCGAAGACGAGGTGGTCGGCGGCGACCGTCGCGTCGTTCGCGAAACCGTCGAGCAGCCGCGCGGCGGCGGGCGTCGCGATATAGGCGGCGGCGCCGTATTGCGTGCTGTGCAGCCGGCGGAACCTGACCCCGCCGCGCGTGAAGCCCGCGCGGTCCGACAGAACCCCCGGCAGCAGGCGCGTCTCGAAGCGCACGATGTCGGCCTGGCCCGGCCAGTCCGCGAGCCCCGCCAGCGCGTCGCCGAGCCGCGCCGACACGAAGATGTCGTCCTCGATGACGAGAACGGGCTCATCGCCGCCGGCGATCTCGCGCCAGCAGCGGCGATGGCTGTCGAGGCAGGCGAGTTCGCCCGGCGTCAGCAGGACGCGGCCGTCCGGCCAGTCGCGCGGCGGCAGTTCGTGCGGCTCGGTGGCGCGAATCCGCTCGAAGGCGATGCCCAGCAGGCCGAGCTGCTCCGACATCATCGCGAGACGGTCGGGCC
The DNA here is from genome assembly GCA_050186955.1 of Flavobacteriaceae bacterium. Taxonomy (GTDB): domain Bacteria; phylum Pseudomonadota; class Alphaproteobacteria; order Rhizobiales; family Tepidamorphaceae; genus JACKJP01. The sequence continues at coordinate 2,243 of JBFWXZ010000183.1, forward strand.
GCGCGTCGAGATTGATCAGCAGGCAGCGCAATGTCGATTGCGTCCTAGAGACCGATGCGCCGGCGCAGGCGCTCGATGACGGGGCGATCCGCCGGCGCCTCGCCGCCGCGCGCCAGCGCCCGCTCGGCGAACTGCTCGCCCTTGCGCCGCCCCGCCAGGGTCGAGCTTTCGCGCCTCACCGAATGGCTGACGCCGCAGAACTGGTTGCATCTGCGCATGCGCCGGCGCACCGGCTCGCTGTCGCGCCAGAACCGCTTGAGATCGCCCGGCTTCTCCAGCCGCATCCCCTGGAAGCCGGTCGAGAAGCACAGCCGCGCCATGCCGTAGTGATCGACCATGACGTTGCGCTCGTAGCTGTTGCAGATGTGCTCGCTGGTACCCGCCTTCGAACCCCAGCCGCGGTCGCGGTCGCGCGCCTTGGCGGCCGACCGCGCATACATCGTCACCGCCGACAGCCAGCGCGGGTTGATGCCGAGGTCGTGGCGCTCGTCGGCCTCCCTGATCTGCGCCTCGATGATCGCCGCGTCCATTTCGCCGTGCTCGGCGAAGAAGGAATCGACCTCTCCCGACTGGCCGAAGGACGGCTGGAGGAAGTTGAGCTTCAGCTTGTCGGCCCCGATGTCGTTGAGGACGAAATCGTAGAACCCGCCGATATCGCGGTAGTTGCTGGCGTGGATCAGGCCCATCACGTAGATGCGCCGCCGCGACAGCCCGGTGGTGCGACGCGCCTCGACCAGCAGCCGCAACGCCCGCACCGCCTTGTCGAAGGCCCCATCAACGCCGCGCGTCGCGTCGTGGTCGGCGGCGACGTGGCTGTTGAGCGAGATCGAGATCTCGTCCGGCCCCTCCCGCATCACCCGCTCGGCCATCGCGAGGTTGCGGATGCGCGTGCCGTTGACCACCGACAGCGTGGTCAGCCCGAGCTCCCGGCAGCGGCCGGTGACGAAGAGATACTCCTCGAGATCGAGCATCGGCTCGCCGCCGCAGATGACGACGGCGGCGTCGGGGCTGATCTCCGCCAGCTCCTCGAAAATCTCCGAGCGCCTTTCGCGCGAGAGGTAGTTGACGCGGTCGTCGTCGTCACGCTGCCAGAAGTCGCAATGGCCGCAGCGCAGGTTGCAGCGCTTGTTGATCTCGGTGAAGAGAAAGCGTGGCGGCAGCAGCATCGTGGTCCATTCGTTTCATGCGTATCGGTGCCGGGAGCCATTCGTCGCCGGCGATTGCAAGGTCGGATGCGCGCTGCGATCCTCGGCTGCCGCAGCATCGCAGAAAACCGCCGAAGGAGACAACCTTGATCGACCTCTACAGCTGGACGACGCCGAACGGCCGCAAGGTCTCCATCGCGCTCGAGGAGATGGGGCTCGACTACGAGGTCCACGCCATCGACATCATGAAGGACGAGCAGTTCGCGCCCGATTTCCTGAAGATCTCCCCCAACAACAAGATCCCCGCCATCGTCGACCGCGACACCGGCCTGTCGCTGATGGAATCCGGCGCCATCCTGCTCTACCTCGCGGAGAAGACAGGCAGCTTCATGCCCGCCGGCGCGGCGCGCTGGCAGGTCGTCGAATGGCTGATGTGGCAGATGGGCGGCTTCGGCCCGATGCTCGGCCAGGCCCACCATTTCCTCCAGTTCAATCCCGGCAAGGCGCCCTATGCCGAGGAGCGCTACGGCAAGGAGGCGCAGCGCCTCTACGGGGTGCTTGACCGGCGGCTCGACGGGCGCGATTTCGTCTGCGGCGACTATTCGATCGCCGACATGGCGATCTGGCCCTGGGCCTCGCGATTCGGCTGGCAGGGCGTCGACCTGGCGGATTTCCCCAATGTCCGGGAATGGTATCTGAGGGTGGCCGAGCGCCCCGCCGTGCAGCGCGGCTACCGCGTGCCGAAGGACACCGGCGACATCCCGATGCCTTGAACGGCTCGCGCCGCCTGAACCGCTCTAGAGCGGCAGCCCGCCCTCGTCCTTCGACTTGCGGATGGTCAGCATGGTGCGGACGCTGTCGACATTCGCCGCCGCCGTCAGCTCGTCGATGACGAAGCTCTGGAACGTCCGCAGATCCGGCGCCACGCACATCAGCAGGAAGTCGACCTCGCCCGAGACCATGTAGCTCTCGCGCACGATGGCCCAGTTCTTCACCTGCTCCTCGAAAGCGACGAGGTCGCTTTCCGCCTGGCTGTGCAGCGACACCATGACATAGGCGGTGACGTCGAATCCGAGCTGCCGCCCGTCGAGGATCGCCCGGTAGCCGCGGATGAGCCCGGCCTCCTCGAGTGCCTTCACCCGGCGCAGGCAGGGCGGTGCCGAAATGCCGACGCGGCGCGCCAGCTCGACATTGGTGATGCGTCCCTCGGACTGCATCTCCTTGAGAATCTGCCAGTCGATGCGATCGAGCCGTGCTTTCATTTCCCGCCCGGAGCCGAAATTATCTTGTCTGCGCTTGATACGATCAGTTTCGACGCCACGCAATATTGATGCGCGCGGAAGCCGTGGAAATACGACAAATTTCTTCCCGCGCGCCATTTCGCCGGAAACTGTGCGCGGCCCGCGTCAAAGCCTTGAATATTCGCCGCCCTCCCCCGTAAATATACCGTGCCGTCAGGTCTGAGAGTGCGAAGCGCAGACACGGCTGATTCTGTTTCAACCGACCGGACGCGCCTCATGGCCACGCAACACCACAAGCTTGTCATCATCGGTTCCGGCCCCGCCGGATACACCGCCGCGATCTACGCGGCGCGGGCGATGCTGGAGCCGGTCGTGATCGCCGGCCTGCAGCCGGGCGGCCAACTCACCATCACCACCGACGTCGAGAACTATCCCGGCTTCGCCGACGTCATCCAGGGCCCGTGGCTGATGGACCAGATGCGCGCCCAGGCCGAGCATGTCGGCACCCGCTTCGTGTCCGACCACATCGTTTCCGCCGATTTCTCCACCCGGCCGTTCCGCCTCGTCGGCGACGGCGGCGAGGTCTATCTGGCCGACAGCGTCATCATCGCCACCGGCGCCCAGGCGCGCTGGCTGGGGATCCCCTCGGAAGAGAAGTTCAAGGGATTCGGCGTCTCCGCCTGCGCGACCTGCGACGGCTTCTTCTACCGCGACCGCGAGGTCGTGGTGATCGGCGGTGGCAACACCGCGGTCGAGGAGGCGCTGTTCCTGACCAAGTTCGCCTCGCGGGTCACCCTCGTGCACCGCCGCGGGGAGCTGCGCACCGAGCGCATCCTGCAGGACCGGCTGCTCTCCCACCCCAAGATCGAGGTCGTCTGGGACAGCGTGCTCGACGAGGTTCTCGGCGCCGCCGACCCGCTCGGCGTCACCGGCGTGCGGCTGAAGAACGTCAACACCGGCCGCACCAGCGAGATCAAGGCGGACGGCGTCTTCATCGCCATCGGCCATGCGCCGTCGACGGAGGTCTTCGCCGGCCAGCTCGAGATGGGCCCCGGCGGCTATATCGTCACCGAGCCGGGCACCGCCAATACGAGCGTGGCGGGCGTCTTCGCCGCTGGCGACGTCACCGACGACATTTACCGCCAGGCCGTCACCGCGGCCGGCATGGGCTGCATGGCAGCGCTCGACGCGGAGCGCTATCTCGCGCACCAGGGCGCCAGGGAGGCGGCCGAGTAGGCTCTCCGTTTCGGGGGTTTCGGGGCCGTGCGCACATATGGATTGGGACAAGCTTCGGATATTTCACGCCGCGGCCGACGCCGGCAGCTTCACCCATGCCGGCGAGACGCTGGGGCTTAGCCAGTCGGCGGTCAGCCGGCAGGTCAGCGCGCTGGAGCAGGAGCTGCGCACGCCGCTGTTCCACCGCCACGCCCGCGGCCTCATCCTGACCGAGCAGGGCGAGCTGCTCTATCGCACGGCGCACCAGGTCTTCATGCAGCTCCAGGGCGTGAAGACGCGGCTGTCGGACTCCCGCGAGCGGCCGAACGGCGATCTCAAGATCACCACCACGCT
>JBFWXZ010000184.1:0-6196 GCA_050186955.1 Flavobacteriaceae bacterium
AGGACTAGTCAGCGCGCTACCCGCCGGCCTTCCTCGGTGACGATGAGGTTCATCGGGATCTCGTGCTCGTGCGGGCGGAACGTCTCGATGGCCTGCTGCGAGAAGCCGATGCCGACGGTCAGCGGCTTGCCCCCGAGACCGGCCAGCGTTCGGTCGAAGAAGCCGCCGCCATAGCCGAGCCGGTAGCGCCGCGGATCGAAGCCGACGACCGGTGCGATCACCACGTCGGGAACCGCTTCCGGGGCGTCGGCGGCGGGGATCGGGATGTTCCAGACGCCCTTTTCCAGCGGGTCTCCCTGCTTCCACAGGCGGAACATCAGCGGCGCCCCCGCGCGCACCACGATCGGCAGGGCGATCCTGCCGCCCCTTTCGTTCACCCGTCCGGCGAAAGCGCGAAGGTCGGGCTCGCCGCGAAACGGCCAGTAGATGCTGACGGTGCGGTCGCGGACGTCGCCGATCTCCCTTTCGATGCCCGCCGCGATGCGTTCGGACATCGCCCTGCGCTCGGCCGGCGCGATCGCCAGCCGTTCCGCGATCAGCCGTTCGCGTTCGCTCTTGCGCCATTGCTTCAATTCATCGGAAATCATGGGATAAGCCCGGTTCGTCGGTCGGTGACTGGAAGGCGTCCAGACTAGTCCCGTCGCGCGCCGGTTCCGACACGGCATTTGGTCGCAACCGCATTCCGGGCGCGGTCGTTGGAAGGGGAAACGCATGGTCGAGCTGGTCGGCGGGGCGCCGGCGGATTTCGAGGCCGCCATCGAGACGGTGGAGATGCATGCCGGCGGCGAGCCGGTCCGCATCGTCACCGCCGGCTACCCGCCGGTGTCCGGCCGCACCATCCTCGACAAGCGCCGCTATGCCCGCGAGCATCTCGACCGCTATCGCGAGATGCTGATCTACGAGCCGCGCGGCCACTACGACATGTACGGCGTGATTCCGGTCGAGCCGGACATTCCCGGCGCCGACATGGCCGTGCTGTTCCTCCACAACGAGGGCTATTCGACCATGTGCGGCCACGCGACCATCGCGCTCGGCCGTTACGCTGTCGATCACGGCATTGTCGAGGCGCGGGCCCCATTCACCGATCTCGCGCTGCAATGCCCCTGCGGCCTCGTGCGCGTCCGCGTCGCCGTCGAGGAGACGGAGGGAGGGTATCGCAGCGGCGCCGTCTCCTTCGAGAGCGTTCCCTCCTTCGCCTTCGCGCTGGATTGCGCGGTCGACGTCGAGGGTATCGGCGAGGTCGTGGTCGACATCGGCTATGGCGGCGCCTTCTACGCCATCCTCGATGCGGCCCGCATCGGCATGGATCTTCGCACGACGCCGCTGCCGCGACTGGTGGAGGCCGCCGACAGGATCACCAGGGCGGTGGCGCGCGAGATCGCGCTGGAGCACCCCGGCGACGCCGATCTCGCCTTTCTCTACGGAACGATCCTGACCGACGGGCGCGACGCATTCGAGGCCGCGCCGACCCGCAATCTCTGCGTCTTCGCCGAGCGCGAGGTCGACCGCAGCCCGACCGGCAGCGGCGTCTCGGCCCGCATCGCGCTCCAGCATGCGCGCGGCCTCATCGGCCTTGGCGAGCGGCGCCTCTTCGAAAGCGTCGCCGGCTCGCGCTTCACCGGCGCCGCGTTGCGCGGGGAACGGGCGGGGCGCTTCGATGCGGTGCGCGTTGAGGTTGGCGGCCATGCCTATTATACGGGTCGCGCCTCCTTCACCCTCGAGCGCGGCGACGAGATGGGCGGCGGCTTCCTGCTTCGCTGACCGGGGCGCCTGCGCGCCACTTTCCTGGCGACTTCCAGAACTTCCGCGTCGTCGCCGCGTCACGACGCGCCCGAGCGCTGCCGCCGAAAGTGGTCGATTCTCCCCGGAAAACCGCCTCTATCGGCGTTTATTCCCTGTCTTGAATGCGCGAACAGCCGGAATCGAAGTGCAAACACCATGGTTGCCAACCAGGCAATCTGTTGACACATATAGCGATAAACGTGCTCGAAATGCTACATTTAGAAAAAGAGAGTTGACACTAAGAATTATGCGTTGATACGCTTTCGGCAATGCCCGGCGTCGGATTTGACGGCGCGCAGGGGGGCAGAGAGCCGGGAGCGAGAAGCTGCTGAATCCGTCGCAAATGGTGGCCAAGGCCGCGAAGACCGGTGATACGGCGCTCGAGGTCCGCGGGCTCAAGCTGTTCTATGGCAGCTTCGCCGCCCTCAAGGGGATCGACCTCGCGGTCGGCCGCGGCGAGTTCGTCGCGCTTCTCGGACCCTCCGGCTGCGGCAAGACCTCGCTGCTCAGGAGCATCGCCGGCTTCAACCATCCCGGCCAGGGCGAGATCCGTCTCAACGGCTCCAACGTCCTCGGCATCCCGACCCGCAAGCGCAATATCGGCTTCCTGTTCCAGAGCTACGCCCTGTTCCCCGACATGTCGGTGCAGGACAATGTCCGCTTCGGCCTCGATTGCCGCGCCGTGCCGCGCGCCGAGGCCGACAGGCGGGTCGACGAGGCGCTTGCGCGCGTCGGCCTCGATCACCTTTCCGGCCGCTTCCCCCGCGCTCTCTCCGGCGGCCAGCAGCAGCGCGTGGCGCTCGCCCGGGCGATCGTCGTCGAGCCCGATATCCTGCTGCTCGACGAGCCGCTGAGCGCGCTCGACAAGCAGTTGCGCCAGCGCATGCAGACCGAGCTCAAGGAACTCCAGAAGAGCCTCGGCATCACCGCCCTGTTCGTCACCCACGACCAGGAGGAGGCGATGACCATGGCCGACCGCATCGTCGTCATGCGCGACGGCGAGCTGCGCCAGGTGGCGCCGCCGGAGGAACTCTTCTCCAATCCCTGCGACGCCTGGGTCTGCGACTTCGTCAATGCCGGCAATCTGGTGCGCGGCACCATGAAAGCGGGGGCGAAAGGCGTCATCGAGACCACCATCGACGGCCATTCGCGCTTCCAGGCGGCGGCCCATCCGGACCTGCCCGCCGACGAGACGGTGCTCTACGTCCCCTATCACGCGATGAAGGCCGAGAAGGTCTCCGGCGGCGACGGCCTGAAGGTCGCGGCCGTGCGCTATCTCGGGCTCGCGGCGGAGCTGCAGGTCATCCACGGCGAGGATCTGCTGCGGGTGCAGATCCCGATCGACAAGGCGCGCGACTTCCCCAATGGCTGCCGCGTCAGGCTTTCGGCGGACCGCCGCAACTGCCGGATGCTGCCGCTGGATGCGCGCAGCCTCGCCAAGCACGCGGCGGGCGCGGGCAACTCCTGATGGCCAGCGCGACCGCCGCAGCCGATCTCTCAACCGGCGACCGGCGGGTCGGCGCGCCGCTGCTGCTGTCGCCCATCGTCATCTATTACGGCCTGTTTCTGGTGCTGCCGTATCTGTTCATGTTCTATCTGAGCATCCAGAAATACGACCCCGTCGAGCTCTTCACCAACGAATTCACCGCCGAGAACTATCTCTCCGTCCTCGGCGATCCCTTCTACGTGTCGCTGCTGTTCAGCACGATCTGGCTCGGCATCTTCGTCACCGCCGTGACGCTGCTGATGGGCTATCCGCTGGCGGTCACGATCTCCAACACCAAGGGCCGCACCAAGACGCTGTTGATGGTGCTGGTGCTGTCGCCGCTGCTCGTCAACCTGGTCGTCCGCTCCTATGCGTGGCTCGTCCTGCTCGGCGACAACGGCGTCATCAACAGCCTCGTCATGGCCTCCGGCCTGATCGACGATCCGCTGCCGATCAACCGCAACTTCATCTCGGTCAGCCTCGGCCTCATCCACATCTCGCTGCCGCTGATGGTGCTCAGCCTGGTCGCCATCATGGACCGGTTCGACAGGTCGATCTTCGAGGCCGCCCGCAGCCTCGGCGCCGGCGAGCTGCGCATCCTGCGCAAGCTGCACCTGCCGATGGCGCTGCCGGGCATCGGCGCGGGCTCGCTGCTGGTGTTCTGCACGGTGATCAGCACCTTCGTGACCCCGCAGCTTCTCGGCGGCCACCGCTACTCGACGATCAGCACCGTCATCTACCAGAAGTTCACCTTCTCGCTGAACTGGCCGCTCGGCGCGACGCTCGCCTTCATCCTGCTGGCCATCAACGCCGTCGTCATCTTCGCCCACGGCATGTTCTTCCGCGAACGGGGGAGCGCCGCGCAATGAACAGCCGGCTGATGAACCTGGCGTCCCTGGCCGTCGTATTCTTCCTGCTGTTTCCGCTGATCGTGATCATTGGCGCGTCCTTCACGACCACGCCCTACGTCAAGTTTCCGCCCTCCGGCTTCACGCTGAAATGGTACGGCGACCTGTTCGCGCGCACCGATTTCCTGCGCGCCTTCATCGACAGCGTGCTCATCGGCATCGTCACCGTCGGCGGCGTCCTGCTCATCGGCACGCCGACCGCCTTCGGCCTGCGGCTCGGTTCGCGCGTCGGGCGTCAGGTGCTGCAGAGCTTCGTCACCGCGCCGCTCACCCTGCCGACCATCGTCACCGCGGTGGCGCTGCTGCAGGTCTACTACCTGTCGGGCTGGGATTTCCCGTGGATCGCCGTCACCCTCGGCCACATCCTGGTGACGCTGCCCTACTATATCCGCACGCTCGGCGCGGGGCTGGAGTCGCTCGACAATTCCGTCCTCGAGGCGGCCGAGAGCCTCGGGGCGTCGCGCCAGCGCATCCTGCGCCGCATCATCATCCCGGCGGTGTTGCCGTCGATCTTCTCCGGCACGGTCTTCGTCTTCATCACCAGCTTCGACCAGGTGACGATGTCGATCTTCTTCTCCTCGGGAAGCTTCATGCCGCTCCCGATCAGGATCTTCTCCTACATCGAATTCGCCATCGACCCGATGATCGCTGCGGTCTCGACGCTGCTGATCATCGCGGCCTTCGGCGCGGTCTTCGCGATGCAGAAAGTGATGGGACTCGAGCGCGGGATCGGCGCTTGAGCCTCGCAGTCCAGACCGGTCCAACAGAGAGGTGAGAGAATATTATGGCAGACAAGAAAACCGATGCCATGCGGGGGCTCCTCGGGCATGGCCTGAACCGGCGATCCTTCCTGAAATCGGTCGCCGTCGCGGGCGCGGCCGCCGGCACGGCGAGCCAGTTCCCGATGCCGGCCATCGCCCAGGACAAGTCCGTGGTCCGGCTGCAGTCCTTCGGCGGCGCGTTCGAGGAAATCCTGCGCGGCACCGTCATCCCGCAGTTCGAATCCGAGCACCCCTTCAAGGTCGAGTTCACCGTCGAGGACGACACCACGCTGCTGCCGAAGCTGCGTGCGTCGCGCGGCACCGCGCCCTATGACGTGGTCACGGTCGACAACTCGATCGCCATCGTCGGCAACTCGCTCGACCTGTGGGCGCCCGACCAGTCGGCCAACCTGTCGAACATCGCCGACGTCTATGAGAGCTGCAAGCCGCCGACGACCGCCAACTACGGCAGCATCATCTACGAATACACGCTGATCCATCACAACGAGCGCTTCCCCTCGCCCAAGTCGTGGAAGGATTTGTGGGCGGCCGACATCGTCGTCGGCGTGCCGCACGTCACCCAGTCCTACGGCCTGACCTTCCTCTATCTCGCCGCCATGCTGCACGGCGGCGACGAGAACAATCTCGATCCGGGCTTCGAGGCGATCAAGAAGCTGAAGAAGTACAAGATCTACAAGAACGTCAGCGAGGGCATGAACCTGCTGCAGCAGAACGAGATCGACGGCGCGCTGTTCTACGGCCACCGTTCGCAGCAGATCATCGACTTCGGCCTCAACTACTCCAAGACGACGCCCGTCGAGGGCGTGTGGGGCCAGCACACCGGCAGCCAGATCCCGAAGAACACCGGCAATCTGGAAGGCGCGGTGGCCTGGGTGAACAACTGCCTGAGCGTGCCCTACCAGACGGCCTTCGCGCCCAAGCTCTACAGCCCGACCAACAGCAAGGTCGAGCTGCCGCCGGAGCTTGCCGCCAAGCACGTCATGGGCGCCGAGCGGGTCAACGCGATCCGCGAGATCAACTGGGAAGCGATCCTCCCGCAGCGCGACGCGCTGATCGAGCGCTGGACCCGCGAGATCGGCTGAGGTTCCTCCCGACCGAAGCCTGTGGCGCGCGCTTCGGCGCGCGCCGCACTCGGCCCGGGCGCGGCATCCGCGCCCGGGCCCACTCTACAGCACGGAAACCAGGTCCTCGATGCCAAAGCCCAGGGAGAACGGGAACATTCCCGATGCCGACTGCGG
>JBFWXZ010000185.1:0-6149 GCA_050186955.1 Flavobacteriaceae bacterium
CTCGAAATCGCGGCGGAGACTACTCGCTTTCCGCCGGATAACGCAACACGTATAAGGGCGACGTTTGAGCGCGCCCGGCGTGATTTTGCAAGCCCTGAAGGCCGGGGGGGGGGCTGGTGTCCGAGGAAGTGAATCCGATCGTCGTCATACCCGCCCGGATGGCCGCCACGCGGCTGCCGGGAAAGCCGCTCGCCGATCTCGGCGGCAGGCCGATGATCGCCGTCACCGCCGCCGCCGCGGCGGCCGCCGGCGTCGGTCCGGTGATCGTCGCGACCGACTCCGCCGAGATCGCCGCCGCCGTGCGCGACAGCGGCTTTCAGGCGGTGATGACCAGCCCCGACCACCAGTCCGGCTCCGACCGCATCTTCGAGGCGGCGCGCATCGCCGACCCGGCCGGCCGGCACGACGTCATCGTCAATCTCCAGGGCGACTATCCGCTCATCGAGCCCGGCGACATCGCCGCCGCGGCGGCGCTTCTCGCCGACGCCGCGGTGGATATCGGCACCATCGCGGCGGAAATCCGCGAGGACGGCGAGCGCGCCGACCCGAACGTCGTCAAGGTCGTCGGCTCCCCGCTCGACGCGCGCCGCCTGCGTGCCCTCTACTTCACCCGCGCCACCGCGCCGCACGGCGAGGGGCCACACTACCACCACATCGGCATATACGCCTACCGGCCGCGCTCGCTTCAACGCTTCGTGTCGCTGCCGCAGTCGGTTCTGGAGAAGCGCGAGCGGCTGGAACAGCTTCGCGCGCTGGAGGCGGGAATGCGCATCGACGTGGCGCTCGTTGACTCGGTTCCGGTCGGTGTCGATACTCCCGCCGACCTCGAGATGGCCCGCGGCCTGCTGGCCGGCCGGGCCTGATCTTTGACCCCTCCGCTCGGACCGACAAGATGACCGATTCCTCCCGCCGCATCGTGTTCCAGGGGGAACCGGGCGCGAACTCCCATATCGCCTGCCGGGACGTCTATCCCGACTACGAGGCCGCTCCCTGCGCGACCTTCGAGGACGCCTTCCAGGAGGTCTCCGACGGCCGCGCCGCGCTGGCCATGATCCCGATCGAGAATTCCGTCGCCGGCCGCGTCGCCGACATCCATCACCTGATGCCGACCTCCGGCCTGTCGATCATCGGCGAATACTTCATGCCGATCCATCACCAGCTCGTGGCGCCGAAGGGATCGAGCCTGGAGCGGGTCACCCATGTGCGCAGCCACGTCATGGCGCTCGGCCAGTGCCGCAAGCTGATCCGCAAGCACGGCTTCAGGGCCGTCATCGCCGCCGACACGGCGGGCTCGGCGCGCGAGATTTCCGAGCTCGGCGATCCGACCCAGGCCGCCCTCTCCTCGGCGCTCGCGGCCGAGATATACGGGCTCGACATCCTCGCCGGCGACGTCGAGGACGAGCACCACAACACCACCCGCTTCATCGTGCTGTCGGGAAAGCCGGCATGGGCGGCGCGCGGCGAGGGCGCGGTGATGACCAGCTTCGTCTTCCGCGTCCGCAACGTGCCGGCAGCGCTCTACAAGGCGATGGGCGGCTTCGCGACCAACGGCGTCAACATGACCAAGCTGGAATCCTACCAGCTCGAGGGCCAGTTCTTCGCCACCCAGTTCTACGCCGATGTCGAGGGGCACCCGCACGACCCCCATGTCGCCCGCGCCCTCGACGAGCTCTCCTATTTCACCCGCGAGTTCCGCATCCTCGGCGTCTACCGCGCCTCGCCCTTCCGCGAGACGATCCGCGAGCAGGCGATCGAGGAGCCGGTGCTCCGCTATCCCGAGGAGGGCTGATCGCCGAAGCCGGTCTCGCCGCTCACCCATGAGCGCACGAGGGTGTAGGCGATCGCCATCGGCGTCGGCACCATCAGGCCCGACACGTGGCGGCGCTCGATCATGGCGGCGGCGTCCTCGCGGGAGAACCAGCGGCAGTCCTCCAGCTCCTCGCCGTCGATGACGATCTCGCGACTGATGGCCTCGGCGATGCAGCCGATCATCAGCGACGACACGAACGGCCATGGCTGGCTCGCGACGTAGCGGACCTCGCCGACCCGCACGCCGGATTCCTCGAAGACCTCCCGGCGCACCGCGTCCTCGATCGTCTCGCCGGGCTCGATGAAGCCGGCGAGCGCCGAATAGGTGTCGGGCAGGAAGCGCGCCTGCCGCCCGAGCAGGCATCGGTCGCCGTCGACCGCCAGCATGATCGCCACCGGGTCGGTGCGCGGGAAGTGCTGCGCGCCGCAGGCCGGGCAGTCGCGGCGATAGCCGCCTTCGCGCATCGCGCTCTCCTGGCCGCAGCGCGAGCAGAAGCGGTGCGATTCGTGCCAATGGACGAGCGAGCGCGCCTGCGCCGCCGCCCCGGTCTGGCTGTCGCCGAGCAGTCCCTGCATGGCGATGGAACGCAGGTCGATGGCCTTGACGGTGTCGGGAAGCGCCGGCTCGTCGAGCGCGGGGACGGCGAAGACGGCGTGGCCGTTCTCGCTGCCGAGGAAGACCGGCTCGCCGCCGGCCATCCACGGCGCCGCCGTCGGCCGGTCGAACTGCGTGTCGCAGGGCTGCCGCGAGACGTCGACCAAGATGCGGTCGCCGGCGACCAGCACGAAGCGGGCGTCGGCGCTTTCCGCCATGGCGGAAAGCCGCGCGGCGTCCGGCCTGAACTGCGCCTGCCGGTCGAGCCCGTTGCGCGAGAAGCCGGTGCGGCGGGAGGCTTCGTTCCTCATGCCGCAGCCTCCCTTAGCGCCTTGGCGATGCGCTGCGCCGCCGCGCCGTCGGAATAGGCCGTGCGCTCGCCGACGCCCCAGACGGGCTTCGGCCACGCGGCATCGCCCGCATGCCTCGCGATGACATGGACATGAAGCTGGGAGACGACGTTGCCCAGCGCCGCGACATTGAGCTTGCAGCCGGGATGGAGCGCCCGCAGCGCCCGGCTCGCCAGCGCGATCTCGTCGAGCAGCGCGGCCCGGTCGGCCTCGCCGAGATCGATGATCTCCGCGAGGCCCGGTCGCCTCGGGACGAGGATAAGCCAGGGAAAGCGCGAATCGTTCATCAGCACGGCGGTGCAGAGCGTCAGCTCGGCCACCGGTATCGTGTCGGCTGCGAGTTTCGCATCGAGTTGGAAGTCTTCGGGCATTTATCGAGGCCATCCCTCTCTGGTATCGGCTCCGGCCGGCGAACAATGCGCGCCGCGCGGCAAAAGGCAAGAGTCGGAAATCCGCTCCTTCGCCCTTGCCAAGCGGCTGCCCGCGGCTGATATAACCGCTCCGGGAGACTGGCTGCGGGCGGGCCCCTCGCCAACCGGGTCAGGTCCGGAAGGAAGCAGCCCCAACGAGTTTCGGTCCGGGTCGCATGTCCAGTCTCCCACCCGGCATTCCCGTCCGGGCCGCGCCTTTGAGGCGCGGGGCGCAGGTTCACCGGCAGACTTGGCAAAGGGGCTCATGGACGGACTTCCCCTCGAGACCGTGTCGGCGGGGCCGCGAACCGGCTACCGCGTGCTGGCGCGCAAATATCGCCCGCGCAGCTTCGACGACCTGATCGGCCAGGAGGCCATGGTCCGCACGCTCGCCAACGCCTTCGAGGCGGGGCGGCTGGCGCATGCCTACATGCTCACCGGCGTGCGCGGCGTCGGCAAGACGACGACCGCCCGCATCCTCGCCCGCGCCTTCAACTACGCGGCTCCCGACGGGAGCGGCGGGCCGACCCTGCACATGCCGGAGATGGGCCTGCATTGCGAGGCGATCCTCGATTCGCGCCACATGGACGTGATCGAGATGGATGCCGCCTCCCACACCGGCATCGACGACATCCGCGAGCTGATCGACAGCGCCGCCTACCGGCCGGTCTCGGCGCGCTACAAGGTCTTCATCGTCGACGAGGTCCACATGCTCTCGCGGCAGGCCTTCAACGGCCTGCTGAAGACGCTGGAGGAACCGCCGGACCACGTGAAGTTCATCTTCGCCACCACCGAGATCCGCAAGGTGCCCGTGACCGTGCTGTCGCGCTGCCAGCGCTTCGACCTGCGCCGCATCCCCGGCGAGATGCTGGTCGAGCACCTCGCCGGCATCGTCGCCAGGGAGGAGGCGGCCGCGGAGACCGAGGCGCTCGCCATGATCGCCCGCGCGGCGGAGGGCTCGGTGCGCGACGCGCTGTCGCTGCTCGACCAGGCGATCGCCCATGCCGGCGGCGCCGGCGGCGGCGAGGTCAAGGCGGAGGCGGTGCGCGCCATGCTCGGCATCGCCGACCGCGGCCTGACGCTCGACCTCTTCGAGAAGGTGATGGGCGGCGACGTTTCCGGCGCGCTGAAGCTCTTCGACGAGCTCGACACGGTGGGCGCCGATCCGCTCGCGATCATCGACGACCTCGCCGAGGTCGCCCATCTCGCCACCCGCTTCAAGCTGGTGCCGGACCTTGAATCCGACGCCGCCCTCAATGAGGACGAGCGGGTGCGCGGCGCCGCCTTCGCGGCCGCGTATCCGGTCTCCGCCCTGTCGCGCGCCTGGCAGGTCCTGCTGAAGGGCCACGGCGAGGTCGAGACCGCCCCGCGCCCCGCGCAGGCCGCCGAGATGGTGCTGGTGCGGCTCGCCCATATGGCGACCCTGCCGCCGCCGGAGGAGGCGCTTCGCCGCCTCGCCGACGCGCCCGAGGATACCGTTCCAACCGCTTCGGGCGGCGGCGAGCCCTCGGGCGGCGCCCGCGCCCAGACCGGCGGCGGGCGGCCGATGCCTGTCTTCCGGCCCGAGCCGGAGATGCGCGCGACGCCCGCGCCGGTCGTCCAGCCGGTGGCCGCGCCCGTCGCCCAGCCGCGTTCCTTCGCCGACGTGCTGGCGCTTGCCGACCTCAAGCGCGACATCCAGCTCAAGGTGCTCCTGGAGCGCTTCGTGCGCCCCGTGCGCATGGAGCAGGGCAGGCTCGAGATCGCGCTGGAGGACGGCGCGCCGAGCGGGCTCTACAACGATCTCAGCCGCCGCCTCACCGAATGGACCGGCGAGACCTGGATGGTCACGCTGTCGAAGGAGCGCGGCGAGCCGACCGAGCGCGAGAAGCGCCGCGCCGCCGAGGACGGGCGGATGCGGAAGCTCAGGCAGCATCCCGCCGTCGCCGCGGTGATGGCCGAATGGCCGGATGCCGAAATGACGGTCCGCGAGATTCGCGAGGAGGAGCCCGCCGGGCTCGAGGATCCCGAGACCGGCGATCCCGATGGAGACGACTGATGGATTTCATGAAGATGATGGGCAAGGCGCGCGAGTTGCAGACGCGCCTCGCCGAGGTGCAGGCGGAGCTCGACGCGCTCGAGGTCGAGGGCAGCGCCGGCGGCGGCATGGTCAATGCACGGGTGACGGGCAAGGGCGAAATGCGCGCGATCAGCATCGATGCTAGCCTGCTCAAGGCGGACGAGAAGGAGATCGTCGAGGATCTCGTGGTCGCCGCCGTCAACGATGCGCGCCGCCGCGCCGAGCAGGCGATGGCGGAGAAGATGCAGGAGGTGACCGGCGGTCTCGGCCTGCCGCCCGGCATGAAGCTGCCCGGCATGTGAGGCGCTTTCCGGCGGCAACTCCATGAGCGAACGCAACGCGTCGGGCGATATCGACCGTCTGATCCAGCTTCTGGCCCGGTTGCCGGGCCTCGGGCCGCGCTCGGCGCGCCGCGCCGCCCTGCATCTCATCGAGCGCAAGGAGCAGCTTCTGGGGCCGCTCGCCGACGCCATGCGGGCCGCCTTCGACAATGTCCGCAAGTGCTCGACCTGCGGCAATGTCGACACCACCGACCCCTGCGCGATCTGCACCGATCCGCGCCGCGACCCGTCGCTGATCGTTGTCGTCGAGACGGTCGGCGACCTGTGGGCGCTGGAGCGCGCCAAGGCGACGGCGGGGCGCTATCACGTGCTGGGGGGCACGTTGTCGCCGCTCGACGGCATCGGCCCCGACGACCTGGCGATCGCGCCGCTGATCGCGCGCGCCTCCGACGACGCGGTGAAGGAGGTCATCCTCGCGGTGAACGCGACCGTCGAGGGCCAGACCACCGCGCACTACATCACCGACCTGCTCGCCGGATCCGGCGTCGGCGTGTCGCGGCTGGCCCACGGGGTTCCGGTCGGCGGCGAGCTCGACTATCTCGACGACGGCACGCTTGCCGCCGCCATGCGGTAGCGCCAGCCTTT
>JBFWXZ010000186.1:0-6125 GCA_050186955.1 Flavobacteriaceae bacterium
GTCGCCGTGGTCGACGCTGCCGGCCAGCACTTAGGTAATCGTCTCGATGCCGCGATGCGGATGCCAGGGGAAGCCGCGCGCATAGTCTTCCGGCCGGTCGTTGCGGAAATCGTCGAACAGCAGGAACGGATCGCACATCGTCGGGTCGCTGAAGCCGAAGGCGCGCTGCAGGTGAACGCCAGCGCCCTCCATGGTCGGCTGCGCCCTGGTGATGCTCTTGACGGGTCTGATGGACATGAGCCCTCTCCCTTGTTGCGTTGCCGAGCATATAGGAAGCGGCAGGCGGCGCTTAAGGGTGCGCCGGCGCAACAATCTGTTCGTCGCGGCGCTCCCGGCCGGGAATCCTTAACCGGGCGTTAACCATGACCCGGCAGATTTTGCCGGGCGGCCCGCCCTTGCTGATCCGGAGTTCGATTCCCCCGTGAGCGACACCACCCTGCCGACCGGTTCGAGCGGCGCCGCCGGAGCGCTGGGCTGGGTCAAGGCGCAGCTCCAGCGCGGCGACCTCGCGCTCGCCTTCGGCGTCATCGCCATCCTCGTGGTGCTGATCCTGCCGCTGCCGTCGATGGCGCTCGACGTGTTCCTAGCGCTGTCCATCGTCTTCTCGGTGCTGATCCTGATGACCTCGCTGTTCATCCAGGCGCCGCTCGAATTCTCGTCCTTCCCGACTGTGCTGCTGATCGCGACGATGCTGCGCCTCGCGCTCAACCTCGCCTCGACACGCCTCATCCTCGCGCGCGGCCACGAGGGCACCGACGCCGCCGGCCACGTCATCGAGGCCTTCGGCAACTTCGTGATGCGCGGCAACTTCGTCATCGGCATCATCGTCTTCGCGATCCTGGTGATCGTGAACTTCGTGGTCATCACCAAGGGCTCGGGGCGCATCGCCGAGGTCGCCGCCCGCTTCACCCTCGACGCCATGCCGGGCAAGCAGATGGCGATCGACGCCGACCTCTCCGCCGGCCTCATCGACGAGACCCAGGCGCGCGAGCGGCGCCAGAAGCTGGAGGACGAGTCCTCCTTCTTCGGCGCCATGGACGGCGCCTCGAAATTCGTCCGCGGCGACGCCATCGCCGGCCTGCTCATCACCTTCATCAACATCATCGGCGGCATCATCGTCGGCGTCGCGCAGATGGACCTGACGATGGGCGAGGCGGCGCAGACCTACACGCTGCTGACCGTCGGCGACGGCCTCGTCTCGCAGATCCCGGCGCTCATCGTCTCGACCGCCGCCGGCCTGCTGGTCTCCAAGGCCGGCGTCTCCGGCGCCGCCGACAAGGCGCTGATCAGCCAGCTCTCCGGCTATCCCAAGGCGCTCGGCATGTCCGCCGTGGTGATGGGCGTCATGGCGATCCTGCCGGGCATCCCCGCCCTGCCCTTCCTCGCGCTGGCCGGCGGCGCCGGCTATCTCGCCTGGCGCGGCGGCGTCACCCAGGAGAAGGAGGAGGAGGCCCGCGAGGTCGCCGCCCAGGAGGCCGAGAAGGCCGCCCAGCCCGCCGAGGAGCCGATCAGCGCCGCGCTGCATATCGACGAGCTGAAGATCGAGATCGGCTACGCGCTGCTGCCGCTCATCAACGCCGACAACGGCGAGGACCGGTTGACCAACCAGATCAAGGCGCTGCGCCGGCAGCTCGCCGTCGACATGGGCTTCGTCATGCCCTCGGTGCGCCTGCTCGACAATGTCCAGCTCGACGCCAACAGCTACGTGGTCAAGGTCAAGGAGGTCGACGCCGGCTCGGGCCGCGTCTATCCCGACCAGGTCATGGTGATGGATCCCGGCGGCGCCCAGATCAAGCTGCCCGGCATCCACACCACCGAGCCGACCTTCGGTCTGCCGGCGACCTGGATCGATCCGGGCATGCGCGAGGACGCGCAGATGCAGGGACTGACCGTCGTCGACCCCGCGACCGTCGTCTCGACGCATCTGACCGAGATCCTCAAGGCCAACATGTCGGAGCTCCTCACCTATGCCGAGGTCTCCAAGCTGGTGCGCGAGCTGCCCAAGGACACCCAGAAGCTGGTCGAGGATATCATCCCCGGCCAGATCTCGATGACCGGCGTCCAGCGCGTCCTGCAGACGCTGCTCGAGGAACGCGTCTCCATCCGCGACCTGCCGACGATCCTCGAGGGCATCGCCGAGGCGACCGGCTTCACCCGCTCGACCCGCTGGATCACCGAGCATGTGCGCGCCCGCCTCGCCCGCCAGCTCTGCGCCCAGCACATGTCGCCGAACGGCTACCTGCCGATCGTCACCCTGTCGCCGGAATGGGAGCACGCCTTCGCCGAGTCGCTGGTCGGCGAGGGCGAGGAGCGCCAGCTCGCCATGGCGCCGTCGCGGCTGCAGGAATTCGTCGTCAAGGTCCGCGACCAGTTCGAGAAGGCGGCCCAGGAAGGCGAGATCCCGGTGCTGATGACCAGCGCCGCCGTACGCCCGCATGTCCGCTCCATCGTCGAGCGCTTCCGCGCCCAGACCACGGTGATGAGCCAGAACGAGGTCCACACCCGCGCGCGGCTGAAGACCGTCGGCAGCGTGTGAGGGCGCGCCTTCCGAAAACGCCGATCCTGCGCTAGAAGCTGGCCGGTTCTTTCGGCCAACCGTTCCAGAGGCGACCGTCCGTGACCTTTTCCGCAGAGCCGCCACGCTCGCTCGGCCTGATCGGCTATGGCCGCTTCGCGCGCTTCATGCACGAGCTGGCCGGCCGCTATCTGCCCCAGATGGAGGTCCGCGTCACCACGCGCACGCCGCGCGAGGACGTGAGGACGGTTCCGCTCGCCGAGACGGCGGCCGCCGACGTCGTCGCGCTGACGGTGCCGATCAGCGCCTACGAGGCGACGCTGAGGCAGATCGTGCCGCTCGTCGGGCCGCGTTCGGTCATCCTCGACGTGGCGACGGTGAAGGTCCACACCGCCCGGCTGATCCGCGAGCTCGCGCCGGGCCAGCCCTATGTCTCGACGCATCCGATGTTCGGCCCGGAAGGCTACGCCAAGCTCGGCCGCAGGGTCGACGGGCTGCGCATCGCCGTCACCGAGACCAATCTCGACGCGGCGACCATCGCCCGCGTCTACGCGGCGCTGCGCCGGGTCGGCTTCTCGGTGGTGGAAAAGACCGGCGAGGCGCATGACCGCGACCTCGCCGAGACGCTTTTCCTGACCCATTATGTCGGCCAGGTCATCGCCCGCGGCGGCTTCGAGCGCACCGATATCGACACGCCATCCTTCGGCTTCCTTATGGACGCCGTCGATGCGGTGCGTCACGACACCGAGCTGTTCCGCGAGGTGCTGCGCTTCAACCCCTATTGCGACGAGGTGGTCAAGCGCTTCGACCGCTGCGAGAGCGAGGTGAAGGCGCTGCTGCTCGACGATGCGCGCAAGGGCGAGACCTGAGCGGAAACGAAGGAGAGGCCGCGAATGCCGCTTTCCCACGGATTCCATGCGGTCGCCGACGGCGACCTGGCGCTCGTCGTCACTCATCTCGAAATGCTGTCGCCGCCGAGTGCCGCAAATAGGCCCGAGCCCGAGGGTCTGACGGTCGACCGGGTGCTCGAGCCGGACCCGGCGGCGAACCGCGCGCTCTACCGCCGGATCGGCACCGACTGGCTGTGGTTCTCGCGCCTGCGCCAGGATGACGCCGCCCTGCTCGCGACGCTTCGCGACCCTGCCTACGAGGTCTACGAGCTGCGCCGCGACGGCGGGGCGATCGGCCTGCTGGAGCTCGACCTGCGCAACCTGCCCGATGTCGAGATCGTCTTCTTCGGCCTCGTTCCCGAGGCCATCGGCGGCGGCGGCGGCCGCTTCCTGATGACCCGGGCGCTGGCGCTCGCCTGGCGCGCCGGCGTCGGGCGGGTGTGGCTGCACACCTGCACCGCCGATCACCCGGGCGCGCTTTCCTTCTACCGCCGCTCCGGCTTCGTCGCCTACCGCCGCGAAATCGAGATAACCCGCGATCCGCGCCTCGACGGCACCATGGACGAGGCGGCGGCCTCCCACATGCCGCTGATAGGGTCGTAGAATCAGGCCCTTACCACCGCGCAGAGGAAGCAGCCGTGGTCGCGGGTGCGCACGTGAACACGTTCAACCGACGCGTCATCGAGGATGGCCGCGATGGCGGCGCCCGCCGCCGCGCCGTCGACCACCCTGTTATGCGGGTAGAGCATCTTCTCGCGCCGGTCGTAGGCCCTGAGCGACACCGGCCGCCTCAGCACGATCTCCGGCAGCTCGCCGGCCTCGAGCTCTGCCCGCGCGCAGGCCTCGCCGCAGACGAAAATCGGCCCCGTTTCGGCGAAAGGGCCCTCTCCGGCGAAGGGCGAATGGGCGATCAGCACCACCCCGCCCTCCATGCCGACATCGCGCAGGCAGTGCCGGCAGGGCGCGAGATGCCCCTCCGCGCGCCACAACTCGCCTTCCCGTCCGCCCGCGCCGCGATGCGTCTCGCGGTAGGTTTTGGCGGCCTCGCTGTCTATCGCAATCGCCCTGAACATGTTCACCGGTGCCTCCACTGCTGTTCGGATGCCGGCAATGTGGCGCTCCCGCGCGACGCGGGCGACCCGATATCCGCCGCTTGGCGATGGACACGGGGTCGCCGCTCGCGGCATACCGTCAGGCACCGCATCCTCCGGAGACGACCATGGCCACCGGCACCCACGAATATGTCGACGACCCGCGCAACGCCTCGATCCTGATCTCGGTCAACGGCGAGATGAGGAAGCGCGACGAGGCCACGGTCTCGGTCTTCGATTCCGGCTTCATCCTCGGCGACGGCGTGTGGGAGGGCCTGCGCGTCCACGATGGCGGCGTCGCCTATCTCTCCGCCCATTTCGACCGGCTCTACGAGGGCGCCAAGGCGCTCGACATGGATATCGGCCTGACGCGGAAGGAACTCGCGAACCGTATCTTTGACTGCCTCGACGCCAACGGCATGAGCGAGGGCGTCCACATCCGCCTGATGGTCACCCGCGGCGTCAAGGCGACGCCCTATCAGGACCCGCGCGTCACCATCGGCGAGCCGACCGTCGTCGTCATCGCCGAATACAAGAACCCGAAGCCGGAGACGCTGTCGAGGGGCATGGCGCTGTTCACCGCCCATGTGCGCCGCACCGGCCCCGCCGAGCAGGACCAGAAGCTCAACAGCCACTCCAAGCTCAACTGCATCCTCGCCTGCATCCAGGCCGCCAAGGCCGGCGCCGACGAGGCGATCATGCTCGACCCGGCGGGCTTCGTCGCCACCTGCAACTCGACGCATTTCTTCATCGTCCGCAAGGGCGAGGTCTGGACCTCGCCGACCGACTACTGCCTCGGCGGCATCACCCGCGGCAACGTCGTCCGGCTGTGCCGCGAGAACGCCATCCCGGTCTTCGAGAAGCGCTTCTCGCTGACCGACGTCTACGGCGCCGACGAGGCCTTCCTCACCGGCACCTTCGCCGGCATGGTGCCGGTGCGCACCGCCGACGGCCGGCGGATCGGCGAGTGGAGCGAGGCGGCGGGCTTCCCCGGCGCCGGCCCGATGACGCGGCGGATCTCCGACCTCTACCGCGCCGACGCCCTGCGGCACGTCGAGCGCCGGGGCTGACCCGCCGGCCATGCTCTGGGAATTCGTCCTCGCCTGCATCCTGATCGAGCTGATGCCGGGGCCCAATATGGGCTATCTGGCGGCCCTCGCCCTCGACCGGGGGCGCGGCGCCGGCATGATGGCGGTCGCCGGCGTCGCCCTCGGCCTGACGCTCGCCGCCATCGCCGCCGGCCTCGGCCTCGCCGCCGTCGTCGCCGCCTCGCCGGTGATCTGGGAGGCGCTGCGCTGGGCCGGCGTCGCCTATCTGCTGTGGCTCGGCTGGGAGATGTGGCGCGAGGCCGACCGCGACGTCATGGAGGACGCCGACGGGGAGCAGGCGCGCTATTTCCGCCGCGGCCTGCTGGCCAATCTCCTCAGCCCCAAGACCTAACACATCTTCATCGCCGCCCTGCCCCGCTTCGCCGGCACCATGCAGCCGGATTTCGAGGTCTTCGCCCTGCTGGCGGCGATCTACGTCGCCGTCGCCACCGCGATCCACAGCTCCATCGAGATCGCCGCCGGCAGCGCCCACACGCTGCTCAGCACGCGCGGGACCCGCGCCGCCATCAGCCGCGCGCTG
>JBFWXZ010000187.1:0-6116 GCA_050186955.1 Flavobacteriaceae bacterium
GTCAACACCCACCACCATTTCTACCAGACGCTGACCCGCGCCCACCCCGCCGCCATCAACAAGCCGCTGTTCCCCTGGCTCGAGGCGCTCTACCCGATCTGGGCGCGGCTCGATCCCGACAGCTTCCGCCTCGCGGTGCGGCTGGCGCTCGCCGAACTGCTGCAGTCGGGCTGCACGACGGCGGCCGACCACCACTATCTCTACCCCGCCGGACTGGAGAACGCCGTCGACATCGAGGCCGAGGAAGCCCTCGCCATCGGCATGCGGATGACCGTCTCGCGCGGCTCGATGGATCTCGGGCGCGGCGACGGCGGCCTGCCGCCGGACAGCGTGGTGCAGAACCGCGACACCATCCTCGCCGATTGCGAGCGCGTCATCGCCCGCCATCACGACGCCAGCGACGGCGCGATGATCCGCATCGCGCTCGCCCCCTGCTCGCCCTTCTCGGTGACGCGCGGGCTGATGCGCGACTGCGCCGAACTGGCGGAGCGGCACGACTGCCGGCTGCACACCCCTCTCGCCGAGACCGCCGACGAGGAGGCCTGGTGTCTGGAGCGTTTCGGCATGCGGCCGCTCGACTACCTCGCCGAGCAGGGCTGGCTCGGCGGGCGGACATGGCTCGCCCACGGCATCCATTTCGACGCCGGCGAATGCGCGCGGCTCGGCCGGCACGGCGTCGGCGTCTGCCACTGCCCGACCTCCAACGCGGTGCTCGCCTCGGGCCTCTGCCGGACGCGGGCGCTCGCCGACGCCGGGGCGCCGGTCGGGCTCGGGGTCGACGGCTCGGCGTCGAACGATTCCTCCAACATGATGGAGGCGGCGCGCCACGCGCTGATGCTCGGGCGGCTGCAGACCGGCGACGCAGCCGCCGTCACCCATCGCGACGTGCTGTCATGGGCGAGCGAGGGCTCGGCGCGCTGCCTCGGGCGCGACGACATCGGCGCGATCGAGGCCGGCAGGCAGGCGGACCTGGCGATGTTCACGCTGGACGAGGCGCGGTTCTCCGGCGCGCACGATCCGCTGGCGGCGCTGGTCCTGTGCGGCGCCACCCGCGCCGACCGGGTCATGGTGGCGGGGCGCTGGCGGGTGGTCGACGGGGCGATCGAGGGGCTGGCGATGGACGATCTCGTCCATCTCCACAGGGCGGCGTCAGGCCGCTTCGCCTGAGGGCTTGGAGGCGATTCCGGCGACATAGGTCTCGCGCACCGCGCGGTCGTCGCCGAGCGTCATCAGCAGGAAGAGCTCCTCCTCCAGCGTGCGCGCCGTCTCCATGCGATAGGCCATGGCCGGGGTCGCCGCCGAATCGAGGACGACGAGATCGGCCTCGATGCCGGGCGCGAGGCTGCCGATCCGGCCTTCGAGCCCGAGCGCCTCGGCATTGCCGCGGGTGATCATGCGGAAGCCCTCGAGCGCCGGCAGGTTCTGCCCGCGAAGCTGCAGCACCTTGTAGGCTTCGGCCAGCGTGGCGAGCATCGAATAGGAGGTGCCGCCGCCGACATCGGTGGCGAGCGCCACCCGCACGCCGGCGGCGCGCATGCGCGCGAGATCGAACAGGCCCGAGCCGATGAAGAGATTCGAGGTCGGGCAGAAGACGGCGACGGAATCCGTTTCCGCGAGCCGCGCGACCTCGCGTTCCGACAGGTGGATGCAGTGGCCGAGAAGGGTCTTCGGGCCGAGCAGGCCGTGGCGGTCGTAGATGTCGGTGTAGTCGGCGGCTTCTGGATAGAGCGACGCGGCGGTGCGGATCTCCTCGAGATTCTCGCTGAGATGGGTCTCGACATGGCAGTCGGGGAACTCGGCCGCGAGCCGGCCGGCGGCGGCGAGCTGCTCCGGCGTCGAGGTGATCGCGAAGCGCGGCGCGATGGCGGAGCCGAGCCGCCCGCGCCCGTGCCAGCGCTCGATCAGGGCGCGCGATTCGGCGTAGCCGCTTGCGGCGGTGTCGGTGAGCGCGGCAGGCGCGTTGCGGTCCATCATCACCTTGCCGGCGACCATCCGCATGCCGCGCCGCTCGCATTCGGCGAAAAGGCTCTCGGCGCTCTGCGGATGCACCGAGCAGAAGGCGACCGCCGTCGTCGTGCCGGCGCGCAGCAGCTCGTCGCAGAAGAAGCGCGCATTGCGGTCCGCATGGGCCGGGTCGGCAAATTTCTGCTCCTCGACGAAGGTGTATTTCTGCAGCCATTCGAGCAGCTGGGCGCCGTAGGAGGCGATGACCTGGGTCTGCGGGAAGTGGATATGCGGGTCGATAAAGCCGGGGACCACGAGATGCGGGCGATGGTCGTCAACCGGCCAGTCGGGCCGCCCGGCGGAAACCTCGTCCCAGCTTCCCGCCGCCTCGATGACGCCATCGGAAAGCGCCAGCGCGCCGTCCTCGACATGGGTATGGGCCTCGCCCTCGCCGAAGGAGAGGATGCGCGCGCGGACGATCCTGCGGCTCATCGCGTCGCCCCGCCCTCGAACCATGAACGCAGCGCCGCGCGCTCGGACGGCTCCATGAAGCTGACATTGCCCGGCGGCATCGCCGAGGAAACGCCCGCCTGGGCGAAGATCTGCCGGGCGTGGCGGGCGACGTCCTCCTCACTTTCCAGCACGACGCCCTTCGGCGGCGCGGCGACGCCGTCCCAGAGCGGCTCGGCGGCGTGGCACATGGAGCAGCGCGTCGAGACGATCTCGTGCGCCTCGGCCAGCGTCACCGCGCCCGAGGACGCCTCGGGCGGCGGCCCGTTGGCGGGGCCGAGCGTCGACAGCCAGACGATGACGACGAACAGCGCGGCGGCGACGAACCAGGTCCACAGCTTCTGTCCGCCGCCGGCGTGGACGGTGTTGAAATAGTGGCGGATCAGGATGCCGATGAGCACCACCAGGGCGACGATCAGCCAGTTGTACCGGGTCGCGAAGGCGAGCGGATAGTGGTTCGAGATCATCAGGAAGATGACCGGCAGGGTGAGGTAGTTGTTGTGGGTCGAGCGCAGCTTCGCGGCCTCGCCCAGCGCCGGATCGGGGGTGCGCCCCGCGCGCAGGTCGGCGACCACCTTCTTCTGGTTGGGGATGATGACGAGGAAGACGTTGGCGGTCATGATCGTCGCCGTCAGCGCGCCCATGTGGATATACGCGCCGCGGCCGGAGAAGAGGTGGGTCAGGCCGTAGCTCAGCGCGACGGAGAGCGCCAGCAGCAGCAGGCCGAGCGCCGCCGAGTTGGCCCCGAGCGGCGAGCGGCAGAGCCCATCATAGACGATCCAGCCGCCGGCGAGCACGGCGAGGCTGAGGCAGACCGCCTGCCACGGCTCCAGCGGCAGCACGGCGGCGTCGATCAGGAACAGCTCGGCGCCGAGATAGTAGACGACGCACATCAGCGCGAAGCCCGACAGCCAGGTGGCGTAGCTCTCCCATTTGAACCAGATCAGATGGTCGGGCAGGTCGTCGGGAGCGACCGAGAACTTGCGGAGCTGGTAGAAGCCGCCGCCATGGACCTGCCAGGATTCACCCGAAACGCCGGGCGGCAGGCCGGGCGGCTTCCTGAGGCCGAGATCGAGGGCGATGAAGTAGAAGGACGAGCCGATCCAGGCGATGCCGGTGACGACATGCAGCCAGCGGATGGCGAATTCCAGCCATTCCTGCCAGATCGCGAGCATCGCGCGGGTTCCGTCAGGCCGTGGGGTGGAAGGGCCGCCCGAGGCAGGCCGGGGCGACGGTGCGGGCCGATTGCGGGCGCATCGAGATCAGCGTCAGCACGACGATGGTGGCGAGATAGGGCAGCATCGCCAGCACCTCCGGCGGGAACAGCGAGAAGCCCGCCGCCTTGGCGTGCAGCTCCAGCGTCATGACGCCGCCGAAAAGATAGGCGCCGGCGAGCAGGCGGCCCGGACGCCAGGCGGAGAAGACGACGAGGGCGAGCGCGATCCAGCCGCGCCCGGCGGTCAGCCGCTCGGTCCACATCGGCGTCAGCATCAGCGAGAAGCAGGCGCCGCCGAGGCCGGCCATGGCGCCGCCGAAGGCGACCGCGGCATAGCGCACGCCGATCACCGAATAGCCGATGGAATGCGCCGCGATGTCGGATTCGCCGACCGCGCGCAGGATCAGCCCGGCGCGGGTGCGCGACAGGAACCAGGCGACGGCGACGGTCATCAGGATCGAGAAATAGACCAGCGGGTCGTGGCCGAAGACCAGACGTCCCCAGGGGTGGCGGGCCAGCGCGTCGGGAAAGACCGGGCCCATCACCGCGACCGTGCGGCCGACATAGGACTGGCCGGCGAGCGACGACAGGCCGGTGCCGAAGATGGTGAGCGCGAGGCCCGTCGCCACCTGGTTGGAGGTCAGCGTCAGGGTCAGGAAGGCGAAGACCATCGAGGCGGCGGCGGCGGCGAGCGCAGCGGCGGCGAGGCCGAAGAGGACGCTGCCGGTGGCGACGGTGGCGATGAAGCCGGCGACCGCGCCGATCAGCATCATGCCCTCGACGCCGAGATTGAGGACGCCGGATTTCTCGACCACCAGCTCGCCGAGGCCGGCGATCAGGATCGGCGTCGAGGCGGCGATCACCGTCATCAGCACGGCGACGACGATTTCCGGGCTCATGCGTGGGCCTCCCCTCGCCAGACCAAGCGGTAGCGCACCAGCACGTCGACCGCGAGCAGGAAGAACAGCATCATCGCCTGGAAGATGCCGATGGCGGCGTAGGGCACGCCGATCGCCGTCTGCGCCACCTCGCCGCCGACGATGGAGACCGCGAGCACCAGCGCGCCGAGGATGATGCCGAATGGATGCAGCCGCCCGAGAAAGGCGACGATGATGGCGGAGAAGCCGTAGCCGACGGCGAATTGCGGGGTGAGCTGGCCGAAGGGGCCGGTCGCCTCGAAGATGCCGGCGAGGCCGGCCAGCCCGCCGCCGATCATCAAGGCCAGCCAGATGGTGCGCTTCTCGCTGATGCCGCCGTAACGCGCCGCCGCCGGCGCGAGGCCGACGACGCGGCCGGCGAAGCCGGCGACGGTCTTCTGCATCACGAACCACATGACGAAGGCGACGACGAGGGCGAGCGCGACGCCGAGATGGATGACGGTGCGGTCGATGATCACCGGCATCGACTCGGCGCGGGAGAACATACGCGTCTGCGGGAAGTTGAAGCCGTCGGGGTCGCGCCACGGCCCGCGCGTCAGATATTGCAGGAGCTGGATGGCGACATAGGTCAGCATCAGGCTGGTCAGGATCTCGTTGACTCCGAAGCGGGTGCGCAGGAAGGCTGGGATCGCCGCCCAGGCCATGCCGCCGAGGACGCCGGCGAGGCACATCAGCGGCAGGGTCGCGGCCCCCGCGCCGCCGTCGAAGGTCAGCGCCACCCAGGTGCCGGCAAGGGCGCCGGCGACATACTGCCCCTCGGCGCCGATGTTCCAGACATTGGCGCGGAAGCCGTAGGCGAGGCCGCAGGCGATGACGATCATCGGCGCCGCCTTGACGCCGAGATCCTGCCAGCGGGCGGAATTCAGCAGCGGCTCGAAGAAGATGATCTCGATGGCCTCGACGCCGTGGACGCCGATGACGGTGAAGACGCCGGCGCCGGCGACCATCGTCATCAGCACCGCGAGGACCGGCGCGAGGTAGAGCATCGCCCGGCTCGGCTCGCGCCTTTTCTCCAGCCGCAGGCCCATCAGGCGGCCCCCGCCGGTTGCCGGGTCTCGCCGTGCACGCCGCCCATCAGCAGGCCGATCCGCTCGACCGACACGCCGGCGACCGGCATCGGTTCGGAGAGCCGGCCCTCGTTCATCACCGCGATGCGGTCGGCGAGCGCGAGAAGCTCGTCGAGGTCCTGCGAGATCAGCACGATGGCGGTGCCGCCGGCGGCGAGGTCGACCAGCGCCTGGTGGATCGCCGCGGCCGCGCCGGCGTCGACGCCCCAGGTCGGCTGCGAGACGACGAGGATGCGCGGCTCCTGCAATATCTCGCGGCCCATGATGAATTTCTGCAGATTGCCGCCCGACAGGCTGCCGGCGATCTGGCCGGCGCCGCTCGCCTTGACGGCGAAGCGCTCGATGACCCGCTCGGCGTAGTTGCGCGCCTCGTCGGCCTGGACGATACCGGCGGTCACCAGCGGCAGGCGCTGGCGGCCGGTCAGCACGACGTTCTCCCAG
>JBFWXZ010000188.1:0-6076 GCA_050186955.1 Flavobacteriaceae bacterium
GCGATTTTCGCCATATCCTTGCCGGACGCGGCGGATTGCGGCCCCGAATGCGTCGGCGGGCTTGCCCGTATCGCCTATACGCGCGGCGCCCGCCTCCTGTTCGGGACCGCAATCCGGCTCGCGCCGCGCCCGAAACCTGAACCCCCACAGACCCTAGAGCGGTTCCGGCAAACCCTGAACCGCTCTAGCCGCCCTTCGTCGCCTCGATGGCGATGCGGGCGAATTTCAGCGTCTGGTCGCGCGACGAGGGCAGGGTCTCGGTGTCGCCGGCGCAAATGCGGTCGAACGCCGCCGCCACGTCCTCGGCGCTCGCCTCCGATCCGAGATGGACGCCCGGCGTCTCGGCGATGCTGGCCACCGAGAAGACGCCCGCGCCGGCGCACAGCACGACGCCGTTCGGCGCCTCCCCGCTCGCCAGGAAGACGACGCCCGGCGCCACCTTCTCCGGCGCCAGCACGGCCGCCGCCTCCGGCGGGAACAGCTCCTCGGTCATTCGCGTCGCCGCCACCGGGGCGATGCAGTTGACCCGGATGTCGTATTTCGCGCCTTCCTTCGACAGCGTGTTCATCAGCCCGACCAGGCCGAGCTTCGCCGCCCCGTAGTTGGACTGGCCGAAATTGCCGTAGAGCCCCGACGAGGAGGTGGCGTAGACGATGCGGCCGTAGCCCTGCTCGCGCATCACGTTCCACACCTTGGAAGTAAGGATCGCGGCGCCCGTCAGATGCACGGATACCACGGCGTCGAAATCCCCGCGCTCCATCTTGGCGAAGCTCTTGTCGCGCAGGATGCCGGCATTGGAGACCAGCACGTCGATGCGGCCGAAGGCATCGAGCGCCCTGGCGACGAGCGCCTCCATTGCCGCCTCGTCGGTGACGCTGCCGCCATCGGCGATCGCCCTGCCGCCGGCCGCGACGATTTCCGCCGCCACCGTTTCGGCGGCGTCCGCCGAGGCGGTGCTGCCGTCGCGCGCGCCGCCGAGGTCGTTGACCACCACCGCGGCGCCGCGGCGCGCGAATTCCAGCGCATAGGCGCGCCCGAGGCCGCGTCCCGCGCCGGTGACGATGACCGTCCTGCCGGTGAAATCCATCGATGCGTATTCCTATTGGAGAACCTGCTGCGGGCTATCGGCTGCGGCCGCCGCCGTCAAGCTTGCGGGCGCGGCGCTATTGCGCTTCTCTCGGGTGCCGGACACATCGGGAAAAATCCATGCTCCTCCACACCAACAGCCGCGCGCCGAACCCGCGCCGGGTCCACATCTTCCTCGCCGAGAAGGGCGTCGATATCCCCCGCCGCGAGATCAACCTGATCGAGCTGGAACACCGCAGCGACGAGTTCGGCCGCATCAATCCGGTGCGGCGCATCCCGGTGCTGGAGCTCGACGACGGCACGATGATCGCCGAATCCGTGGCCATCTGCCGCTATATCGAGGAGACGCATCCCGAGCCGCCGCTGATGGGCCGCGACGCGGTGGAGAAGGCGCTGGTGGAGATGTATCAGCGTCAGGTCGAGCTGCACCTGATGTTCCCGATCATGCATGTCTTCCGCCACACCTCGCCGGCGATGGCGGTGCTCGAGACCCCGCAGGTTCCCGACTGGGCGGAGGCCAACCGGCCGCGCATCGCCGAGGGGCTGGCGTGGCTCGACCATCTGCTGGCGGATCGCGAATTCGTCGCCGGCGACGCCTTCTCCATCGCCGACATCTCGGCGCTCGTCGCCGTCGACTTCACCCGCGCCGCGCGCCACCAGGTCCCCGAGGAGCTCGCCAACCTGAAGCGCTGGCGCGAGGCGGTGTCGGCGCGGCCCTCCGCCGCCGCATGAGGCGATGACGAAGCCGCCGGACATCGCGCGGCTCGCGCGCGAGATCGAGGCCTGCCGGATCTGCGTCGAGAACCCGCGAGGGGCGCCGCTGCCGCACGCGCCGCGCCCGGTCGTGCGGCTGTCCTCCACGGCGCGCATCTGCATCGCGGGGCAGGCGCCGGGCACCCGCGTGCACGCCAGCGGCAAGCCCTTCACCGACCCCTCGGGCGACCGGCTGCGCGAGTGGATGGCGATCGGCGAGGACGTCTTCTACGACGCCTCGCGCATCGCCATCGTGCCGATGGGCTTCTGCTTTCCCGGCCTCGACGCCAAGGGCGGCGACATCCCGCCGCGCCGCGAATGCGCGCCGGCCTGGCGCGCCCGCGTCTTCGCGGCGATGCCGCGGGTCGAACTGCTGCTCGCCGTCGGCATGCACGCCCAGGCCTGGCATCTGAAGGGCCTGCGGGCCCGCACCCTGTCGGACACCGTCGCCGACCACGAGCGCATCTTCGCCGGAACCGCCGGCCCGCGGGTCATCCCGCTGCCGCATCCCTCGTGGCGCAACAATGCGTGGCTGAAGAAGAACCCGTGGTTCGAGCGCGACCTGCTGCCGGTCCTGCGCGCCGAGGTGGCGCGCCTGATCTAGGCCGCGTTGGCGGCGTTGCGCGCCCGCAGGAAGCGCATCACCCGCTGCGCGGTCGGCACCGGAAGCGTCTGGAAGCGCTGCAGCGCGTTGATGAGCTCGCTGCCGACCCGGCCCGGTGTGCGCAGGCGGTAGCGCAGCACCAGCTCGAACTGGGTCTCGGTGAGGTTGAGGGCGCGGCCGATGATGATCACCGGCTCGATCTTCGGCCCGGTGACCATGCCGCGGATATTGTCGGGATGCATGCCGGAGGCCTTCGAGAACTCGGCGATGACCGATTCCGCGTATCTGGTGATCTCGTCGACGACCGGCGGCGCCTTCGGCAGCTTCTCGCCGCGCACCATCTTCTTGACCCGCGTCGAGCAGTCGGGCGGCAGGTCGGTGCGCGCGAAGAGGTTGCGCTGCAGGGCGTTGTCGTCCTCGGCATGCTCGACGAGGCGACGGGCGCCGCGCTCGGAGATCTTCATGCCGGGATTGGCGGTGAGCCCGTGCAGGACCGGCTGGCCGCCGCGCCGGATGATGACGTCGGTGACCGGCGAGCCGAGGCTGCGGCGGCCGGTGAGCGCCAGCAGGTGGTCGTCGCCCTTGGTCTCGGCGATCTCCATCAGGTCGCCGTCGGTGAGCACGCTGGACTCGCGCAGCACCGGACCGGCGACGGCGATCGACTCGTCGCTGGCCAGCCGGCGCACCAGGATGCGCGGCGTGTGGTCGACCGGGGCGACGCGCTCGGCGAGCTCGCTGCGCGCGCCGACGTCGACCTGGTCGACGACATGGCGCATCACGTCGCCGAAGAGCTCCATCGACTCCGTCGAATGGGCGGCCGGCGCCTGCATGAACATGTCGGTCACGGCGCGCAGCAGTTCCCGGCGCTTTTCGCTCGACGGCTCCTGCGCGAGGCGCAACAGCGCGTTGGGATCGAGATCCAACTGATACTCCCCGGCCAAGCCCATTCCTGCCCCCAATCCTGTCGCATCAGGGGATGAAAAATTATTTAATTCCCGTCATTTACCGGGTGGAGGGGCAGGGGGCTCCGCAGGGCGCGCAGGCGCTTTCGTCGGCGGCCGTAGCGGCAATCAGCGGCGGCGAGAAGAGATGGTCGGCGACCGTCAGCAGCAGGATCGCCGTCACCAGGGCGAAGAGAAGCGGCCTCGCGCGAAGCATGGCGGGCCCTCCCTCAGCTCTTCGACAGGCCGAAGAACGGCCTGACGCGGATGCCGACGACGGTGCCGGCGAAGGCGGCGGCGAACCAGACCCAGCCATGCAGTGAGCCGCTGGCGATGCCGGCGAGATAGGCGCCGATATTGCAGCCGAAGGCGAGCCGCGCGCCGTAGCCCATCAGCAGGCCGCCGATCAGCGCGCCGGCGGCGGAGCGCAGCGGAATCTTCTGGTCGGTGGCGAACTTGCCGGCGAGGGCGGCGGCCAGCATCGCGCCGAGGATGAGGCCGGTATTCATCACCGAGGTATTGTCGGCGAGCACCGACTGCGACAGCGCCCGCGCCGGCCGGTCCCAGGTGAAGAACTCGAACTGGCTCATGTCGACGCCGAAGACGCTGGCGATCTTCGCGCCCCACACCGTGAAGCCGAAGGTGATCGTCCACGGGTGGCCGGCGACGAGCAGCGTCGCGACGCCGAGCGCGACCAGCGCGAGGCCGGCCTCCAGCGGCGTCCACGGGCCGCGCAGCAGGCGCTGCGACAGCGGCGCGCGCGGCGCGGCGGCGGGAGCGATGCCGAGCGCCTTCTCGCGGCGAAGCGTGAACCACGCGATGAGCCCGAGCGCCGCCGCCTGCGCCAGGATGGTGCCGGGGACGCCGAGGCTGTCGACGAGGTTGACCGGGTCGAAGCCCGGCTGCGCCAGCCACCAGGGCAGGTGGATGGCGCCGACGACCGCGCCGGCGATGAAGCCGGCAAGCGTGATCGCCATGCGCTTGGAGCCGCCGCCGAGCGTGAACAGCGTGCCCGAGCCGCAACCGTTGCCGAGCTGCATGCCGAGCCCGAAGATGAAGGCGCCGACGACGAGCGAGGTGCCGACCGGCGCCAGCGCGCCGCGCAGTTGCAGGCCCTCCGGCGCGTAGCCGTTGATGAGCGGGATGAAGAACAGGCTGGTCAGCGCGATGACGACGAACTGCGCGCGCAGGCCCCGCCCGTCGCCGTTCCACGCCTGCCGCCAGCCGGCGGTGAAGCCGAAGGCGCCGTGCAGCAGCGCCGCGCCGAGGCCGGCGCCGATGAGGAACAGCAGCGCCATGCGGCCCGAGACCTCGAGGCCGATGATCGCGGTGAACAGGGCGAGCGCGGCGAGGGCGAAGCCCAGCGCCGAACGGTCGACCGGCGGGAGCGCGAGGCTGCCCGCCGGAACCGCTTCTGCTCGGGAGGGAGAGACGGCAGAAGTCGAACTCATGGGATATCCGTTTTCCGGGTGTCAGCTTTTCCGCGTATCAGCTTTTCCGGGTGTCAGCTCGTCAGCTTGCGGAACCAGTCCATCAGGTCGTCGAGCCGGGTGCGCTCGCTGTCCATCGGCAGCGCCGCGTCGCGCGACCAGCCGACCATGGAAGCGTCATAGAGCCTGATGTTCTCGTAGCCAAGCAGCTCGGAGAGGACGAACCAGTTGGTCGCCGCCCAGTGGCCGGTGTTGCAGTAGCTGACGATCGGCTCGCTGCGCGACGACATCGCCGCCGGCACGATCTTCGCCAGCTCCTCGCGCGGCCGCAGGCGGTTGGTCCTGCTGTCGTAGAACTTCGCCTGGTCGAGATTGAGGGCGCCGGGAATGTGGCCGTAGCGGGTCGCCTGCGGATGCTTGCCGAAGCCGCGGAACTCGTCCTCCGGGCGGCCGTCGACCAGCAGCGCCGACTTCGCCTCCATCAGCGAGCGCACGTCGGCGGTGGTGGCCAGCAGCTCGTCGCGCACGGTCGAGGTGAAGATCGTCGGCACCGGCGCCACCGCGCCCTTCTCGACCGGGTTGGCGGCGTCGGCCATCCAGCCCGAGGTGCCGCCGTCGAGGATGGCGACGGCGTCGTGGCCGAGATATTTCAGCGTCCAGTAGATGCGCGCCGCCGAGCCGAACTCGGTGGCGTTGGTGCCCGAGGGGACGACGACGACCGTCTTCGTCTCGTCGATGCCGAGATTGCCGAGATTGGCCTCGATGGTCTCCAGCGACGGCACGACATGGGGGATGCCGTCGCGCTCGACGCGCCAGCCGGTCGGGTAGTCGGTCCACACCGCGCCGGGGATGTGGCCCTTCTCGTAGTCGGCCTTCGTCGTCCCGGCGAGCTGGTGGCGGACGTCGAGGACGACGACCTCGGGGTCGTTCAGATGCGCCTTCAGCCAGGCGTCGGAAACCAGCGGCTCGACCGCCGGGCCGGCGAGGGCGGCCGAGGCGGCGAGGAAGGCGGCGCCCGCGAGGGCGGAGACGGAGAGTGCGCGCATGTCGATCATGCTCCCGGAGATCGGAGAAAAGCTGCCGCCTAGATGGTCGGTCCTCGCGCGCGCGGCAACCGAAACCAGCCGCCGGATTAGAAAATAAAACTACAAATGCGGGCTTTGAGGGCTTTCAGGCGATTGCATTCTCGGATATGAGGCGTTTTGAGAAAAATGGTTTCCATCGGGGTTTCGCCATGCTGGACCGCATAGACCGCCGGATTC
>JBFWXZ010000189.1:0-6049 GCA_050186955.1 Flavobacteriaceae bacterium
CCAGGCCGAGCGCGTGGCGATGTCGGGGCCGTTGCCCTCGAAGTCGCCGTAGCGGATCCAGTCGCCCTCCGAGAACGGGCGCCCCAGCAGGATGATCCGGCCGGCGAGGAAGTTCTGCAGGATGTCGCGGAACGCGAAGCCGATAGCCACCGAGCCGACGCCCAGCACACCGAGGATCTCAGCCGCGCCGACGCTCGGCGCGACGACGGCGATGGCCACGATGATCGCCGCGAAGACGACGCCGATATGGGCGAGGCGGCCGAGCGCCACGCCGACGCTGTGCGGCGCCCGGCTGCTCACCGTGCGCACGACGAGCGAGCGCACGAAGGAGGCGACGAACAGCATCGCCACGAAGACGACCAGCGCGATGATCATCTGCGGGAGCAGCGCGAAGAAGCCGGCGACCATTGCGTTGACGGCGGCGACGGTCTGGCCAGCGGCGTCGGCGAAGCCGGTTGCGGTGGATTGTCCTTCCATGATTTCCCCTCTGCGGTTGGCGGTTGAGTGTGTCGGGCGCTGGCGGATGGCCTCGCGGGCCGCGCCCCGCGCCCTCGTGTGATCGGGGCTAGAGCCTGACGGGAACCGGCTCGACGGCTCGCTTCGCGGGCGTTTTCCGGCCCCGCGCGATGCCGCGCTCGCTGATCAGCACATTGTTGATGACGGCGAAGCCGATGAGCAGCGTCGGCACGGCGATGAAGCCGCCTATCGGTCCCCAGAGCCAGATCCAGAACGCCAGGCTGATGAAGACGATGAAGGGGTTCAGCGTCATCGCCCGGCCGATGACGTGCGGCGTCACGAACTGGGCCTCGAGGAAGTTGAAGAACAGGTAGATCGCCGGCGGCGCGAGGATGCCCCAGCCCGTCGCCGTCGCCAGTCCAACGCCCAGCAGGATCGCCACCATGATCATCGGGCCGATATAGATGATGTAGTTGAGGCCGAAGGCGAGCAGTCCCCAGAGCAGCGGCGAGGGGATGCCGGCAAGCCACATGCCGAGGGCGACGAACACGCCGAGCCCGGCATTCACGGCGGTGATCGACAGCAGGTAGCGCGACACCAGATATTCGACGTCGCGGAACACGTGGGCGACGCGCCAGCGCAGGCGGCGGTCGAAGCACAGCGACAGGACAAACAGCCGGATGCCGTGCCGGGTCGCCATGAAGAAATACATGCTGGCGAGGAAGATGAGGAACTGCGCGATGATCGCCGGGGCGAGGAAGGCGACGTTCTCCATCGTATTGTCCTCGGAGACCGACACCGTCTGCCCCTTGCCGCCCATCATCGAGCGGATCTGCTCCTGCAGGCCGGAAATCGAGGAGATCAGCCCCTGCCAGTCGGTGATCTCCGACCTGAGCTTCGCCCAGATGACCGGCACCCGGTCGATCCAGTCGGACAGCGGGAAGGCGAAGCCGGCGAGCAGCATGGCGACGAGGATGACGAAGAGGATCACCACCAGCGCGGCCGAGACGGTGGGCGGCAGCCCGACCCGCTCGAGACGGTCGGCTACGGGGCCGAACATCAGCCCGATCACGATGGCGAGCGCCACCGGCGCCAGCAGCATCTGCCCGAGGTCGAGCGCCACCACCATCGCCACCAGCCCCGCGCCGATGACGGCGAGGCGTGCGCTGGTCTTGATAAGGCTTTCGACGTCGGTCCGTGCGGCGCGCGGCCGCCGGAACGCCTCGACACTGATCCGGTTCATGGGATTTGGGCCCGCTCCTGCTCTTCAACGGAACGCCGGCGGCGGGAATATGTTCCCCGTGCGGGCCTCGCTCAGGCGCGGGGGATGGCGATCCTGATGGTCATGCCGTCATCCGCGTAGATGCGCTCGATGGTCCCGCCGAGCTCCCCGCGGATATTGGCGTCGATCAGCCTGGTGCCGAAGCCCTTGCCCTGCGGCGGCTCGACCGGGCGGCCGGAAATCTCCTTCCACTCGATGACGACGCGCCGGTCCTTGCCGCTGCCGCGATAGCGCCAGTGCACGGAAACCGCGCCGTCCTCGTCCGATACGGGTCCGTATTTGAGGGCGTTGGTCGCCAGTTCGTGGAAGGTCAGGCTCAATGCCTGCGCGGCGCGCTCGGCGAGATCCACCGGCGGTCCGGAAACCTGCGCGGGATCGAGCGCGGCGCCGAACACCTGCTCGAGTTCCTTCATCAGCAGCTCGCGAAGGTCGGCGCGCTGCCAGTGCGAGCGGGTCAGCAGGTCCTGGGCGTTCGCCATCGCCTGCATGCGGGCGCCGAACGACTGGCCGTAGGCCTCCAGCGAATCCGAGGTCGCCGCCGTATTGCGCGAGATCGCCAGCACCCGCGCCAGCATGTTCTTGATGCGATGCTTCATCTCCTGAAGCATCAGGTCCTTCTCCTGGATGGTCTTCTCCGAGACCGCCGTCAGCTCGCGCGCCGATTCCACCGATTGCAGATAGGCGCGGGTGGAGACGGCGAGGGCGGCCGCCAGCAGCAGCGATATGGCGCCGACGGAGAACACGTAGAGGAAGACATTGCCGGGCGCGAAGCCGGGCGTCGCATGCATGTCGACGGTCCAGATCCGTCCCGCCACCTCGACCAGCCGCCGGGCGGAGAACCGGCTGTCGGCGGCGACGCTGTCATATCCCTCGGAGCGATAGAGTTCCTGATGGGCGCCGCCGGTGGAGTCGTAGGTGTCGACCACGAGGGGCAGGGGGCCGGGATTGTTGAGCGCGGCCTCGTGCAGGTCGCCGGCCCGGAACGGCATGTAGACGAAACCGGCGGTCCTGATCGGATTGGCCAGTTCCCCGTCGGGGTCGGCGACGCCGTTGCGGAACGGCAGGTAGATGAGGAAGCCGGCCTGCTTCTTGTCCGTTATCTCCTGGACGAGCTCGACCGGGGCGGTGGCGCTCGCCGTGCCGTCCTCCCACGACTTGCGGATCGCCTCGCGCCGCACCGGATCGCTGTACATGTCGTAGCCGAGCGCGGCGCGGTTGCGGGCGTCGTCGGGCTCCAGCAGCACGATGGGGGTGCGCCATTCCGCGCCGTCCGCCGGATGGACCGCGATGCGCTCTCCGTAATTCTGGTTGAGGTCGGCCTCGGCGATGTACTCGCTTCCCTGCGGCATGAGCCGGGCGAAGCCGAGGCCGCGAAGCCCCTCGAAGCGGGCCGCGAGATCGAGCCGGTCGACGAAGATCCGGAAGGAGTCGCGGCTGACCTCGCCCTTGTTGGCCTCGAACAGCGCCTGGGTCGCCACAAGCAGCCCGATATGCTGCCGGATGCGGTCCTCGATGCGGCTGGCGGCGTCGTCGGCGAGCGCCGAGAAGCGCGTCTCCGCCGCCGCGTTCGAGGTCTGGTAGACGACATAGGTGATGCCGGCCCCGATGAGGCCGACGGCGAGAAAGACGAGTAGGGGTAGGAAGCGCCGCAGCAATCGCCTGTCTCGCGTCGGGGTTGTCGCGGTCACTTTTTATGAAGTCGCGTCGGGCCCGACAACCGGAAACGGCGCCGGATGAGCGCTTAGCGCTGCACCGACGCGCCGGGCACGTCGCGCGCCGCCATGACCGGCAGGCCGGTGTCGTCGGCGCCGGTGTCGGCGCTCGCCATCAGCACGCCCTCGGGCGACATGTTCCAGACGATGCGGGTGTCGGAATGGTCCATGGCCGGATCGACCTCGATGCACTGGCCGATCACCTGCGGGGAATCGGCGGCCGCCTTGCGCATCTGCGCCGGCAGTTCCTCCTCGCAGAGCTGGACGGTCTCGTAGGCGATGGTCGCGCCGGGGATCTCCGCGCAGGCGGAAATATCGTCTCCGCAGGCGAGCAGCAGCATGAAGGCAGCAACATGTTCCATCTCAAGTCTCCTCGGGACCTGAAACGGTTATCCGGCGCGATCGGTTCCCGGACGCGGGCGCGGAACCGCCGCGCCGAGGCGGCGTTTACCTCGCAGGGACGGCGCGTTCGGCGTCGTCGCACCCCGCGAAAACCGAATGGAGATCTGAGATGAACTGGAACCAGATCGAAGGCAACTGGGAGCAATTCAAGGGCAAGGTGCAGACCCAGTGGGGCAAGCTCACCGGCGACGATCTCGACGTCGTTTCCGGCCGTCGCAAGGAGCTCGCCGGCAAGATCCAGGAGCGCTACGGCGTCGCCGAGGAAGAGGCGCAGAAGGAAATCGACGCCTGGCTCAGCCGCCACTGAATCCGGCGCAGGGACGATCGGGGCGGTGCCTTCGGGCGCCGCCCTTTTCTTTGCTCATTCGTCGAGTTCGATGTCAGTCCTCCGGCTCGATGACCGGGAAAACCAGCTCGTAGCGGATTTCATCGGCGCCGATACGGTAGTCGGCCTTGCCGTTGACGGATGTCGGGACGATCCGCTCCAGCACCATGCTGCCGAAGAACTGGTCGGGGTCCTCGGCCGCGTCGCCGTCGGTGGGGCGGGTCCAGCGTTCCGACCAGACGATGCGCGCCGCCTGCTCGCCGTCGAGCCTGGTCCGCTCGGCGGTGATCTTCACCGGCATCGCGCTGTCGGTGATCGAGCCGTGGCTTACCGAATTGACGATGAGCTCGTGCAGCGCGAGCCCGATATGCAGCGCCGCGTTCGGCGTCAGGTCGATGTTCTCGCCGTCCACCAGCGCGCTTTGCGGCAGGGCTTCCGGCGGCACATATCGTTCCAGTTGCTGGCGCACGAGGTCGTGCAGGTGGGCGCCGCGCCAGTTGGATTCGGTCACCAGGTCCTGCGAGCGCGCCAGCGAGAAGATGCGGCCGCGGAACTTCGACAGGAACCCGTCCAGCGTCAGCGAGTAGCGTGCGGTCTGCGCGGCGATGCTCTGGATGATCGCCAGGAGGTTCTTGGAGCGGTGGCTGAGCTCGCGGAGCAGCGCCCGCAGCACCTTCTCGCGCCGCCGCTCCTCCGACATGTCGACGATGGTGGTGACCAGCAGCCCCTCGGCCTCCTCGCCCAGCCGCTCGACCATGAATTCGAAGACGTCGTCGGGTCCGGTCTCGACTTCCATGCTGCCGGGTTCGCCGGACGTCCTGACGGACTGCTTCAGCTCGTTCACCCTTTCGCCGAGTTCCTCGCCGAACAGGGTGACGTCGTTCTCCGGCTGCTTTCCGTGCGTGGTCCAGCGCTCGGGCAGCCCGGCCGCCAGGAGATATTCGCCCTCAGGGGTTTCGAGGGTGAGCGACACACCGGAGCGCCGCAAACCGACCAGCAGGCAGTCGATCAGATGCTCGGCCTTCTGGCCCGGTGTGCGCCAATCGATATTCCGGTTCACTCGGCCCGTTCCTCGAAACAACTTCTATCGCGGAAGCGGGCGCCCGGCATGTACCGGGCGCCCGCTCCGCGCTCACGTCTTCGCTGTCGTTCGCGTCACGCACGCCGGATCAGTCCGACGACCAGCGAAACCACGAGGAACAGCAGGAACACATAGAACAGAATCTGCGCGATCCCGGCCGAAGCGCCGGCGATCCCGCCGAACCCGAGAGCGCCCGCGATGAGGGCGATCACGAGAAACACGAGGGCATAGTAGAGCACGGGCTTTCTCCTTTGTTTTTTCTGGAGAAAGAACGGCCCTCATGGCCCTTTGTTCCGCCCTGCGCGCCACATTGCCGGTCCAGGCCGCTTACGCGGCCTTGTTCACCCGCTCGTTGAAGAAAAGCGCCTGGCTGATCAGCGCCTTCACCATGTCGGGGTTGAACGGCTTGGTGACGAGGAAGGTCGGTTCGGGCCGCTCCCCGGTCAGCAGGCGCTCGGGGAAGGCGGTGATGAAGATCACCGGGATGCTCTCGGTGTTGAGGATGTCGTTCACCGCGTCGATGCCGGAGCTGCCGTCGGCGAGCTGGATGTCGGCCAGCACCATCTTGGGGCTGGTCTTGCGGAAGAGGTCCACGGCTTCCTTGTGGGTGCGCGCGATGCCGGTGACGGTGTGGCCGAGATCCTCCACGAGGTTCTCGATGTCCTTGGCGATCAGCGGCTCGTCCTCGATGATCATGATCTCCGTCGCCACCTGGCGGGAAATCTCCTTCGAGGCCTCCTGCAGCAGGCGCTGCACATTGTCCTCGCTCTGGCCGAGGATCTGGCCGGTCT
>JBFWXZ010000190.1:0-6022 GCA_050186955.1 Flavobacteriaceae bacterium
GCTCGCCCCAGTCGGGCGGATAGGACAGGCCGATCGAGTAGCCGGTGCGGCTGTCCTTCTCGAAGCCGTGGCGCTTCAGCGTGTCGAAGAAGGCCACCGCCATGTCCTCGCAGGTGTTGCCGGGCTTCGCCGCCGCGAGCCCCGCCTCGACGCCTTCCAGCACCGCCTTCTCGGCGTCCAGCAGCTTCTGCGGCGGCTTGCCGAGGAACAGGGTGCGCGACTGCGGGCAGTGGTAGCGGCGGTAGCAGCCGGCGATCTCGAAGAAGGTCGCCTCGCCCTTCCTGAACGGCGCGCCGTTCCACGTCAGATGCGCCGCCGTCGCGTCGATCCCCGACGGCAGCATCGGCACGATCGCCGGGTAGTCGCCCCAGTGGCCGTCGGCGCCGCGGATCGAGGTGGCGTAGATCTCCGCCACCAACTCGTTCTTCGGCAGGCCGGGCTCGGCCTTCTCGACGATCTTCGCGTGCATCGCCTCGACGATCCGCGCCGCCCGCCGCATGTAGTCGATCTCGGTCGGGCTCTTGATCGCCCGCCGCCAGTTCACCAGCGCCGTCGCGTCCTTGAACGCCGCCTCCTTCAGCTCGGCGCGCAGCGTGCGGTCGGCGGCCGCCGAATAGTAGTAGTTCTCCAGCTCGACGCCGATCGCGCCGTGCCCGAGCCCGTAGTCGCGCAGCAGCGCCGCGAGATGCTGCATCGCGTGGCGCTCGGTCGACTGCACGTAGTCGTCGGAATAGGAGTGGACGCGCCCGGCATCCATGTAGACGGTGCGCAGCGCGCCGGCGGCGTCGATGCCGCGCCCCCACCAGATCGGCTCGCCCTCGCCCGGCACCACCACCGCCTGATGGACGTAGAACGACCAGCCGTCATAGCCGGTCAGCCACGCCATGTTGGAGGGATCGCTGACGATCAGCGTGTCGATGCCCGCCTCGCGCATCGCGCTGCGGGTCGCAGCCAGCCTCGCCGCATATTCCTCGCGGCTGAAGGGCAGTTCGATCTGTGACATTCTGGCTCCGATTCGCTTGTGGGCCGGTTGGCGAGGTCCCCATTATGGACAATCATCGCCTCCCGCGTCGACACGTCGATGCCCCCATTCCGGCAGTGCCGCCATGCTGTTTTCCAACCCCGACGCCCGCCCGCTCTACGCCGCCGCCCCGCAGGACGCGGCGCTGCCGGTCGACAGCCACTGGCAGGCGGTGGCCGGACCGATGCGCAACCGCGTCGAGCCGCTGGAGGGCGAGCGCGCCGTCGACGTCGCCGTCGTCGGCGCCGGCTTCACCGGGCTGTGGGCGGCGCTGACGCTGGCCCGCGAGCACGGCCGCGAGGTCTGCGTGCTCGACGCCGGCCCGCCCGGCAGCGGCGCCTCGGGGCGCAACGGGGGTTTTTGCAGCTACGGCGCGACCAAGCTCTCCTACGCGGCGCTGGCCGGGCGCTACGGCGAGGCCGAGGCGCGCCGCTTCGCCGCAGCCCAGCGCGAGGCCGTCGATACCGTCGCCGCGTTTCTCGACGCCGAGGGGATTTCCGCCGGCCGCCACAGCGACGGCGAGCTGATGCTGGCGCACAGGCCCTCGCGCATCGCCGAGCTGGAGGCGGACGCGCGCGAATTCGCGCGCTACGGCGATCTTTCCTGCACCCTGCTCGACAAGGCGGATCTCGTACGGCGGGGCGCCGACGGCCCGCGCTTCTTCGCCGGCCTCCACGTCCCGCGCTGCTTCGCCCTCAACCCGCTGATCTATGTCCGGGCGCTGGCCGACCGCTGCATCGACAGCGGCGTCCGGGTCCATGCGCCGGCGCGGGTCGTCGAATGGCGTTCGGAGGCCGGCGGGCACCGGCTGACGACGGCCGCCGGCGCGGTGCGGGCGAGGCAGGTCGTCTTCGCCATGAACGGCTATGGCGGCGAGACGCTGTCGGCCTGGCTCACCGGGCGGACGCTGCCGGTCATGTCGGCGATCCTGGTGACGCGCCCGCTGAGCCGCGCGGAGCAGGAGCGGCAGGGCTGGACCTGCGATTCCATGGCTTTCGACACCCCCAACCTGCTGCACTATTTCCGCAAGCTGCCGGACGGGCGCTTCATGTTCGGCGGCCGCGGCGGCATCTCCTCGTCGCCCGGCGGCATAACCGCGACGATGCGCCGCCTGCGTCTTCGCTTCGAGGCGATGTTCCCCGAATGGCGCGGCGTCGAGACCGAGCGCCAGTGGTACGGCTATGTCTGCATGGCGCGCGACCTGGTGCCCTATTGCGGGCCGGTGCCCGGCGCGCCGGGGGCCTTCACGTCGCTCTGCTATCACGGCAACGGCGTCGCCATGACGAGCTTCGCCGGCCGCGCGCTCGCCGGCCTCGTCGCCGGCGCGCCGGCCGAATCGGTGCCCGCCGCGATGCGCGGGCCGCTGCGGCGGTTTCCCTTCCCGGCGCTCAGGCTCGCCTATCTGCGCGCCGCCTATGGCTGGTACGGGCTGAAGGACCGGTTCTAGGGCTC
Organism: Flavobacteriaceae bacterium; assembly: GCA_050186955.1. GTDB lineage: Bacteria > Pseudomonadota > Alphaproteobacteria > Rhizobiales > Tepidamorphaceae > JACKJP01. Next base: position 2,474 of record JBFWXZ010000190.1, read on the forward strand.
AGCAGTCTGCCGCCCTGGCGACGTGGTAGCGGGCGATGACGGCGAGCGTGGTCAGCGCGGCTATCGCCTCCAGCGCCACCGGCGTGACCGGCGCCAGCAGCACCAGCGCGGCGAAGAGCAGCAGTACGTGGCGCCCCGTGCCGGCGAGGCAGAAGCGGTCGCGCACGAACCACAACCCGGCCATGTAGAGGGCGACGGGGATGCCGACCGCGTAGTCGCCGACGATGAGCGGCACATGCGCGTGGCCGGCGACGATGTCGATCAGCACCGCGAAGCCGGCGCCGACCGCCGCGCCGGCGGCGAAGACGATGAAATGCCCGTATCCCCACACCAGCGCCCGCCTCAGCCGGGTGGTCTCCAGATGCTCCTCGCGCGAGAAGTAGAGCCACCACATGGAGAAGACGATGACCAGCGCCGACAGGCAGATATGGATGAAGGCGACATTGGTGACGCCGTCGGCGACCGCCTCCAGCGACATCGCGCCGGAAAGCAGTGTCTCGCCGAGGACGATGATGGTCAGCAGCCCGTAGCGCTCGATGATGTGGTGGCGGTGCCAGGGCGTCTCGCTCTTGCGCTCGGCGACGACCGGCACCGCGAGCTCAAAGACGACGCCGAGCAGGAACAGCCCGTATGTCGTCCCCGCGGACAGCGGCTGCGCCAGCAGGAACGCCACCCAGTAGACCTGGACGATGCCGATGCCGATGGCGTAGGTCAGCGCCGTGGCGCGGCGGTCGGGATCGTGCAGCGACGCCCTTACCCACAGCGCGATCATGCCGAGCCTCATGATGATGTAGCCGACGACCATCATCGTCAGGTCGAAGGACTTGAAGAGCGCGCCGATCCCCGCCGCCATGGTCAGCGAGCCGGCCATGATGACCATGGTCAGCAGGCGGAAGAGCCCGTCCTCGTTGTCATAGGCGGAGGCGAACCAGGTGAAGTTCATCCACGCCCACCAGATGCCGAAGAAGGCCATGACGAAGGTCAGGACGCCCTGGGCGGCGTGCGCCTCGGCGATCGCATGATGCAGCCCCGCCGCCGCCGAGGCGATGGCGATGACCGAGACGAGGTCGAAGAAGAGTTCGAGCGGCGTCGCCGCGCGGTGCGGCTCGTGGGCGTCGCGCGGCGTCAGCGGACGGTAGAAATCGGACATCGGCGGCTCCCCCGGCGCAATGGTCTGGTCGCCGGGAGAATAACCGGATTCCCGCCGCTTTGAACCGCCCGGGGAGATCGCCGCGTCAGGCTCGCTCGAGCCAGTAGCCGTTGGCCGCCGCCACCGTGGCGAAATGGGTCGCGACGACCTGGCTGACGGCGATCAGCGAATCGGCGTCCTCGGCGTATCTCGGCCGCAGCCGGTCGCGCACCGCGGCGTCCGGCTGGGTCGCCTTCACCGCCACGCGGGCGAGCTTGACGGCGAGGTCATAGCCTTCCTCCGGCGTCGCGGTCTTCAGGGTCGGGAGCCACGTGGCCATGCTTTCTTCCTTCCATATGCTGCGGGATGTCCGTGGGAATGACGCGCCAGGCGGCGCCGTCGGGGTCGTCGTACTGCCCGTTGCGCAGCGCCCAGAAGAAGGCGGCGAGCCCGACGACGCCGAGGCCGATCGAGAGCGGGATGAGGACGGCGAAGCTCATGCTTCCTCGCGGCCGATGGCGCGGTAGGCGTGCCAGGTGCCGTGGCCGAGGACCGGGAACACGGCGACGAGCCCGACGAGCCCGGTGGCGGTCGCGAAGGCCAGGCCGAGCGTGACCAGCAGTCCCCAGGCGAGCATCGGCCGCAGGTTCTGGACGGTCATCGCGAAGCTCAGCCCCATCGCCGTCAGCGCGTCGGTGCGGCGCGACACCAGCATCGGGATCGAGAAGACGCTGATCGCGAAGGCGAAGGCCGCGAACAGCCCGCCGACCAGCGTTCCCGTCGCGATCAGCGCCCAGCCCGGCGGCGTGGTGAACACGTTGACCAGCGCGTCGGCGGCGCCGGGGAAGGGCCTGAGGCCGAAGAACAGCGCGTAAAGAAGGTCCGCGGCGCGAATCCAGAAGAGGATCAGGAGACAGAGCAGCAGCCCGGCATAGGCGAGCTGCGCCCCCGAGGCGGGTCGCAGCGCCACCATGTCGGCGAGCCCGATGCCCTCGCCCGCGGAGCGGCGGCGGCTCTTCTCGTAGAGGCCGATGGCGAGGAACGGCCCGACGATCAGGAAGCCGGATATCGCCGGAAGCGCCAGATAGAGAAGGTCACTGGCGCGCAGCGCCCACAGCACGGCGTAGGAGACGGCGATCAGGAACAGCCCGTAGGCGAGGCTGGACAGCGGCGCGGCCCTGAGGTCGGCCCAGCCGGCGGCGAGCCAGCCGAAGGCGGCGCCGGCCGGCAGCCGGCGGGCGAAGCGCGATTCCGGCCGGGCCGGTTCGCGAAGGGCGGGTAGCGGTTCCAGCATGGTCCCGTCTCCTTCTCAGCAGGCGGGTTTCGCCGGCGCCGCGCCGGCGACGACCGCGCAGGCGGGCTGCGAGCCGATCGCCACCGCCAGCAGATGCGCGTTGGCGCCGATGAAGGCCGCGGTGGCGGCGATCGCCGCCGCGACGGCCAGCCGCTTCTGGGCGCGCGCCGTCATCGGCCCGCCTCCCGCGCCTGCCCGGCGAGCCCCGCGATATAGACCGCCAGCAGGTTGATCTCGGCTTCGGACAGCCGGCCGCTCCACGCCGGCATGATGCCGCGGCGACCATGCGCCAGCGTCTCGAAGACGGTCTCCACGTCCTGCCCGTAGATGACCGAGGCGTCGGCAAGCGACGGCGCGCCGATCTCCAGCCCGCCCTTGCCGCCCTCGCCGTGGCAGGCGGCGCAGTTCTCGGCGAACAGCGTCGCCGCCGCGCCACCGGCATCGGTTGCGCCGTCCCGCAGCCGCGCGACGTAGTGCGCCAGCGCCGTGCGGTCGGCGCGGTCCATCCAGTCGAAGGACGGCATCTCGGCGATGTGGGTGTCGGGATGCTCCGCGTTGATCCCGAAGCGGATCGTCTCGGCGATCGCCGTCGGGTCGCCGCTCCACAGCCAATGGCCGTCGGCGAGGACCGGGAAGCCCGGGCCGCCGCCGCCGGCGGTCCCGTGGCAGGCCGCGCAATTGTCGGCGTAGAGGCGCTTCGCCGCCGGCATCGCCTGCCGCATCAGCCCGGCGTCGGACCGCAGCGCCGCGAAGTCGCCGCCGTCGAAGCGCGAGATCCAGTCCTGCCGCTCGTCGGCGAGCTCATGGAAACCCGCCATCGCCTCGCGGCCCTGGTCGAGGCCGAGCAGCCCGCGCGTATAGTCGCGCCCCAGCGGCCAGGCCGGCAGCAGGATCCAGGCCGCCACCGAATAGAGGAAGGTCAGGGCGAGCGCCCAGATCACGATCTTCGGAAAGGCGGTGTTGAGCTCGGTGATCCCGCCCCAGTCGTGGCCGGTGGTGTCGTAGCCGGTGACCGGGTCGATCTCGCGGTTGCCGGTATGCGGTTCGGCGCCGGGCAGCTCGGTCGGGTCGGTGGTGTCAGTCATGCCGCGCCGGCTCCTCGAGAACGGACCGGGCCGCCCGCTCG
>JBFWXZ010000191.1:0-6010 GCA_050186955.1 Flavobacteriaceae bacterium
GACGAGCTCGTTGATGGCATCGACGACCTCGCCGACGGTCTTGAACTCGAGCTCGGATTCGTTGGCGTTGAACGGGATCTGGATGTCGAACTTCTCCTCGAGCTCGAAGATCAGCTCGACGAGATCGAGCGACTCGATTCCGAGGTCGGACAGATTCGTCTCGCGGTCGACGATCTCGAGTCCTTCGGAGGATTTCGCGCGGATCAGCTCGATAACGTCGGATTCAACGCTCATTCATTCTTTCCCGTCTTCGGGGGAGGGGCGCGCGGCCGCCGTCCCGGTGTTCAGTCGCCGCCAGGCTGGCCGCCGGAAGGCTTCTCGATTTTTTCAAGGCGCTCCTTAAGGCTTTTGACCTCATCGAACAAGAAGCGCAAGCGCCCGATCCGCATCACCTGATCGACAAACCGGTGGCGCGGCACCGCGGGGGTTCCGCCATAGATGGTGCGCGCGGGGATGTTCGTGGCGACCCCGGCGCTGGCCATAATCAGCGAATCCTCGCCGATGCGCAAATTGTCGGCGAGGCCGGCGCCGCCGCCGATCACGGTGCGGTCGCCGACGACGGTGCTGCCGGAAACGCCGACCTGGCCGCATATCCGCGCGTTGGAGCCGATGCGCACGTTGTGGCCGATCTGCACGAGGTTGTCGATCTTGGTGCCGGCGCCGATCACGGTGGGCCCCAGCGTGCCGCGGTCGACGCAGGCATTGGCGCCGATCTCGACGTCGTCGCCGATCTCGACATTGCCGAGCGAGGCGATGCGCAGCATGGCGCCGCTGCTGGCGTTCTCGACCTCGTTCTGGCCGACGCTGTCGGTGGCGTCGGTCTCGGTCATGGCGAAGCCGAAGCCGTCGGCGCCGATGCTGGCGTTGTTGTGGAGGATCGCCCGCGCGCCGACGCTGCAGCGGTCGCCGATGCGCACGCCGGGATAGATCAGCGAGCCGGCGCCGACACTGACGCCGGCGCCGATGGTGACGTGCGGCAGGACGGTGACGCCGTCGCCGATGACCGTCGCCGCGCCGACGATGCTGTAGGCGCCGATCCGGGCGCTCTCGCCGACGACCGCCGTGGCGTCGATGATGGCGGTCGGATGGATGCCCGGCGGGGCGTCGGGCGGCGTCTCGAACATGGCGCTCAGCCGGGCCAGGGTCTGGCGCGGCGAGGCGGTGGTGATCACGGTGTCGAATTTCGACAGGTCGGCGGCCTCGCCGGCGGCGACGATGACGGCGCGGCAGGAGGCCTTGGGGAGGGCGCGGACGGCCTTCGGCGTCATCGCCAGCGCCAGGTCGCCCGCGTCGCCGGCCGCCTCGGGCGGCGCCAGCCGGGCGATGGGCAAGGCGCCGTCGCCGGTGAAGTCGGCACCGATCGCGGCGGCGATCTCCTCGATTGTATGGGGCATTCCCGGTCCTCTTTCCGGGCGCGACAATAGAGGGTCGCGCCGGAAATCCGCAAGCGGCGGGGAGGAGGCCGCCGCAGCGGTCTCGAACAGGCGCTGTGGCCATGCCGTTTCGCCTTTGTTTTCAACGGTTCGTGAAGGCGCGGAGAACCGAAAGCGCGTGGCGCGCGTAACGATTCCTGCTAGCATCGCGCCCAGCGTCGGGCCCAATCGGTCCGATCCCCCCAACGGAGACCTCGCCATGACCCGTCTTTCCGCAAAGCCGTTCGCCGCAACGCCGTTCGCCGCCGCGCTGTTCGGCGCCTTCCTGCTGTCCGCCGCGCCCGCCTTCGCGATGGGCTCGGACGACTCGTCGTCTTCCGGCCAGCCGAATTGCCCGGCCGGGCAGGTCAAGGACCAGGCGAGCGGCAAATGCGTCGACAAGAGCTCGAGCCTGATCGACGACAACGAGCGGGTTTCCTACGCCGCGGCGCTCGCCTATGCGGGACGCTACGAGGAGGCCATCGCGGTCCTCGAGACGGCCGCCGACAAGGCCGATCCGCGCGTCCTCAACTATCTCGGCTACAGCCACCGCAAGGCCGGCCGCGTCGAGACCGGCCTCGCCTATTACGCCAAGGCGCTGGCGGGCGACCCGAACTACACGCTGGCGCGCGAATATCTTGGCGAGGCCTATGTGCATATGGGCAAGATCGACCTCGCCCGGGACCAGCTGCACGAGATCGCCGCCCGCGCGGGAACCGACAGCGAGGAATTCCGGGCGCTGGCGGAGGCCATCGCGGCCGCCGAGCGGGAATCCTGAGTTCCCCGACCGATCAGGCCGGAACCTAACGGGGGCCGCGGCGTTCCATTCACGGATCGCTGCGGCCCCGGCTCTTTGGTGATAGATTCGCAGGCGATTCGACGGCGGATCGAGACATGCGCAGCACATTCGCAGGAACCGCAGAAACGACGCTCGACCAGGGCGAACCGGTCGCGCGCACGCATCCCGGCGTGTTCATCCCGGCGATCGCGGTGGCGGTCATCTATGGCGGGCTGTGGGCGCTGCTGCACCACGGTTTCGGGCGCGGCGACAGCGGTTTCGCGCGGCTTTCCTTCCTGATCGCGGCGGTGGTGCCGCCGGTGCTGCTGCTGATCGCCTATCTGCGCTATTCCAACGGCCGCATCCGGCGGGTCGACACCGACCTCGTCATCGAGCCCGACTGGCCGGGCCTCGCCGCGCTGCGGGTGGCGCAGCCGATGGTCGGCGAGGTGACGGTGGAGCGTTCCTGGCTGTCGCGCTTCGCCGATGTCGGCACGCTGCACATCGCGCTGCGGGACGGCGCGACCCTGTCGGTGCGCGACTGCGCCGAGCCGGAGCGGATCGCGCGGGCTATTCAGCCGCGATAGGTGCGGTCGCGGCGGGGGCGCTCGGCGCCGAGCCGCCTGCCGGTCATCCGCCACATCATCCGCGTGAGCGCCAAGCCCGCGAACAGCATGACGCCGAGGGCGGTCATGCCGGCGTCGCGGTCGACCTCCGCCGGGTTGGCGGCCCAGCTCTGGCCGACCAGCAGCACGGTGATGGAGCCGGCGAGGACAAGGGCGATGGCGAGCGCGAAGACGGCGCGGCGGATGCCGCTCTCCTCGCTGCGGGCGTGGTGATGATCGAGGTTGTGCATGGTTCTCTCCCGTCCGGGTCGTTGCCGGCAATGCCAGTCGCGCTGGCGATGGGGGAGAGACTGAAGGGGGAAACGGGCGGACTAAGGGAGGATTTTGGGCCGGACGGGACAGTTTTTGCGGCTAAAGAGTGGCTTTGATGCCGAAACCGCCGCCGCTACGAAAGGATCAGTCGTTTATGGCGACGTGATCTGGGTTGGTGGAAACCCTGCTCAGCCATTGCCTGATCGCCGGATAGCGCCCGAGATCGAAGCCGCCCTGGTCGGCCTGGTGGGTGTAGGCGTAGAGGGCGATGTCGGCGATGGTGTAGCGGTCGCCGACGAGATAGGGGTGATGGGTGAGGCGCTGCTCCATGACCGCGAGCGCGCGGTTTCCCCCCTCCAGCAATTGCTGCATGCGCTCCGGCGTCGCCTGGTGGCGGCGCTCGGGATAGATCGACAGCGCCTGGCGGACGGCGATGTTGGGCTCGTGGCTGTACTGCTCGAAGAACAGCCACTCCATCACCTTGCCGCGCTTGTAGCGCTCCTTGGGGAAGAACGGCGAGTTCTCCGACAGATAGACCAGCATGGCGTTGGACTCGGCGAGGAAGCGGCCGTCCTCGAACTCGAGCACCGGGACCTTGCCGTTGGGATTGCGGGCGAGGAAGTCGGGCTTGCGCGTCGTGCCGTCGAGCGGCGAGACCTCGACGGCGCGGTAGGGGATCCCGAGCAGCGCCATTATCAGGCGCGGCTTGTAGGAATTGCCCGACTCGCGTGAGGAATAGAGTGTGTACATGGCGCTGGCCCCTCGGCGGGCCCGTTCGGCCCGCATCGCGGCGCAGATTGCGCGAAACGGCCCCGGCCGATCAACGGGATTCTTGCCAGGGGATTGTCAGAGGGCGTCTTGCCGAAGGACTTCCCGCCCTATGCGCCGAGCGCCTCGGCCTCGCGGCGAACCTTCACCGCCTGCGTCTCCCCGTCGATCTCCACGTCGGCGAAAGTGACCGTCTCGCTGCGGGCGACCGGGCGCACAAGCTTCACGCGGTGCGCGAGCCCGATGGGCAGGGCGCCGACCCGCAGCGAGGATTTCGCCGGCATCAGCCTGCCCCAGACGGTGAAGCCGCCTTCGCCGTCGAGCATCTCGCCGGGCGCCAGGTCCTTCTTGGCGACCGCCACCGCGTCGCCGCGGAAGGACCGCGTGGCGCCGGTCGGCTCGCCGCGCAGGGCGGCGTTGAGGACGGAGATGCCGAGTTCCAGCCCGATCAGGTGGAAGGGCTTGTACATCGCGGCATAGCGCCCGCTGGCGTCGGTCTTGAGGCCGTACTGGCGGAAGCAGGCGGCGGCGTAGTCGTTGGGCGCCTCGATGACGACATAGACGCCCCAGCGCAGGTCGCGGAACACTGGTCGGCCGTCGCGCTCGACGCTTGAGACCACCTCGACCATGCCCGGCCCCTCGAGCACGCCGCCCATCTGGCGCGGCCGCAGCACATGGGCGAGGTCGTCGACGCCGCAGGGCGGAAAGCCGAGGCCGCGCTCGGGCACGTCGAGGCCGGTGGCGTTGGCGATCGCCGCCATCTCGATGGCGCTCTTGGTGCCGTCGAGGAAGGAGTTGAACATCTGGCTGTTCATGCCGGCGGCGGCGGCCTCCTCGGGCGTCAGCCCGTAATGGGCCCAGACGCCGTCGGGCGTCACCGCGTGATATTCGGGGAGGTATTTGGTGCCCTTGCCGGCGGCCATGACGGCGAAGCCGGCGCTGCGCGCCCAGTCGACCATCTCGGCGACGAGGGCCGGCTGGTCGCCATAGGCCATCGAATAGACGGTGCCGGCCCTGCGGGCGCGGGCGGCCAGCGCCGGTCCGGCGAGCACGTCGGCCTCGACATTGACCATGACGATGTGCTTGCCGGCGTCGATGGCGGCGAGCGCGTGGGCGATCCCCGCCGGCGGGCTGCCGGTCGCCTCGATGACGACCTCGACGTCGTCGCGGGCGGCGAGCGCCCCGCCGTCCTCGACGAAGGCGGTGGCGGCGATCCGCCCGTCGTCCCAGCCGACATTGCGGCAGGCGGCGCGGGCGCGCGCGGGATCGAGGTCGGCGATGGCCGCGACCTCCAGCCCCGGCGTCGAGGGCACCTGCGACAGGAACATCGAGCCGAATTTGCCGGCGCCGATCAGGCCGGCGCGGACGGGCCGGCCGGCGTCGCGGCGGGCGGCGAGGAGGGACTGCAGGTTCATGCGCGCTGCTCCATCGGAGGGAAGATGCCGCCGAGGATCGCCGCTCGACCGCCGCGGCGCAATGGGGCGGGGCGTGCCGCCGCGGCATGGCGGGCAATCGCAAATATCGGGTTGCCCTGCCGGATTCGAGGCGCTTTTAATGCGCTCCGATCGAAACGGCCCGATGTCCCGGGCCGAGGGAGGAGACGCTTGAGATGAACATGCCCCTGATCCGCATCCTGTCGGCGGCCGCAATCGGCCTCGCGACGCTTTCCGGCGCCGCCAGCGCGGAGACGCGCGTGGCGCTGAAATCGGCCAAGACCGGCACGTCCTACTACCAGATGGCGGTGCAGCTGTCGGAAACCGTCAAGCAGGCGACCGGCGGCGAGGTCGCGGTCACCGTCGAGGAAAGCCAGGGCTCGGTGCAGAACGTGAAGGAGGTCGCCAATCGCGAGGGCGGCTACATGTTCACCAGCCCGCCGTCGCTGGTCCACCGCGCCATGAAGGGCGGCAAGGACTTCGAGGGGCAGGAAGAGACGATGGGCAGGATCCGCGCCCTGTTCCCGATCCCCTCGCTGACCATGCACTTCGTCATGCGGGCCGACGCCGGGGTGGCGAAGTTCGCCGATCTCGAAGGCAAGACCATCATCATCGGCAAGGGCTCGTTCGGCGCCAGCCAGGCGGCGAAATACATCGAGGCCTTCGGGCTCGACGGCAAGGTGACGCTCGCCGACGTCGAGCTTAACCAGGCGGTCGGCGCGCTCAAAGACGGCCAGGTGC
>JBFWXZ010000192.1:0-5993 GCA_050186955.1 Flavobacteriaceae bacterium
GGCGGCAGCGTCCTGACCGTGGTGGCGGCGACGCTCGGCGCGACGCTGGTCGTCCTCGTCGCCCGCACCTCGCTCGGCGCCGGGCTCGCCGCCCGCGCCGGGCCCTTCGTCGGGCGGATGGCGGAGGGCTTTCGCGATAACGCGCTGAGCTACATGCTGTTTCTCCGCCTCGTCCCGGTGTTTCCCTTCTGGCTCGTCAACCTGGCGCCCGCCGTTCTCGGCGTCGGCACGGCGACCTATGTTTTCGCGACGCTGGTCGGCATCGTGCCGGGAACCATCGCCTTCTCGTTCGTCGGCGCCGGGCTCGATTCGGTCATCGACGCGCAGAAGGCGGCGCGCGACGCCTGCCTCGCGAAAGCCGGCGCGACGCCGGCCGACTGCCCGTTCTCCTTCGATCTGTCGGCCATCGTGACGCCCGAACTGCTCGCCGCGCTGGCGCTTCTGGGCTTTGTCGCATTGATCCCGGTGGCGGCGAGGAAGTATCTGTCGCGTCGCAAGGCGGCAAAAGGGGCTGGCGACGAATGAGCGACGTTATCGAAACCGACATCTGCGTTATCGGCGGCGGCTCCGGCGGCCTGTCGGTCGCCGCCGCCGCGGCCGCCTTCGGCGTGCCGACCGTGCTGGTCGAGCGGGCGAAGATGGGCGGCGACTGCCTGAACTATGGCTGCGTGCCCTCAAAGGCCCTGCTGGCCGCCGGCAAGCGCGCCCAGCACATGCGCACCGCCGCCGCCTTCGGCGTCGCCGACGCCGACCCGCAGGTCAATTTCGGCCGCGTCAACGATCACGTGCAGGGGGTCATCGCAGCCATCGCGCCCAACGATTCGGTCGAGCGCTTCACCGGCCTCGGCGTCAGGGTGATCAAGGCCGAGGCGCGCTTCACCGGCCGCGACACCATCGACGCCGGCGGCCAGACCGTGCGCGCCCGCCGCTTCGTCATCGCCACCGGCTCCAGCGCCGCGGTGCCGCCGATCCCCGGCCTCGACACGGTCCCCCATTTCACCAACGAGACGATCTTCGAGCTGCGCCGCCGGCCCTCGCGGCTGATCATCATCGGCGGCGGGCCGATCGGTATGGAAATGGCGCAGGCCTTCCGCCGTCTCGGCGCCGAGGTCACCGTGCTGGAGATGTTCGAGCCGCTGGCCAAGGACGATCCCGAGGCCACGGCGGTGGTGCTCCGCGCGCTCGGGGAGGAGGGCGTGGCGATCCGCGCTGGCGTCCGCATCCTCCGGGTGGAGAAGCGCAAGGGAGGCGTCCGCGTGGTCGTCAGGGACGGCGAGCGCGAGGAGAATGTCGACGGCAGCGACCTGCTCGTCGCCGCCGGCCGCAGCCCCAATGTCGGCTGGCTCGACCTCGACCGCGCCGGCGTCGATTTCGACAAGAAGGGCATCAAGGTCGGCAAGGGGCTGAAGACCACCAACCGCAGGATCTACGCCATCGGCGACTGCGCCGGCGGCCTGCAGTTCACCCACGTCGCCAACTACCACGCGGGGCTGGTCGTCCGGAACGCCCTGTTCCGCCTGCCGGTTCGGGTCGAGACCGCCCACATACCATGGGTCACCTATACCGATCCCGAGCTCGCCCATGTAGGCATGGACGAGAAGACGGCGCATGAGAAGGTGAAGGGCTTCCGCGTCCTGCGCTGGCCCTATCACGAGAACGACCGCGCCCAGGCGGAGCGCGAGACGCGCGGCTTCATCAAGGTCATAACCGACCGCAAGGGCCGCATCCTCGGCGCCACCATCGTCGGCGCCGGCGCCGGCGAGATCGTCAATATGTGGTCGCTGGCGATCGCCCGGCGGATGAAGATCTCCGCCTTCACCGGCTATGTCTCGCCCTATCCGACGCTTTCGGAGATCGGCAAGCGGGCGGCGATCGAGTTCTACCGGCCGTCGCTTTCCAGCCGCTGGCTGCGTCGCATCATCGAGTTCCTGCGCGTCTTCGGCTAGAAGCTGCCCTATATGATCTGGACTTCCGGCAGACGGGAACGGGGCATGTCGCAACGCGCAGCAGACGGGCAAGGAGGCATGCGGGAAGGCGGGCGCACCATGCGCGGTCCCGGCCTGTCAGATCGCCTGCTGCTGCTGACCATCCTCTTCGTGATGCTCAGCGAAGTGCTGATCTACGTTCCCTCGATCGCCAATTTCCGCCAGAGCTGGCTGCGCGACCGCCTCAATGCGGCGCAGATCGCCGCGCTGGTGCTCGACGCCGCGCCCGACGACATGGTGCCGGAGGGGTTGCAGCGCGAACTGCTCAGCAATGTCGGCGCCCACGCGGTGGCGCTGAAGCGGGCCGATTCGCGCCGCCTGCTGGCGATCGCCGACATGCCGCCCGACGTTGCCTGGAACGAGGACATGCGCGAGACCGGCGTGCTCGACGCCATCATGCACGCCTTCATGACGCTCGCCTCGACGAAGAACCGCGCCATGCGGGTCGTCGGCGACGCACCGATGGGCGGCGAGTTCGTCGAGATCATCATCGACGAGAAGCCGCTGCGCGAGGCCATGCTGCGCTATTCGGCCAACATCCTCACCATGTCGGTGATCATCTCGCTGATCACCGCGAGCCTCGTCTACCTCACCCTCAACTGGCTGATGGTGCGGCCGATGCGCCGCCTCACCGCCAACATGGTCGCCTTCGCCCAGCACCCCGAAAGCCCCGAGCGCGTCATCGAGCCGAGCGGCCGCGGCGACGAGATCGGCGTCGCCGAGAGCGAGCTTTCCGACATGCAGCGCCAGCTCGCCGCCGCCCTCCACCAGAAGACGCATCTCGCCCAGCTCGGCCTCGCCGTCAGCAAGATCAACCACGATCTGCGCAACCTGCTGGCGGCGGCGCAGATCATCGTCGACCGCGTCGGCGCCATTCCCGAGCCGACCGTGCAGCGCTTCGCCCCGAAGCTGATCGATACCCTCGACCGGGCGATCCGCTTCTGCACCGACACGCTGAAATACGGCCACGCCCAGGAGAGCAGGCCGCAGCGCGTCCTCGTCAAGCTGGGCGCGGTGGTCGACGAGGCCGCCGGCGTCATCGGCCTCGACGCCAATCCCGGCATCCGCTTCGTCAACGCCGTGGACCCCGCCCTGATGGTCGATGCCGATCCCGACCAGCTCTTCCGCATCCTCGCCAATCTCGGGCGCAACGCCGTGCAGGCCATGGCCGCCGCGCCCGGCGACGGCGATGAATTGAGGGTCGATGCCGAGCGGCAGGGCGCCGCCGTCGCGATCCGCGTCGCCGATACCGGCCCCGGCGTGCCGGAAAAGGCGCGCGCGCATCTCTTCGAGGCCTTTCACGGCTCGACCAATCCGGGCGGCACGGGCCTCGGGCTCGCCATCGCCGCCGAGCTCGTGCGCGCCCACGAGGGGACCATCGAGCTCGCGCCGGCCGGCAGGGGAGCGGCCTTCAGGATCGTCATCCCCGACCGCACCGGCATCGGCGCGGCCCCGCAGGCGCGTCCGCGTGCCGGCCGCAACGGCGCCGGCGACGATGTCGTTCGCGACGCTTGAAATATCGCGCGCGGCGGTTTAGGTGAGGGGCCGCGTTCGGCCCTTCGTGCCGTCCGCCACTGAACTGGTTAGCGCCCGTAGCTCAGCTGGATAGAGCACCAGACTACGAATCTGGGGGTCAGAGGTTCGAATCCTTTCGGGCGCGCCAGTTTTCATTTCCCTGATCGTTTGATGACCATTTCCCCGATCCGCGCAGCGGCTCCAAGTGGCTCGGTTCGCTTGCCGGGGAAACGGGACCGATGGCCGGCCGGTTTCGCCGCCCTGACGATCAGCGATAGCCCGCCGCCTGCAGCTCGAAGAGCTCCGAGTAGCGGCCGGGCTGCGCGACCAGCTCCTCATGCGTGCCCGAGGCCTCGACGCCGCCGCCCGATAGCACGAGGATGCGGTCGGCCATGCGCACCGAGGAGAAGCGGTGCGAGATCAGCACCGCCGTCCTGCCGCGGCTCAGCTCCTTGAAGCGCTGGAACACCTCGAACTCCGAGCGCGCGTCGAGCGCCGCCGTCGGCTCGTCGAGGATCAGCACCTGGGCGTCGCGCATGTATGCGCGGGCGATGGCGATCTTCTGCCACTCGCCGCCCGACAGCTCGACGCCGTTGCGGAAGCGCTTGCCGATCATCTGGTCGTAGCCGTCCGGCAGCTTCTCGATCACCCGGTCGGCGAGGCTGCGCTCGGCGGCCGCGACGATGCGGGCGCGGTCGTCGCGCGCCGCGATGCGGCCGACCGCGATATTGTCGGCGGCCGTCAGGTTGTAGCGCACGAAATCCTGGAAGATGACGCCCATGGCGCCGCGCAGCGCCTCGACGTCGTAGTCGCGCAAATCCCGACCGTCGAGCAGGATGCGCCCCTCGTCGGGGTCGTAGAGCCGCGCCAGCAGCTTCACCAGCGTCGTCTTGCCGGCGCCGTTCTCGCCGACCAGCGCCAGCGTCTCCCCGGCGTGCAGCGCGAAATCGAGATGGCGCACCGCCCAGCGCTCGGCCCCGGGATAGCGGAAGCCGACATCCTCGAAGACGAAGCCCTCGCGGATCGGCTGCGGCACCGGCGCGGGATGCGGCGGCGAGACGATCTCCGGCGTCACCCGGAAGAAATCGAACAGGTCGTCGAGATAGAGCGCCTGCGCCGCCGTCGACGAGAAGCTCGACAGCAGCCCCTCGAGCAGCGTGCGCAGCCGCCGGAAGGAGCCGGCGAGGAATGTCAGGTCGCCGATGGTGAGGTCGCCGGTCAGCGTGCGGCCGATGATCCAGGCATAGGCGAGGTAGTAGCCGATCGTGCCGACGGCGGTGAACACCGCGCCCCACAGCGCCCGCTGGCGGGCGATGGCCCGATTGGCGGCGAAGAAGCTTTCCGACAGCGCCCGGTAGCGGTCGGCGAGGAAGTCGTGGAGGCCGAATATCTTGACTTCCTTGGCGGTCTCGACGCTCGCCGCCGTCATCCGCACATAGTCGAGCTCGCGCCGCTCCGGGGTGCGCCGGAAGTCGAGGGAATAGTTGCGCGCGTTGAAATGCGCTTCCCCGAGGAAGGCCGGGATCAGCGCGACGACGAGCAGCAGGATCAGCCACGGATTGTAGACGATCAGCCCGGCGGCGAAGGTCGCCACCGTCACCAGATCCTGGATCTGCCCGAAGAGCTGCCCCATCAGCGTCATCCGCCCGCTCGACTGGCGGCGCGCCCGCTCCAGCCGGTCCTGGAACTCGGCGTCCTCGAAATCCTCCAGGTCGAGCGTCGCCGCATGCGCCATCAGCCGCAGCGACGAGGTCATGGTCAGCCGCTCGGCGAGCAGCGAATCGACCAGCGCGACGACGCGGCCCGTGAGATCGGAGGCGATGGCGAGGCCGAGTTCGCAGGCGAGCAGGAAGAACAGCCAGCCGGTGCGCGGGTCGCTCCACCACGCCGAAAGCGAATGCGGCCCGTTCTCCAGGCCGGCCAGCCGCACCACCTCGTCGATGATCAGCTTGCCGAACCACAGCGTCACCACCGGCAGGCCGGCGCGCACCAGGCGCAGCGTGATGGTGGCGGCGCTCAGCCACGGGCTCGCCGCCCACACCATGCGCATGAACGGCCCGATATTGCGCAGCGCCGCCCAGCGGTCGCGCATGGAAAGCGCGGCTGCGGGGTCGCGGCTGCCTCGCGTCACGCTCATCGCGGGTGTGGATCTCCGGGTTCGCGGGTGAGGGGGCGGTAGGGAGCATTGCAGAATCGCATGATCGGGCAAATCAAATTAGCGTCCCCGTACCGGGCGGGGATGCGGGCTCGCGCCTGCCCGGCCCGGCTTGACGCTGCGTCCGCGGGCGTCCGGCGGGAGATGCCGCCGCTACGGCGTAAATCGTTGATAATCCTGAAACTTCCTCATAGTCTGTCGCCGGCAGTATTTTCGGGAACCATTTGCGATCTGCTTGTCTTCGGGCTGGGTGCGGGCGGCTGCATGAACTGGCGGGGGAGAGTGATGGGCGGTATCGCCGGCAGGCGGAACGGGGCGGGATAGATGCCGGCGACCCG
>JBFWXZ010000193.1:0-5946 GCA_050186955.1 Flavobacteriaceae bacterium
GCTTCTCCTGGCAGGCGCTGTGGATCGGCGGCGCCGTCCTCACGCTCCTCTTCATGGCGGCCGTCGCCGGGCTTGTGCGCGGCGAGGGACGCACCGTCGAGACCCCGCCGGCGACGGGGCGGCTCGCCGGCGCGGCCTGGTGGCTGATCTTCACGTCCTACGGGCTGTTCGGCTTCGGTTACGTCATCACCGCGACCTTCATCGTCGCCATCGTGCGCGGCTCGGCGGAGCTGGCCTCGCTGGAACCGGTGATCTGGATAGTCGTCGGGCTCGCCGGGGCGCCGTCGATCTGGTTCTGGAACCGCATCGCCGGCCGCACGGGCCTCGCCGTCGCCTATTCGCTCGCCTGCCTCGTCGAGGCGCTCGGCGTCTTCCTCAGCGTCGCCTTCGACCACCCGGCGGCGGCGATCGCCGCGGCGGTGATGCTCGGCGGCACCTTCATGGCGCTGACCGCCGTCGGCGTCACCTATGCGCGCCGCATCACCGGCGCCGATCCGCGGCGGACCTTCGCGATCATGACCGTGGCCTTCGGTCTCGGGCAGATCGTCGGTCCCATCGTCGCCGGCTATCTGCACGACATGACCGGCAGCTTCGCGCCGGGAAGCTATGCCGCCGCCTTCGCGCTCGTCATCGGCGCGGTGCTGGCCATGGCGTCGCGGCAGGTCGCCGGATTCAGGGAATAGACCCGCCGCTTGCGGCGAATATGCGGGCGACGGGCGGGCGCTGTTTAAACCCGGCGCGCGATTGCGCATAATCGCCCGGAACCGACACCCTCGGAGGCAACATGGATCTCGGAATCAAGGGCCGCAAGGCGATCGTCTGCGCGGCGTCGAAGGGGCTCGGGCGCGGCTGCGCGGAGCATCTCGCCGCCGCCGGCGTTGACCTCGTCATCAACGCGCGCAGCGCCGGCCCGCTGGAGGCGGCGGCGAAGGCCATCGCCGAGCGGCACGGCGTCGGCGTCACCGCGGTCGCCGCCGACGTCACGACCGAGGAGGGCCGGGGCGCGCTGCTCGAGGCCTGCCCCGATCCCGACATCCTGATCAACAATGCCGGCGGGCCGCCGCCCGGCGATTTCCGCGACTGGGACGAGGCGGACTGGATCGCCGCCGTCAGGGCCAACATGCTGGCGCCGATCTTCCTCATCAAGGCGACGGTCGACGGCATGATCGGCCGCGGCTTCGGGCGCGTCGTCAACATCACCTCGGGCGCGGTGAAGGCACCGATCCCGATCCTCGGCCTGTCGAACGGCGCGCGCAGCGGCCTCACCGGCTTCATCGCCGGGCTGGCGCGCGAGACGGTGCGCCACAACGTGACCATCAACAACCTGCTGCCCGGCCCCTTCGACACCGAGCGGCTGGCGGCGAACATCAAGGCGGTGGCGGCGAAGGCGGGGACGGAGTTCGAGGCGGAGTTCGAGAAGCGCAAGGCGGCGAACCCGGCGAAGCGCTTCGGCACCGCCGACGAGTTCGGGGCGACCTGCGCCTTCATGTGCAGCACCCATGCCGGCTTCATGACCGGGCAGAACATCCTGCTCGACGGCGGGGCGTTCCCCGGCACGATGTAGGACGCGGGGCGGCTTTGCAGCGATGATCCGTCGATGGCGGGCATGCGTAGTGGGATGCGAAACGGCATGAGGACACTGCGCGGCGATGCATGCGGTGCTGCAGATGGCTGAGGCGATGCCGCCGGCATCGCCCGGCGCGGGCGATCACGCGGCGCTGCTCGGGCGCATCGCGGAGGACCGCGACCGCGAGGCCTTCGCGGCGCTGTTCGATCACTTCGCGCCGCGGCTGAAGGGCTTCTTCATGAAGAAGGGCACCGCGCCGGAAGCCGCCGAGGACCTCGTGCAGGACGCGATGCTGGCAGTCTGGAACAAGGCCGCGCTCTACGACAGCGGGCGCGGCGGCGTCGCCGCCTGGATCTACACCATCGCCCGCAATCTGCGCATCGACCGGGCGCGGCGCGGCGGCGGACGGGTGTTCGAGGACATCGACGACTACGACGCGGCTTCCGACGAGCCCGACGCCGAGACGCTGACGATGCGGGCACAGTCGGCGGAGGCGGTCGGCGAGGCGCTGAAGGCGCTGCCGCCGGAGCAGCTCGAGGTGATCGAGCTGTCCTTCGTGGAGAGCCTCGCCCACAGCGAGATCGCCGACCGGCTGGGCCTGCCGCTCGGCACCGTGAAATCGCGTGTGCGCCTCGCCTACCGGCGGCTGAAGACCGTTCTGGAGGGACGGATTTGAACGTGACGCATCATCTTGATCCGGCGACGGTGGTGGCCGCGGCGTCGGGAACGCTGCGCCGGCCCTACGCCCTGCTGGTCGAGGCGCATGCGGCGATGTGCCCGCTTTGCCGGCGCGAGCTGCGGGCCGCCGAGGCGGTCGGCGGCGCGCTGCTGGAGCGGATCGAGCCGCAGCCGGTGAGCGCGGCGGCCCGTGACGCGGTGATGGCCCGGCTCGGATCGACCGCCGCCGCGCCGCAGGCGGCGGAGCGCTTCGAGCCGGCGCTGCCGGCGCCGCTCGCCCGGCTGCTGCCCGGCGGGCTCGACGCGGTGAAATGGAAGCGCATCGGCTATGGCGCCTGGCGCCATCACATCGGCGAGGCCGACGACGCCGGCGCGCGGCTCGTCATGCTGCGGATCGCGCCGGGGCTGACCATGCCCGAGCACTCGCATGGCGGGCAGGAGCTGACGCTGGTCCTGTCGGGCAGCTACAGCGACCGCTTCGGGCGCTTCGCGGCCGGCGACGTCGCCGACCACGACCCGGAGGTCGAGCACCAGCCGCGGGTCGATTCCGAGACCGACTGCATCTGCATCGTCGCCCTCGAGGCGCCGACGCGGTTCAAGGGGCTGGCGCGGCTCCTGCAGCCGCTCATCGGGATCTGATGGCGGCGCCGGCGCATGTCTGGATAACCGGCGCCAGCTCGGGCATCGGCGCTGCGCTGGCCGCGCTCTACGCGCGGCGCGGGTCGCGGGTCACCGTCTCGGCGCGCTCGGCCGACGGGCTCGCCGCGGTCGCCGGCGGGTCGCGGCTCATATTCGCCGCGCCGCTCGACGTGACCGACCCGGAGGCCTGCCGCAAGACCGTCGAGCTGGTGGACGGCGACGCGCCGGTCGATCTCGCGGTGCTGGCGGCCGGCACCTATGCGCCCGTCGAGGCAAGCGCGCTCGACCCGGAGGTCTTTGCCGCGACGGTGGCGGTGAACTATCTCGGCGTCGTCAATTCGATCGCCGCGGTGCTGCCGCACATGCTGCGGCGCGGACGCGGCGTCATCGCCATCGTCGCCTCGCTGACGGCCTATCGGGGGCTGCCGAAGGCGGCCGCCTACGGGCCGACCAAGGCGGCGCTCAACAATCTGGCGGAGACGCTGCATGCCGAGCTGTCGCCGCACGGCATCCGCGTGGTGGTGGTCAATCCCGGCTTCGTGGCGACGCCGATGACCGCCGGCAACGACTTCCGCATGCCGTTCCTGATGACGCCGCAGGCGGCGGCGCGGCGGATCGCCGAGGGCATCGACGGCGGCCGCTTCGAGATCGCCTTCCCGACCCGCCTGCGGTTGATGCTGGCGGCGGCGCGGCTGATGCCCGACGCGCTCTATTTCCGCCTTGTCGGCCGGCTGCGGGGGAAGGGCGCATGACCGCCGCCGCTGGCGTCAATCTGCCGCCGCCCCGGCTCGGGCGCTATGTCGAGGCCTATGAATGGCTGCGCGCCGACACGATCGACGAGGTCCTCGACTGCTGCGCGGAGGACGTCGCCTTCGGCGACCCGTTCAACAGGGTGGCCGGCCGCGAGGCCTACCGGCGCGTGCTGGAACACATGTTCGAGGCCGTCGACGGGCCCGCCTTCGACATCATGCAGGTCGCCGGCGAGGGCGACCGCTGGTTCCTCTACTGGCGCTTCACCGGCCATGTCCGCGCGCTCGGGCGGCTCGATTTCGACGGCATGAGCGTCGTCCGGCTCGACGCGGCGGGGATGATCGCCGCGCATGAGGATCACTGGGATTCCGGCCGTCACGTGCTGCAGCGGGCGCCGGTCATCGGCCGGGTGGTGAAGTGGCTTCTGGACCGGATGGCGGCGTGAGCCGTCAGGCGGGCTTTTCCAGCCGGTAGAGCCCGAGATCGATCCGTTTCTCGTCGAAGCCGGTCTCGCAATAGGCGAGATAGTATTGCCACATGCGGCTGAATCGCTCGTCGAAGCCCAGCGGCTCGATGCTCTCCCAGGCGTCGAGGAAGCGCCGCCGCCAGCGGCGCAGCGTCTCCGCGTAGCTCTTGCCGAAGGCGAGCACGCAGTCGGCGCTCATGCCGGCGAGGGCGGAGTTCTCGCGGATGGCGCTGTCGGTCAGCAGCATGCCGCCGGGGAAGATGTAGCGCTGGATGAAATCGACATTGCTGCGGTAGCCGTCGAAATAGTCCTCGTCGATGGTGATCGCCTGGATCGCCGCCCTGCCGCCGGGCTTCAGGCGCTCGGCGACGGTGCGGAAATAGACCGGCCAGAACTCCTCGCCGACCGCCTCGATCATCTCGATGGAGACGACGTGGTCGAAGGCGCCCTCGCTCTTGCGGTAGTCGAGGAAGCGGATGTCGGTGCGCTCGGCGAGGCCGGCGCTGGCGAGCCGCTCGCGGGCGAATTTGAGCTGCTCCTCGGAGATGGTGATGCCGGTGACGCGGGCCCCGTAATTCAGCGCCGCGAACTCGGCGAAGCCGCCCCAGCCGCAGCCGATCTCGAAGATGTGCTCGCCGGGCCTGACCGCCAGGGCCTCGCAGATGTTGCGGTATTTCGCCTCCTGCGCCTCCTTCAGCGTCTTCGCGCCGCCTTCGAAATAGGCGCTGGAATAGGTCATCGTCTCGTCCAGCCACTGGGCGTAGAAGGCGTTGCCGAGATCGTAGTGGGCGTGGATGTTCTCGCGGCTCCCCTCCTCGGTATTGCGGTGGTGGGCGTGGAAGCGGCGGTCCGAGCGGCCGATGTCGATCATGTTGCCGGCGGATTCGTTGAGCCTCTTCTCGTTGCGCAGGAAGAAGGTGAAGAGCTGGACGAGGTCGTCGATGTCGACGTCGCCGTCCATGTAGCTGTCGGCGAAGCCGTTGGTGGCGCGCATGATCGAGCGCCAGAGCACCCGGTAGCGGTTGATCGAGAAGGCGGCCGCCGGCCAGGCGTCGGGCCTGCCGATGGTGCGCTCGCGTCCCGAGGGAAAGCGGACCGTGAGGCGTCCTTCCGGGCACCACTGGAAGAAGCGCCGGCCCGCCGCCTCGATCAGGCGGTCGATGACGCCCGCCGCCAGGCCCGGCGCGGGCAGGGTTCCTTCACGCTGCGCCAATACCGGCTCCTTCCAGCGCTCAATCCCCGATGGGAGCCGGAACGGCGTCGCGCGACCGGCTCACCGCGACCGGCGGATGCCCGGGCCGGGGCCTCACCGAAAGGCCCTTCAGCCAGAGGCGCGCCGCCTCAAGATGAATCGCGGCGACGATCTTCACCGTCATGAATGGCATAGTCAACGCCCGCAGGACGAGCTGGCGATCGCCGAAAGGCCGCCGCGCGCCGGTGAAATGGGCGATCAGCAGCGGGCCCTCGCGGTCGCGCAGATTGACGCCGAGAGCGAGCGTCTCGCCGGGCGGGCGCAGGTGGAAGCCGTAGTCGCCGGCGGCGTCGTTGAAGGGCGACACGTAGAGCCGCTTGGCGCAGCGCTGGTGGACGATTCCGCCTTCCGCGTCCGCCGGCAGCACGTAGTGCCGCCGCTGCCCGAAGGTGTTGTCGACCTGGTAGACGGTGGCGCCGAGCGCGCCGTCGGCGCTTTTGCAGAAATAGCAGGTGATCGGGTTGAAGGCGTAGCCGAGGAAGCGGGGATAGGCGAGCATGAGGATGCTTGCGCCTCAATCTGCGAGGCCGTCGCCGGCGATAAGATCGCGGATCGCGGAGTCTACGGGGATGCCGACCTTCAGCCCGTGATCGG
>JBFWXZ010000194.1:0-5904 GCA_050186955.1 Flavobacteriaceae bacterium
CGCGAGACGAATCTGTCCGACCTCGGAATCGAGTCGCTCGATCTCGTCGAGCTGATCTTCGAGCTCGAGGAGAAGTTCGACATCCAGATCCCGTTCAACGCCAACGAATCCGAGCGCGAGTTCAAGACCGTCGGCGAGGTCGTCGACGCCATCAACGAGCTCGTCGAGAAGAAGGCCTAGCGTTTCCGTGCATCGCGTCGTCGTAACCGGTGCCGGGACGATCTCGGCATTCGGCCCGAGCCTGGCCGACGCCGACGCCGCCCTGCGCGCCGGGCGCTCGGCCATCGCGCCGCTCACCATCCCCGGCGCCGAGACCCTCAACCAGAAGATCGCCGCCCACGCCTCCTTCTACGCGCTGACCGACTATTTCGAGCCACGCGCCGCCGGCGTCCTCGACCGCACCGCGCAGTTCACGCTCATCGCCGCCCGCGAGGCCGTCGGGCAGGCCGGCTTCTCGCCCGACGAGGCGCTCGCCGAGCAAACCGCCGTCATCATCGGCACCGGCATCGGCGGCCAGGAGACCCAGGAAGAGGGCTACCGCCGCCATTTCCTGGAGGGCAAGCGCCCGCACCCGCTCTCCGTCCCCAAGATCATGGCCAACGCGCCGGCCAGCCAGGTGTCGATGGAATTCGGCTTCAAGGGACCGGCCTTCGCCGTCGCCTCGGCATGCGCCTCGGCGACCCACGCCATCGGCCAGGCCTTCCAGATGGTGCGCACCGGCGTCGCCCGCGCCGCCGTCACCGGCGGCACCGAGGCGCTGCTGCAATCCGGCACCATGCGCGCCTGGGAAGCGCTGCGCGTGATGTCGAACGACGCCTGCCGTCCGTTCTCGCTCGGCCGCAAGGGCATGGTGCTCGGCGAGGGCGCCGGCGTCTTCGTGATCGAGCGCTACGAGGACGCCAGGGCGCGCGGCGCCGACATTCTCTGCGAGATCGCCGGCCACGGCATGAGCGCCGATGCCGGCGACATCACCGCCCCCGATCCCGGCGGCATGGCGCGGGCGATCGCCGGCGCGCTGCGCGACGGCGGCCTCGATGCCGACGACGTCGACTACATCAACGCCCACGGCACCGGCACCACCGCCAATGACGCGGCCGAATCCCGGGCGATCCTGCTGGCCTTCGGCGAGCGCGGGCATGAGCTGCCGGTGTCCTCGACCAAGTCGATGCACGGCCACGCGCTCGGCGGCGCCGGCGGCATCGAGTTCGCCTGCCTGATCGCCTCCATGCGCGGCGGCTACGCTCCGCCGACCATCAACTTCGTCGAGCCGGACCCGAATTGCCCGATCGACTGCGTCCCCAACGAGGCGCGCGACCTGAAGATCGGCGTCGCCCTGTCGAACTCCTTCGCCTTCGGCGGCCTCAACGCGGTGCTCGCGGTCAAGGCCGTCTGAGCGGCGAATTTCCCTAACCGGATATTAACGCCGGCCGGCGCAAGCTGCCGCGACGGCGAATCGCGTCACGCGCTTCGCGCGGGAGGGATCGGGAAACCGGCGACGGCATGGCCATCGGCAGCATCAATCGCGGCGGCGGATATACGATCGGCGGCAGGCCGCTCGGCGTCCAGCTCGGCCAGAAGAACGCCGCCAGCGAGCTTTTCGGCGGCGCCAACGGCATCGATTCCATCCTCAGCGCCAACATCCAGGGCTCCAGCGGGATCACCGTCGACAAGAACCAGATCGTCCTCAAGGCGATGCAGGACGAGATCGACCGCACGCTCGGCTATCGCACCAATCTCTCCGTCGCCGAGAAGCAGAAGCTCGCCGACCTCCAGCAGGACATCACCGACATCGAGGAGATCACCCGCACCCGCAGGCTCACCAGCGAGGAGGTGAAGCGGCGCGCCGATCTCTACGTCCAGTCCTACAAGATCCTCGGCAAGGACTATGTCGACGTCGAGAACGACGACTTCCTCAAGGCCAAGACCGCCGAGCTGGACGAGCTGATAGCGACCAAGCCGAAGGGCGCCGACGCCAGGCGGCTGGAGCAGTTGCGCACCCTCAAGGAGCGGCTCGAGCAGCGCGTCTACGACCGCGGCGACAAGGTCTCGGAATCGCTGCTCAACCAGATCCGCTCGGTGAACCGCCAGATTTCCGGGCTCACCACGCCGCGCAAGCTGTCGACCTTCACGCCGGCGGAGCGCCGCCAGCACGACGAACTGGTCGACGAGATCAACGACCACGCCGGGCAGGAGCTCATCCTGCCGAGCGAGAAGAAGCTCAAGATCGAGCGCCTCCAGCAGACCATGGAGGCCATCGAGGCCGGCGGCGTCGACACGGTAGCGTGAGCGCCGCCACCCCCTACTTCACCGCGATCGGCCGCTCCGCCAGCACCGCGCCGTAGTCGCCGTTCCAATAGCGCAGCAGATAGTCGCCGGGCTCGTCGGGCATCTTCAGCTTGACCTTGCGGTTGTCGTAGTCGCCGTTGACGAGCCGCGTAGACCGGCCGGCCTTCCCCTGCCCGCCGCGCGCCCTGGGATCGAAGATCTCGACCGCGTCGCGATAGGCGCCCGGGCCGCTCCAGGCGATCTCGATGGTGGCGCCGGCCTCGGCGGCGTCGGGCGCCTCGAGGGCCACGTCCATCGCCTCAACCCTCAGCGTCCTCTCGGCGAGCACCGCCCGGCTGTCGCCGTTCCAGTAGCGCAGCACATAGTCGCCGGGCTTGACCGGCACCGCGAGCTCGACGACGCGCTTCTTCATGTCGCCATTGGCGAGGCGCTTCGAGGCGACGACCTTGCCCTTACCGGCCAGCGCCGCGGCGTCGAATATCTCCACCGCGTCGCGCCGCGCGCCCGGCCCGGCCCACTCGACCCGCAGCAGATGGCCGATGGCGATGCTGTCGGGGGCGGCGAGCGAGACGGCCATCTCCTCGACCGCGATCGGCCGCGTCGCCAGCACCGTGCGGTTGTCGCCGTTCCAGTAGCGCAGCAGATACGATCCCGGCTCCGCCGGCGCGACGAGCTCGACCTTGCCGCCGTCATAGTCGCCATTGGCGAGGCGCATCGAGCCGACGACCTTGCCGCGCCCGCCGTCGCCGGTTTCGTCGAAGACCTCGACGGCGTCGCGGCGTCCGCCGGGACCCACCCATTCGACGGTGAAGCGGGTTCCCATGGCGACGCTCTCCGGCGCCGACAGCGAGGTCTCGGCGTCGAGGATCTCGATCTCGCGGCTGGCGAGTTCCTCGCGGTTGTCGCCGTTCCAGTAGCGCAGGTGGTAGAAGCCCGGCTCGGCCGGCGCCACCAGCTTCACCTCGCGCTTGTCGAGATCACCATTGGCGACCCGCATGCCGGCGACGCTGCGGCCCTTCCCGCCGTCGCCCTCCGGATCGATGATCTCGATGGCGTCGCGCCGCCCGCCGGGGCCGACCCATTTCACCGTGAAGGTGCGGCCGATGGCGACGCTCGCCGGCGCCTCCAGCGACACCGCCGCGTCGACGACCTCGATCGTCGCCGTCGCCAGCACGTCGCGCGTGCGACCGTAGACATATTGCAGCTCGTAGGCGCCCGGCTTCACCGGCGCGACCAGCTCCAGCGTCTTCTTGTCCAGATCGCCGTTCGCCAGCCGCCGCGAGGTGATGATGCGCCCGTCGCCATTGTTGCCCTCGGCATCGAAGAGGACGATGTGGTCGCGGTTCTCGCCGGGCCCGTCCCAGGCGACGGAGAAGCGGCGGCCGATCTCGACGCTCTGCGGCGCGGCGAGGCTCGCCGCCGGCAGCGCGGCCGGCGCCGGCTCGGGCTCCTCCGGCTCCGCCTGCGCGACCTCGCTCACCGTGTCGCTCAGCGCCTCGCCGAGGCTCGCCGCGTCGTCGGCGGGGAAATAGCGCCCGCCGGTGCTCTCCGCCAGGCAGGCGACCTGCCGGCCCTCCTCCGGCGACAGGCCGAAGCCGACGACATGGGCGGTGAAGTCGACGCCCGACGCCTCGAGCTCCGCGCCCACCGCGCAAGGGTCGGCGCGACAGGTCTCGATGCCGTCGGTGACGAGGATGACGGTCGCCTTCTCCTCGGTGTAACGCAGCGCCTCCGCCGCCTGCCGCACGGCCTCCGACAGCGGCGTCTTGCCCTTCGGGCTCAGATCCTTGGCCATGCCGGTGATCTCCGCCGCCGATCCGGGGGCCGGGGCGATCAGGACCTCGATATCACCGCAATTGCCCTTCTCCCGGTGCCCGTAGGCCATGAGGCCGAGATAGGTTCCCTTCGGCATCGTCGGCAGCACGTCGGAGAGCACCCGCCGGGCGATGGAGATCTTCGCCTCGCCGCCGATCTGTCCCCACATCGAGCCGGAAGCGTCGAGCACGATCATCGCCTGCGCGGGCTTTTCCTGCGCCACGGCCGCCGCCGGCGGCAGCAGCAAAGCGAGCAGGATCGCGAGAAGGCGCAATGGGGATCGTCCGGTGGCGTCTGGCGTCATCGTGCAGGTTCCCTGGTCACGTTGCGGAAGAGGAGAGAAGAACACCCTCTCGGCGCGGCGATGTCAAACCGCGCCCTTCCCGCCCGCCACCGCCTGCATTTCGCCATGGCGTCGGCTATGGTCGGCCCATGCCGATGCTTCGAATCGCCCTCGTTCTCGCCCTCGCCGTCCTGTCCGCGCTGCTCGCCGGGCCGGGCAATGCCGCCGACCGCGCCGCCGTCGAGCGGCAGTTCCGGGGCTGGCTGGAAAAGACCGCCTGGCCGGACGCCAGGCGCGCCGGCGTCTCCCGCGCCACCTTCGACGAGGCGACGCGGGGGCTGAGCCTCGACTGGGGCCTGCCCGGCCTCGTGCCGCCAGGTTCCGCCCCGCCGCAGGCCAACTACCAGGCCGAGTTCAGGAGCCCCGCCGGCTATTTCGCCGAGAAGAACATCGGTCCCGTGGTCAATTCCGGCGCGCGCCTCATGCGCGAATGGTCGAAGACGCTGGCCAAGGCCGAAGGCGCCTATGGCGTGCCGGCCTCGGTCATCGTCGCCATCTGGGGCCGCGAATCCGGCTTCGGGCGCGTCGCGCTGCCCAAGGACGGCGTGCGGACGCTCGCCACCAAGGCCTTCATGTCCGACCGCCCCGCCCTCTTCTATCCCGAGTTCATCGCCGCGCTGCAGATGATCGAGCGCGACCACATCACCCGCGCCGCCATGAAGAGCTCGTGGGCCGGCGCGCTCGGCCAGCCGCAATTCATGCCGACCAAATATCTCGGCTTCGCCGTCGATTTCGACGGCGACGGACGGCGCGACATCTGGAACTCGGCGCCCGACACGCTCGGCTCCATCGGCTACTACCTCAAGGCCCATGGCTGGCAGGCCGGCGCCCGCTGGGGCGTCGAGGTGGCGCTTCCAGACGCCGTTTCCTGCACGCTGGAGGGCCCCGAGAAAGGCCGGCCGATGGCCGCCTGGATGCGCGACGGGGTGAAGCCGGTCTCCGGCGGCTCGCTGGCCGACAAGGCCCTCGGCCCGACCGGCTACCTGATGATGCCGGCCGGCCGCTTCGGCCCCGCCTTCATCGTCTCGTGGAACTTCTACGTGCTGAAGCTCTACAACGAGAGCGACCTCTACGCCTCCTTCGTCGGCCACGCCGCCGACCGCATGGCCGGCCGCGAGAGCGGCCCCTTCAAGGCCGGCTGGCGCCAGCCCGAGGGCTTCACGCGCGGCGACGTCAGGCGCATGCAGCTCCGCTTCGAGAAGCGCGGCGTCGATGTCGGCGGCGCCGACGGCCTCGTCGGCTTCAAGACCCGCATCGCCATCGGTGAATGGCAGCGGGCCAACGGCCTGCCGGTCACCTGCTATCCCGACCGGCGCGCCGTCGACCGGGCGGGATAGGCTCCCGGGAGCTTCAGCAAATCCGCCGGTCCCAGTGTCGGTGAAGCGAAAAGCCGATCGCGATAGCCGTATAGCCCCATCCGACGTAGGGAACGGCGCGAACGAGGGCCGACTTCAACACCT
>JBFWXZ010000195.1:0-5876 GCA_050186955.1 Flavobacteriaceae bacterium
CCCAGGACGTACGCGAGGGCCGAAGCCTTCGCTGAACCGGAGACTATCACGTCGACCTGCGCGCCGGCGGTCAGCGCCGGCAGCGTCAAGGTCAGCCGCTGCGTCGGCGGGACCGGTGCCGTCGACGATGATCTTGGTCATGGCGTCACTCCGCCGCCTGCATGGAAACGGCGCCGTCCGGGTCCGGATTGGCGGAATACTGGTCGATCCGCTCCTCGATCACGTGGCGGAAATGCCGGATCAGGCCCTGCACCGGCCAGGCCGCCGCGTCGCCCAGCGCGCAGATCGTGTGGCCCTCGATCTGGTAGGAGACGTTCAGCAGCATGTCGATCTCGCGCTTCTCGGCGCGGCCCTCGGCCATCCGCGTCAGCACCCGCCACATCCAGCCCGTGCCCTCGCGGCACGGCGTGCACTGGCCGCAGCTCTCGTGCTTGTAGAAATAGGCGAGCCGGGCGATCGCGCGGATCATGTCGGTCGACTTGTCCATGACGATGACCGCCGCCGTGCCGAGGCCCGACTTGAGGTTCCGCAGCGTGTCGAAGTCCATCGGCAGGTCCTTGCACAGATCCGCCGGCAGGCAGGGAACCGAAGAGCCGCCGGGGATCACCGCCTGCAGATTGTCCCAGCCGCCGCGAATGCCCCCGCAATGCTTCTCGATGAGCTCGCGGAACGGGATGCCCATCTCCTCCTCGACCGTGCAGGGACGCTCGACATGGCCGGAGATGCAGAACAGCTTGGTGCCGGTGTTGTTGGGCCGGCCGAGATCGGCGAACCACGCGGCCCCGCGCCGCAGGATCTCCGGCGCGACGGCGATGGATTCGACGTTGTTGACCGTCGTCGGACAGCCGTAGAGGCCGACATTGGCCGGGAAAGGCGGCTTCAGGCGCGGCTGCCCCTTCTTGCCCTCGAGGCTTTCCAGAAGCGCCGTCTCCTCGCCACAGATATAGGCGCCGGCGCCGTGATGGACGTAGAGGTCGAAGTCCCAGCCGTTCTTGTTGTTGCGGCCGATCAGCTTCGCCTCATAGGCCTCGTCGATGGCCCGCTGCAGCGCCTCGCGCTCGCGGATGAACTCGCCGCGCACATAGATGTAGCCGGTATGGGCGCCCATGGCGCAGCCGGCGATCAGGCAGCCCTCGACCAGCGTGTGCGGGTCGTGGCGCATGATCTCGCGGTCCTTGCAGGTGCCCGGCTCGGATTCGTCGGCGTTGACGACGAGATAGCTCGGCCGCCCGTCGGACTGCTTGGGCATGAAGGACCACTTGAGCCCGGTCGGGAAGCCGGCGCCGCCGCGCCCGCGCAGCCCCGACGCCTTGATCTGGTCGATGATCCAGTCGCGGCCCTTGTCGATGAAGCCCTTGGTGCCGCTCCACTGCCCGCGCGCCATCGCCCCCTTCAATCCGGGATCGTGCAGGCCGTAGAGATTGGTGAAGATCCGGTCCTTGTCCGCGAGCATCGTCTATCAGCCCTTCCCGCGCGGTTTCGGCTTCGTCTGCGCCCTGGTCGCCCCTTTGGCCTGGCGCTTCGAGAACTCGGTCTCACCGCCCTTGGCCAGCGTCTTGGCCTGGGCCACCCAGTTCTCGCGCTCGATCCGGCCCTTGAACTTCAGATAGTCGTCGACCCAGTCGCGCTCGGCCTTCTTCCATTCGGCGACCTGCGAGAAATGGAAGATCCCGAGGTCGTTCAGCGTCTTCTCGATCTTCGGACCGACGCCGGAGATCAGCTTGAGATCGTCGGCCTTGCCGCCCTTCGGCGCCTTCAGGCCTGCCGGCTTCGCCTCGGCCGCCGGGGCCTTCACCGGACGCGGCGTGCCGCCCTGGCGGGCGCGCACGGCGGCGGTCGCCGAGCGCGGCTTGGCCTCGCTCTTGGCGCGCACGGCGGCGGGCTTCGCCTTCGACGCCGCCTTGGCCGCGGCGGGTTTAGCCCCGGCAGGCTTGGTTTCGGCAGGCTTGGTTTCCGCTGCCTTCGCCTTGGCCGGCTTGCTGCGGGTCGCGCGCGGCTTCTCCAGCAGCGTCGTCGGGCCGCCTGCCGGCGCCGAATACTGCCGGTCGACCTGCGGTCCCGGCGTCACCTTGCGGCCGGCGGCGAGATCGTCGATCAGCTTTTCGAGGGTTTCCGGCGTCAGATCCTCGTAGGTGTCCTTGAAGACCTGCACCATCGGCGCGTTGACGCAGGCGCCGAGGCACTCGACCTCCTCCCACGACAGATTGCCGTCGTCGGAGAGGTGATGCGGGTCGTGATGGATCTTGCGCTGGCAGACCTTCACCAGGTCCTCGGCCCCGCGCAGCATGCAGGGCGTCGTTCCGCAGACCTGGATATGCGCTTTCTTTCCAACGGGTTGCAGCTGGAACATCGTGTAGAACGTGGCGACTTCCAGCACCCGGATATAGGGCATGCCGAGCATGTTGGCGACCGAGCGGATCATCGGCTCGGAAACCCAGCCCTCCTGCTCCTGGCCGCGCCACAGCAGCGGAATGACCGCGCTCGCCTGCCGCCCCTTCGGGAATTTGGCGATCTGCTTCTTCGCCCACGACTCGTTCGCCCGCGTGAAGGCGAAGCTCTCGGGCTGCTCGTGGTACAGGCGGCGGACAGCCATTAGCGGTCGACCTCTCCGAAAACGATATCCAGCGAGCCGAGCACCGCCGACACGTCGGCGAGCATGTGGCCGCGGCACATGAAATCCATGGCCTGCAGATGCGCGAATCCGGGCGCGCGGATCTTGCAGCGATAGGGCTTGTTGGTGCCGTCGGAGACGAGATAGACGCCGAACTCGCCCTTCGGCGCCTCGACGGCGGCGTAAACCTCGCCCTCGGGCACGTGATAGCCCTCGGTGTAGAGCTTGAAATGGTGGATGAGCGCTTCCATCGAGCGCTTCATCTCGCCGCGCTTGGGCGGCACCATCTTGTTGTCGGCGTAGGAGACAGGCCCGGCGCCCTTCTCCGAGCGCAACTCCTCGAGGCACTGCTTCATGATGCGGATCGACTGGCGCATCTCCTCCATGCGGATGAGATAGCGGTCGTAGCAGTCGCAGTTCTTGCCGACCGGAATGTCGAAGTCGAGGCCGCGATAGCACTCGTAGGGCTGGCTCTTGCGCAGGTCCCAGGCCGCGCCCGAGCCGCGCACCATGACGCCGGAGAAGCCCCACGCCCAGGCGTCCTCGAGGCTGACGACGCCGATGTCGACATTGCGCTGCTTGAAGATACGGTTATGCGTCAGCAGCCCCTCGATGTCGTCGCAGACCTTCAGGAACGGGTCGCAGAAGTCCCAGATGTCGTCGACGAGCTTGGCCGGCAGGTCCTGGTGCACGCCGCCGGGGCGCACATAGGCCGCGTGCATGCGGCTGCCCGAGGCGCGCTCGTAGAAGACCATCAGCTTCTCGCGTTCCTCGAAGCCCCACAGCGGCGGCGTCAGCGCGCCGACGTCCATCGCCTGCGTGGTGACGTTGAGCAGGTGCGACAGCAGCCGCCCGATCTCCGAGTAAAGCACGCGGATGAGCTGGCCGCGCCGCGGCGGCTCGATGCCGAAGAGCCTCTCCACGGCCAGCGCGAAGGCGTGCTCCTGGTTCATCGGCGCGACGTAGTCGAGCCGGTCGAAGTAAGGGATCGCCTGCAGGTAGGTCTTGTGCTCGATCAGCTTCTCGGTGCCGCGATGCAGCAACCCGATATGCGGGTCGACGCGCTCGACAACCTCGCCGTCGAGCTCCAGCACGAGGCGCAGCACGCCGTGCGCGGCCGGGTGCTGCGGGCCGAAATTGATGTTGAAGTTGCGGATCTCGGTTTCAGCCATCGCGCGCCGCCGTCAGCCCTTCGCCTTCTCGTCGCCGGGGAGCACGTATTCGGTGCCCTCCCACGGGCTCAGGAAGTCGAAATTGCGGAATTCCTGGGCCAGCCGCACCGGCTCGTAGACCACGCGCCGCGCCTCGTCGTCGTAGCGAACCTCGACGAAGCCGGTCAGCGGGAAGTCCTTCCTCAGCGGGTGGCCGTCGAAGCCGTAGTCGGTCAGCAGGCGGCGCAGCTCGGGGTGGCCGGTGAACAGGATGCCGTAGAGGTCGTAGGCCTCGCGCTCGAACCAGTCGGCGCCCGGCCAGATCTCGGTGACGCTCGGCACCGGCGTCTCCTCGTCGGTCATCGTCTTGACCCGCACGCGCATGTTCTGGCGCGGCGACAGCAGGTGATAGACGACGTCGAAGCGCTTCTCGCGCGCCGGCCAGTCGACGCCGCAGACGTCGATGAAGCAGTCGAACAGGCACGCCGAATCGTCGCGCAGATGGCGCATCAGGCGGATCAGCGAGGTCGCCTCGACATTCACCGTCAGCTCACCATGGGCGATCCCGCAGGAGACCGCGCCGCCGAAGTGCTCGGCCAGCCCGTCAGCAAGTTCCCTAAGGCTCTCGTCCATCTGTCGCCCCGTATCCCGCCCTAGCGCTCGATGGTGCCGGTACGGCGGATCTTCTTCTGGAGCAGCAGCACGCCGTAGAGCAGCGCCTCGGCCGTCGGCGGACAGCCCGGCACGTAGATGTCGACCGGCACCACGCGGTCGCAGCCCCGGACCACCGCGTAGGAGTAGTGATAGTAGCCGCCGCCATTGGCGCAGCTTCCCATGGAGATCACGTAGCGCGGCTCCGGCATCTGGTCGTAGACCTTGCGCAGCGCCGGCGCCATCTTGTTGGTCAGCGTGCCGGCGACGATCATCACGTCGGACTGGCGCGGGCTGGCGCGCGGCGCGAAGCCGAAGCGCTCGACGTCGTAGCGCGGCATCGAGAGCTGCATCATCTCGACCGCGCAGCAGGCGAGCCCGAAGGTCATCCACATCAGCGAGCCGGTGCGCGCCCAGTTGATCAGGTCGTCGGTCGCGGTGACGAGGAAGCCCTTGTCGGCGAGCTCGGCATTGACCTCGCCGAAGAACGGGTCATTGGCGCCGATCGGCCTGCCGGCCGCGTCGACCAGGCCGCGCGGTTTCGGAGCGACCAGCGTGCCGCTGGCGTTCTGCTCGGCGGACTTGCTCAATCCCATTCCAGCGCACCCTTCTTCCACTCATAGGCGAAGCCCACGGTGAGCACGGCGAGGAACACCATCATCGACCAGAAGCCGAACCAGCCAAGATCGCCGAAGGCGACCGACCAGGGGAACAGGAACGCGACCTCGAGATCGAAGATGATGAACAGGATGGCGACGAGGTAGAAGCGCACGTCGAACTTCATGCGGGCGTCGTCGAAGGCGTCGAAGCCGCATTCGTAGGCGGACAGCTTCTCGGTGTCGGGACGGCTTACCGCGATGACGAACGGAGCGACCATCAGCGCCAGACCTATCGCCGCCGAGACGGCGATGAAAATGGCGATCGGCAGATAGTCGCTCAGCAGTTCGGGCATACGAAGAATCGTCCTTCCTGCAACCGTCCCGCACCGCGCTACGCGCGTTCAGGGTTCGGGCCTTGGCTTAGCCCACGCGCCGGGCGAGCACAAGGGTATCCGCTCTCCGGCCCGGGACAATTTTCCGCATCGCACACAGGCTGCGGCGAAGTGTCCGGACATTGCTGCCCGGGGGCGAAAAGAGCTGTCCCGAAAAGGAAAGAACGTGGCCTGCGCGGCGCCCGCCGTCAGGGCCGTCATCGGCTTCGAAATGAGAGCGGATAGCGCCCGAAAGTTGGAACACCGAGGCGTTGTTCCGACGTTTCGGGAACGGGAGGGAAAGGAAGCAATTGAAATCGTGGCGGGAGTGACGGGGCTCGAACCCGCGACCTCCGGCGTGACAGGCCGGCGCTCTAACCAACTGAGCTACACCCCCTCGCCGATCGCGTCGGCCGGCGAGGCCGAGGTGGCGTGACTTATGGCAGGATTGGCTGCCAAGTCAAGCCGAGCGGAAGGCTCCTTTCCGCGAAGA
>JBFWXZ010000196.1:0-5837 GCA_050186955.1 Flavobacteriaceae bacterium
GTCGGCTTCGATCCGCGGCGCTACCGGCTCGGCTATGGCGGCGGCTTCTTCGACCGAACGCTGGCCGGTCTCGGGGGCAAGCCGCTGACCGTCGGCATCGGCTTCTCGCAGCAGGCCATCGAGACGATCCGCCCGCACGAGCACGATATCCCGATGAACCTCATCGTCACCGAGGAAGGCCGGCGGGAAGCGCGCTGACTAGTCCTCAGGGGTGACGTCGCCGGCGATGTTCTGCCGGAACATCGCGGCGGGCATCCCGACGATCATGTCGCGGGCGCGGGCGAGATGCGCCCTGACCTCCCGGTCGGCCGCCTCGACGTCGCCGCGGCCGATCGTATCGGCGATCATGCGATGCTCGCGCATCGAGGTCGCGAGGATCTCCGGCGTCAGCGACGTGCTGATCTGCGCCATGATCAGCGATAGCTGCAACTGGGTGTTGAGCTGGACGAGCTGGCGGTTGCCGGCGAGCTCGAACATCGCGCCGTGGAAGCGCTGGTTCTCCGCGATATAGGCGAGCGCCGACAGCCGCGGCGACTTGTCATGGATGAACGAGACGTCGGAGACGAAACGCTTGCGCGCAGGGCCGGCCGCACCCGCCGCCCGCCTCGCCGCCAGCGCCTCCAGCTCCAGCCGGATCTCGAAGAGCTCTACCGCGTCGTTGCGCGACAGCCGGCGCACCAGTGCGCCTCGATTGGGTACGATTTCCAGCGTCCCCTCCGCCGCGAGCCGCCGGAAGGCCTCGCGGAGCAATCCCCGGCTGACACCCAGCTCGGCGGTCAGATCGGCTTCTATGAGTCGCTGCCCGGGGACGTAGCGGCCGCGATAGACGCCGTCGCGCAGATGCGCGACGACGAGATCCCCGCGCTCGCCGTGATCCCCGCGGACCTTTCCGCCGGGCTTCTCCTTCGATTCCAGCATGGCAGCAAGCTAGTCAGTCGCAGGTGAGTTGACAACGACAATATTGTTCGACAATTTTGTCGAAAAACCAAGGGAGGAAGATGGTGCTCATCGGCAAGGCGGGACCCGCCGTCACATCCATCAGCACGGCCGACGCGGAGAGCCTGACGGTTCGCGGCAAGGATCTCTGTTCGGATCTCATGGGCCGGCTGAGCTTCACCGACTACTTCTATCTGCTGGTCACCGGCCGCGAGCCGACGCCCGACCAGCGCTTCTTCCTCGACCTGCTGCTCGTCTCCATCGCCGAGCACGGGCTGGTGCCGACCAACCAGGCGGCCCGCATGACGCTCGCCGCCGATCCCGACTGCATCCAGGGCGCGGTCGCCGCCGGCATCCTCGGCTGCGGAACGGTGGTCCTCGGCACCGCGCAGTCCTGCGGCGACTTCCTGCGGTGCGTGACGGCGCGCATGGAGAATGAGGGCATGGAAGCGGAGGCCGCTTTGCGCGCCGAGGCGGAAGCGCTGCGCGCGGCGCGCAAGCCGGCTCCGGGCTTCGGGCATCCGCTGCACAAGCCGCTCGATCCGCGCGCGCAACGCATCCTGTCGCTGGCCGAGGAGCGCGGCATCGCCGGGCGCAACGTCGCCCTGGCGCGCATCGGCGAGAAGGCTATCCCCGAGATCTGGGGCAAGCCGCTGCCGATGAACGTCTCGATGGCGATCGCCGCGGTGCTGCTCGATCTCGATTTTCCGCCCGCCATGCTCAAGGCGATCCCGATCCTGGCGCGCACCGCGAGCCTGCTCGCCCACATCGCCGAGGAGCAGAAGCAGCCCATCGGCTTCCTGATGGCGGGACACGCCGAGGCGGCGATCCAGTACAAGCCGGAGGAAGCATGAGCGAGGGGACGATTGAGGGCGGCGTGTTCCGCGCCGAAGGCGACGACGCCCTTTTCAGGTCGCAGGTCGAGTATCTCTTCGAGCGCTCGCAGTTCTACCGCGACAAGCTGAAGGAGGCCGGTTTCGCCGATGCCTCGGCGGTCGGCGGCATCGCCGACATCGCCGCCCTGCCCTTCACCGAGAAGGACGAGCTGCGCGCCACCCGCGACGAGGCGCATCCCATCGGCACCCATCTCGCGGCGCCGATGGAGGACATCGTGCGCATCTTCTCGACCTCCGGCACCACCGGCACGCCGAGCTACATCCCGGTGACCGCCGGCGATCTCGAGAACTGGATCACCACCTCGTCGCGCTCCTACAGCGCCTCGGGCGTGACGAAGGGCGACCGCATCGTCTCCACCTACAATGCCGGTCCCTTCGTCGCCGGCGCGGCGCTCGACACCTTCGCCCGCCTCGGGCTCTGCCACATTCCCGTCGGCACCGGGAACACCGAGCGGCTGATGACGGCGGTGCAGCTGCTGAAGCCGAACACGCTGGCGATGACGCCGTCCTACGCGCTGCACCTCGCCGAATGGGCGGAGGCACGCGGCATCGACATCCGCAACTCCGCCGTCAAGCGCATCCTCGTCGCTGGCGAGCCGGGCGGCGGCGAACCGGCGATGCGCGGCCAGATCGAGAGCATGTGGAACGCCAAGGTGACCGAGGCCATGGGCATCGGCGACATCTCGATCTCGATCTGGGGCGAATGCGAGCACCAGGCCGGCATGCATTTCTCCGGCAGCGGCATCCTCCACTTCGAGCTGATCGATCCCGATACGGGCAAGACGCAGCCGATCGAGGACGGCGCCGAGGGCGAGCTCGTCTACACCCATCTGCGCCACAGGGCGGCGCCGCTGCTGCGCTTCCGCAGCCGCGACCATGTCCGCATCACCGCGAGCCCCTGCGCCTGCGGCCGGCGCACGCCGCGGGTGCGCTGCATCGGCCGCACGGACGACATGCTGATCGTGCGGGGGGTCAATGTCTTCCCCTCGGCGATGCGCGAGATCATCGGCAGCTTCGCCCCGGACGTGACCGGCGTCTTCGTCGTCCGGCCGAACGCGAAAGGCCCCAAGCAGGCGCCGCCGCTGCCGGTGACGGTGGAGGTCGCGGAGGGCGTCGAGCCGTCCGGCGGGCTCGCCGACGCGATCAGGAAGAAGATCCGCGAGACGCTGATCGTCACCACCGAGATAACCCTCGCGGAAGCCGGCACCCTGCCGCGCACCGACTACAAGACCAAGCTCATCGACTGGTCCGGCGCCCAGTGACGCCGGCCCGCAAGACGCATCCGCGTTCAAGCCACCAACGGGAGGAAACAAGACAATGAACAAACTGGCCATCGCCCTCGCGGGCATCGCCGTCGGCGCGCTCGCGTCGCAGGCAAACGCGGCGGAATGGGAACTGAAGATGTCGAGCATGTTCCCCTCGACCCACTTCGTCCAGACGCTGGCGCTGGACCCGTGGGCCAAGGAGATCGCCGAGAAGTCCGGCGGCCGCATCAACATCACCTTCTTCCCGGCCGGCTCGTCGCTCGGCGACGCCACCAAGCAGTTCGACCAGGCCCGCGCCGGCGTCGTCGACTTCTCGGTCGGCATTCCGGCGATCCCGCGCGGCCGCCATCCGCACATCGTGCTGGTCGAGCTTCCCTTCACCGTGCCGGACGCCGAGGTCGGCACCTGCGCGCTGATGAAGATGAAGGACACCTTCAAGGTCGACTTCCCCGGCACCCACATCCTGTCGCTGACGGTGACCGAGCCGAGCGGCGCGCACACCAAGACCAAGGTGGAATCGCTCGAGGGCCTGAAGGGCATGCGCATCCGCACCCCGACGCCGGCGATCACCGCGATGCTCGAGGATATCGGCGCGACCCCGGTCGGCATGCCGCCCACGGAGATCTACGAGAGCGTCGAGCGCGGCGTCATCGACGGCAACATCATGCCGTGGGGGCCGGTCGGCGCCTTCAAGCTGTGGGAGGTGCTGAAGTACCACATCGACGCCGGCATCAACCCGGTGGCCATGTACATCGTGATGAACGAGAACAAGTACAACGCGATGCCCGAGGATCTCCGCGCCATCGTCGACGAGGTGAGCGCCAAGGTCTTCGCCAACTGGGGCCGCTGGTGGAAGGAGACCGACCAGCAGGCGATCGACGCCGCCAAAGCCAACGGCAACGAGATCATCCCGATGTCGCAGGAGCAGCGCGACGCCTGGCGCGAGCGGCTGACCCCGGTGGTCGAGAAGTATCTCTCCGAGAACGCCGACCTGAAGGCGGACGACGCCAAGGCGCTCTACGCCGACATCCTCAAGACGGTCGACACCTGCAAGTAGACCACTGCAAATAGACCATCGAGACTGACGCGAGGCGGGCGGCCGCACCGGCCGCCCGCCACCGTTCCCGGGGGTGATCCGCAGATGAAGCGCCTGACGAAGATACTGGCCCTTGCGGGCACGCTCGCCTTCCTCGTCGCGGTCGCGCTGACGGTCGCCGACATCGTGCTGCGCTCGCTCGGCGAATACACCGTCCACGGCCTGACCGACATCGTCACGCTGTGCACCATGATCGGCGCGCTGCTCGCCATTCCCTACGGCTTCGCGCATGACGAGCACGTCTCCATCGACGTCTTCGCCAACATGATGCCGGGCGCGCTGCAGAAGGCCTGCGCGCTCCTCGGCGCGCTGCTCGGCGCCGCCTTCCTCTCCGCGATCTTCTGGTTCGCGGGCAACCAGATGATCACCGAATACGGCTATGGCGACCGCAGCCAGTCGATCGGCATTCCGATGATCGCCTACTGGATGCCGCTCGTCGCCGGCGTCGGAATCGCCGCCCTCGTCAACTACTGGCTGATCCTTCGCCTGATCGCCGGCCGCAAGGATCGTGCGCCCGAATGACCCCTCCCCTGATCGGCCTTGCGGGCATCTTCGCCCTGCTGTTCCTCATCGCGCTGCGCGTGCCGGTGGCCATCGCCATGGGCACCGTCGGCGTCGTCGGCGGGATCATCCTCAACGGCTGGTTCAGCGTCGGCTTCGTGCTCGGCTCGCAGCCCTTCACCACCACCTCGGGCTATGCGCTCTCCGTCATCCCGCTCTTCGTGATGATGGGCGCCTTCGCCTCGCGCGCCGGGCTTTCGGCGACGCTCTACCAGTCGCTGCACGCGCTTATCGGGCACTGGCGCGGCGGCCTGGCGTCGGCGACCATCGGCGCCTGCGCGATCTTCGGCTCGGTCTGCGGATCGAGCCTCGCGACGGCGGCGACCATGGCCCGCGTCGCCATGCCGGAGATGACGGCGATCGGCTACGACCGGCGGCTGACCTCGGGCGCGCTCGCCGCCGGCGGCACGCTCGGCATCCTCATCCCGCCGTCGATCATCATGGTCATCTACGCGCTGCTCACCGAGCAGTCGATCGGCCGCATGTTCCTCGCCGGCATGGTTCCCGG
This sequence comes from Flavobacteriaceae bacterium, assembly GCA_050186955.1. GTDB lineage: Bacteria > Pseudomonadota > Alphaproteobacteria > Rhizobiales > Tepidamorphaceae > JACKJP01. Next base: position 5,263 of record JBFWXZ010000196.1, read on the forward strand.
CCTGCTGGCGGCCTTCCTCTACATCGCCACGACCTGGCTGCTGGTGCGCCTGCGCCCGGATCTGGCGCCGCTGGTTCCGCGGGCGAACGGGCGCGAGCGCCTCGCGGCGGTGCGGGCGATGTGGCCGGTGCTGCTGCTGTTCGGCGTGGTGATGGGCGGCATCTATGTCGGCTTCTTCTCGCCGACCGAGGCCGCCGGCGTCGGCGCCTTCGGCGCCATCGCGCTGGCGCTGTTCAACGGCTCGCTCAACTGGACGATCACCCGCCAGGCGCTGCTGGAGACCGCCGGCACGACGGGCATGCTGTTCATGATCCTGATCGGCACCTCGATCCTCCAGTTCTTCATCGAGACCTCGGGGCTGCCGCGCGTCATCGTCGACTGGATCGGCCAGCTCGGCCTGCCGCCGATCGGCGTCATCGTGTTGATATTGCTGATCTACGTGATCCTCGGCTGCTTCCTCGACAGCCTGTCGATGATGCTGATCACCCTGCCCATCGTGTTCCCGCTGGTGCTGGCGCTCGGCTACGACCCGATCTGGTTCGGCGTCCTCGTCGTCTCGGTGGTGGAAATCGGCC
>JBFWXZ010000197.1:0-5808 GCA_050186955.1 Flavobacteriaceae bacterium
CGGCACCCGCATCCTGACCGCCGCCCATGTCATCGGCGACGCCACCGACATCACCGTGCGCACCGGTGACGGGCGCATCCGCAAGGCCCGCCTGCGCGCCAGCGACCGGGCGAGCGACCTCGCGCTGCTCTATGTCGACGACAGGCTCCCGCCGCTCGAATTCGCCGGCGACGCGACCGCCGGCGCGCCGGTCTGCGCGGTCGGCAACGCCTTCGGCCTCGGCCTTTCGATGAGCTGCGGCGTCGTCTCGGCGGTCCGGCGCTCCGGCGTCGGCTTCAATGCCATCGAGGACTTCGTGCAGACCGACGCCGCCGCCAATCCCGGCATGTCGGGCGGCGCGCTGGTGGACGAGGAGGGCCGGCTCGCCGGCGTCGTCACCGCCATCTTCACCAAGAACTCGGACGCCAATATCGGCGTCAATTTCGCCGTCGCCGCGCCGCTGGCGAAGACCGTGCTCGAGGCGCTCGACAGGACTGGCGGCTTCCGCCCGCTGCAGTCGGGCATGCAGCTCGCCGCGCTTCCCGTCGACAATGACGGCGAGCTGGCGCTGCTCGTGCGCCGGGTCGCCGCGGGATCGCCCGCCGAGAAGGCCGGCATCGTCGCCGGCGACCGCATCCTGACCGTCGGCGGCCGGCGCGTGACCAAGCCCGGCGAGGCCGCCGCCGCCTTCGCCCGGCTGGTCGCGCCGGCGAGCGTCGAACTCGGGATCGTGCGCGAGGGAGCCGCCCTGTCGGTTGCGGTGGAGTTCCCCGCCGCGCCATAAATCGTCTGATCGCAAAAGAGAGAGGTTGAAGCCGAAATGGACGAAGACAAGCTGAACATGTCGCTCCGCAAGTTCCTCAAGCAGGTCGGCGTGACGTCGCAGCGCGAGATCGAGGAGGTCGTGCGCAAGCATGGCGGCCCGCTCAAGGTGAAGATGGTGCTGACCGCCGAGGGCACCGACCTCAACCACGTCGTCGAGTCGACCATCCTGACCGACTGACGCGATGCACCTGCCCGACCCGGTCCTGCCGCCGCTTCTCGAAGGCCATCCCGTGAAGGCGCCGGCCGATCCCTTCACCCACGCGGTGGAGGGCGCGCGCGCCGGCAGGCTGGGCGGCGGCGATTTCGTCTGGGCGCGGCGTGTCGACCGCTGCCAGGCGGCCATCGTGCTCGAGCCCGAGGTGCCGGCGGCGCGCGCCGCCGAGATGCTCTATGTCGCCGCCGTCGCCTTCGGTGACAGTTTCGGCGCCGTCGCGCCGCCGGAAATCGCGCTGACCTTCGACTGGCCGGCGGCGATCCGCGTCAACGGCGGCCGCGTCGGCGGGCTGAGCATCGCCGCCGCGCCGGTCGCCTCGGACGCCGAGGCGCCCGACTGGATGGTGGTCGGGATCGACATCGTCATCCGCGAGGCGGACCCCGATCCCGATCCCGGGCTGACGCCGGACGTCACCACGCTTGAGGAGGAGGGGTGCGGCGACATGGACCGCACCGCGATGATCGAATCCTGGTCGCGCCACCTGCTGACCTGGATCCTGACCTGGGAGGAGGACGGCTTCGCGTCCGTCCACACCAACTGGCTCGGCCGCCTGCAGGACGGCGACCGCGAAGTCGCGGTCGTCATCGGCGATACCGTCCATCGCGGCGTGCCGGCCGGCCTCGACGAGAACGGCAATCTCCTGCTGCGCACCGGCGACGGCGTGCGGCTGCTTTCCACCCTCGACTGGATGCGCGCGGCGGCCGCATGAGGATGCCGCGCACGATCCGCTTCGACGGCTCCGACGAGCATGTCTTCGAGCGCGCCGCCGCCCCCGACGAATGGGCGGTCAGCGGCGCCTTCGCCTTCGCCTCGATGGATGCGGGCGCGATCGGCGGCAAGACGCGACAGGCCTTCGCCAACGGCTTCCTCGGGCTCGCGAGCTTCGGCCGCTCGACCTTCGTCGCCGTGGCCGAGATCTCGCCGGCCGCGCAGGAAGCCGCGACGCGCGGTCTGGCGGCGCATTTCGTCGAGTTCTACGGCGCGCCGGACCTCGACGCGGCGTTGCCGGTGGCCGCCGACGAGATCGCCTTCGCCGCTCAGTTGTGCGAGGAGCACCCGATCAATACGCTGATCGCGGTATCGCGCGAATTCGGCGACGATGGCGAGATACGCGAGGCGTTCCGGGTGATCGCGCCGCCCGGCGAGAAGCCGCATGCGCGCATCTGGGACGTGGAGGAAGCCGAATGACCGTCACTGCCGAGAAGCCGCGCGTCTTCTGGCGGTCCTCCGGGCTGCACCTGCTGGAGCGCGACGACGCCGGCCGGCTGGTTCCGACCGCCGACTATATCCGCGCCTATCTGACGCGGCCGGAGGTGCATCCGGTCGAGGAATCCTGCGAGGCCGAGCACCGTCTCTTCGAGGCGCTCATGGCCGATCCGTTCCGCGCCGTCGCCGACGCCGAGATCGACGCCATCCGCGACCCCGACGCCCGCGCGGCCTATACGATCGTGCTGCGCTTCCGCGACGCGCTCACCGACCACGGCACGCTCGAGGGCGCCTATATGGCGCTGGCGACCGGTGGCGGCCTCGATCTGCCGCCGGTGTTCCTCGACCAGATGGTCCACGTCATCCTCGCCAACATCCTGCGCGACGGCGCCGATCCGCTGCGGCTCAGGGCGGCCGAGCTCTTCTTCCGCGACCAGAACGTCAATGTCGACGACGGCCGGATGATGCTCGCCGACGACGAGATCGTGTCGATGTACGCCGAAACCGGGGGCGGGCTGGGCGGCCTCGGCCAGTTGCTCGCCGAATCCGCGACGCCGGCCCGCCAGGTCGAGCTGGATGTCCTCGACGAGGACAACGCCGCCCTCTACTGGGAGCGCTCCGACCGCTTCGACACCGTCGTCGATTTCCGCTTCTCGCTTCCCGCCCTCGACGCCTTCTGCCGGGTGATGGAGCTCTGGGTCTCGCATTTCCTCGGGCTTCAGGCGCGCATCCAGCCGATGCAGTCGATCCGCGACGAGCGCTGGTCGTGGCATGTCGGGCTCGACGCCGAGGCGACGCGCATCCTCAACGCGCTCTACAATGGCGACGACATCGCCTTCGAGGAGACGCAGCGGCTCGTCGCGCTGTTCCAGATGGAGATCCGCGATCGCGGCTCGGTCATCGATTCCATGAAGGGCAAGCCGGTCTATCTCGGCCTCGCCATGACGCCGGGCCGCAAGATACGCATGAAGCCGCAGAACCTGCTGGTCAATCTGCCGCTGCGGCAGGAAAAGCCGTCATGAGCGACGAGCCGCGCCATTTCGCCGACGGGCCCGCCGCCAAGGCGGTCGCGGTGCTGGTGATCGTGCTGTCGGCGGCGCTGATCGCCTACATCCATCGCGGCGATCTCTTCCCCAAGCCCGCCGTCGCCTCCTCCAATCCCGAGCTCGACGCCTGCATCGCGCAGCGCACCGCGGAGGTCGACAGGATGGTGACGGAGGCGGTCGTCAACGCCGCCCAGGCGGAAACCTTCAAGACCCGCGCCATCCAGTTCTGCGAGGCGCAGTTCCCGCCGAAATAATTCGCTTCAGGCGTCGTCGACGAGGTCCTTGAGGAAGTCGTCGATGCTCAGCCCCTGGCGGGTGCGATCGCGCGCCTCGAGATAGTCGTTGGTGGTGCGGATGCGCGGCTTCTCGCCGGCGGCGAAGGGGTTGTCGGGGCGCTCGCTCATCTCCTGGATGCGGCAGGTGTCGCACATCTCGATGACGCTCGCCGCGCCCGAGGCGAGGAACATCGGATGCTTGCCCTCGAGCCGCTCGCGGATGCGCTCGACGGTGCGCTTCGTCCCGAAGGGCTTGCCGCAGCGCACGCAGGCGAAGGGCTCCTCCTCGACGATGACGCGCTGCTCGGCGGCGGCCGGCGAGAAATCGTAGCCCGGCTCCAGCGAGATCACCTGCTCAGGGCAGGTGGCGGCGCAGATGCCGCACTGGACGCAGGCGATCTCGGTGAAGCGCAATTGCGGCTTCTCCGGATTGTCGGCGATGGCCGAGGCGGGGCAGGCGCCGACGCAGGACAGGCACAGCGTGCACCCCTCGGTGTCGATGGCGATCCGCCCGTAGGGCGCGCCCGCCGGCAGGGTGATCCGCTCCGGCTCGATGCCGGCGATCTCGGCGAGCTTGGCGATCGCCGCGCGCGCCACCTGGCGCTTGCCGCCGACCGGGTCGAAATTCGCCGTCTTCAGCCTGTTGCGCGGCCCGAGCCCGGAAAGCAGGCGTCCCAGCTCGTCCGGATCGGCGATGGTCGCCAGATGCAGCCGTCCGCCGTCGATGCCGAGGCCGTCGAGGAAGGCGTTGGCGAGCGCCACCTGGTCGATGGTCGGCGCGTTCTCCTCCTCCTTGCGCGGATCGGCGAGGATGACGACGTGCTCGGCGCCGGCGGTCAGCGCGGCGATCAGGATGTCGTGGCCGGTCTCGCCGACCGAATGCAGGCTGAGCGGCAGGGCGGTGCCCGGCAGGCCCTCACCGTGGCGCGCCAGCGCGGAGATCAGCGCCGAGCCGTGGGTGTCGTCGTGCAGCACCAGGATGGGACTCTTGCCGCCGGCCTTCAGATAGGTCGACAGCAGCGCCTGTATCCGCCGGATCAGGTCGCCGCGGCGCGGATAGTTGTAGGCGATGGCGCCGGTCGGGCAGACCGCGCTGCAATGGCCGCAGCCGCCGCAGATGCCGGGATCGATGGAGACGAGATTGCCGTCCTCGGCGATGGCGCCGGCCGGGCAGGCGTCGAGGCAGTTGGTGCAGCCGACCTTGCCGCTGCGGGCATGGGCGCAGATGTCGCCGTCATAGTCGACATAGATCGGCTTCTCGAACTCGCCGACCATGTCGGTGATCTCGAACATCGCCTCGGCGACGGCGCCGCGGCTTTCCGGATCGACGCGGAAATAGCCCTCGCGCTTGCCGTGGCCGGTGAACAGCGGCGCGCCGCCGCTCATGTCGAGGATGAGGTCGCAGCTCGACTGCGCGCCGTCGCGCGCCATCAGGAACTGCGCGTCGTCGCGCGACGACGCCATCATCGGCGCGTAGTCGTCGACGGTGATCTCGAACTTCCCGAGCGAGCCCTTCGCCGCGCGGATGCGGCCGGCCATGATCGGGACGTCGGCGACGTCCGGCGGCACGATGTCGCCGGGCTCGGCCAGCAGCAGGGTGACGGCGAGCCGTCCCGACAGCGTCTGCGCGGTCTCGAGCGCCCGCTGGCCGGACCCGTAGACGAGGCAGACGCCTTCCGAGCGTATGGTCTTGAGGTTCGCTGGGCGCACCTCGACCGAGGCCTCGGCGATCAGCGCCGCGATGCGCGCCGCCATGTGGGTGCGGTCCTTCGACCAGCCGGCCTTCTCGCGGATGTTGAAGAAGCCGAGATCGGCCTCGCTGCCGCGCTCCTCCGCCAGCTCCCGGAACAGCGGCGCTTCCTGCGTGCAGGCGACGAGCACCGTCTTGCCGTCGGCGACGGCGAGCTCGAAGGCTTCCGTCTGCGTCCGGCAGAGATGGGAATGGATGACCGGCCGGTCCTCCGCGCCGAGCGCCTTGGCGATGTCGCCGGCGTCCAGCGGCATCGTATCCTCGCAGTTGCAGAGCAGAACCGTGCGGCCCTTGTATTCCATGCTGATGCTACCGACCCTGTTGGCGCGCGTTTCCTGAGAAACGACGCATGCCGTTGTTGATCATGCCCCCAAACCTGCCGGCTCGCGGTCCCGTATCGGCGTTGCCGCGACGACGTGTCGCGCCGCTAGCGGCGGACAAACTCCGTGGAGAAGACGTCCGCAGCGGACCAAACGAGCGTATCCAGCACGAAGGCGGCGCAGGTCGATACGA
>JBFWXZ010000198.1:0-5795 GCA_050186955.1 Flavobacteriaceae bacterium
ACCAATGCGGCGCTCGCCGAGCGGGTCGGGCTGTCCGCCAGCCAGGCGTCGCGGCGCAAGGCGGGGCTGGAGGAGGCGGGTTACATACGCGGCTACCGGGCCGATCTCGACCTGCGGCGGCTCGGCTATCTGGTCGAGGCCTTCACGCGGGTGACGCTGTCGGCCCACAAGGAGACGACGCATGAGGATTTCGCGGCCTTCCTCTCGGGGCTGCGGGAGGTGCAGCACGCCTGGTCGATCACCGGCGACGCCGACTACCTCATCCACATCCGGGTGAAGTCCCTGGACGACCTCGCCGACTTCATCCATCGCCGGCTGCTGCCGCATGCGCAGGTCGCCCAGGTCAGATCGGACATCGTTCTGAAGCCGATCAAGCGGTGAGCGGCGGCCTCAATCGCCCCGGTACGCCTTTTCCAGCTCCGCGATGTCCAGCTTCTTCATCTCCAGAATGGCGTTGAAGACGCGGCCCGCCCTTTCCTTGTCGGGGTCGGTGAGGAAGTCGCGGATCACGTCGGGAACGATCTGCCAGGAGAGGCCGTAGCGATCCTTGAGCCAGCCGCAGATATGGGAGTTCTCGTCGCCGCCGGCGCCGAGCTTCTCCCAATAGTAGTCGATATCGGCCTGGGTCTCGCAGAAGACCTGCAGCGACATCGCCTCGTTGAACTTGAACTGGGGGCCGCCGTTGAGAATGGTGAAGGGCTGCCCGTCGAGCTCGAAGTCGACGGTCAGCACCTTGCCTTCCGCCTTTCCGTGGGTGTCGAAGCCTTCCTTCCCGTAGTAGCTGATCAGGTTGATCCTCGAATTCTCGAAGATCGAAACGTAGAATTCCGCGGCTTCCTCGGCCTTGTCGTCGAACCAGAGACAGGGCGTGATGCTTCCGATCTTGGGCATGGTGTTCCTCCTTCTCGTGGGGGCGCCTTGCGGCCCCGTCACAGCGATCTGGCGAGTTCCCCGAGCTGGTCGGCGCACTGGCCCCAGCCTTCGTGGAAGCCCATCTGCTCGTGCTTCTCGCGGTTCTCCCTCGTCCAGTGACGGGCGACGGCTGTGTATTTCGTGCCGCCGCCGGGCGCCGGCTCGAAGGAAACGATGGCGACGAAGAACGGCGTGCCGTCGACCGGCTGCCAGTCGGCGGTGAAGGCGTCGGTCATGACGATGCGGCGCTCCGGCACGACCTCGAGGATGACGCCGGAGTTCGGGAACTCCTGTCCCTCGGGGCTGCGCATGACCGTGTTGGACCGGCCGCCGGGGCGCAGATCCATGTCGACCGCGGTGATCGTCCACGGCTTGGGGGCGAACCACTGCTGCAGCAGCTTGGGGTCGCTCCAGCAGCGCCATACCTTCTCGACCGGCGCGTCGAGGACGCGCTCGAGAACCAGTTCGCGATCATTGGCGGGTTGGGTTTTCGCGTTCATCGTCGTCTCCCTCGGGGGTGGGTTGGGGGGCAGTAGTCGGGTTTCGTCAGGCGGTTTCGCGGCGCATCCTGCGCTGCCGCTCGATCTCGGCGTCGGACGGCTCGGCCTGCGCGAAGGAGCCGGTCTCGATCTCGCCGTCGCGGCGATAGGTGCTCATGATGACGCCGCTCGGGGACGTTTTCGTGTCGACCAGCTTCAGGGCCGCCGGCCTCGTTCCGTCGGCGAACAGCCGCTTTCCGGCGCCGAGCAGGAGCGGGAAGATCATCAGCCGGAACTCGTCGATCAGGTCGTCGGCGAGCAGGGCCTGGATGAATTCGCCGCTGCCCTGCAGCAGCAGGTCGGGGCCGTCCTGCCGCTTGAGCCGGGCCACCTCGGCGGCGCCGTCGTCGCCGATGACGACGGAATTCTCCCAGTCGAGCGGTCCGGGCGAGGCGGTGGCGACATATTTGATCGCCGCGTTGAACTTCGCGCCGATGGGGTCGTCGTCGCCGGCATAGGGCCAGTAGGCGGCGAAGATGTCGTAGGTGTTGCGGCCGAGCAGAAGGTCGTAGGAGGAGAACAGCGTCTTTCCCAACACCTCCTGCGTCGCCTCGTCCAGATAGTGGAAGACCCACCCGCCATGGGCGAAGCCGCCGGTGGTGTCCTCGTCGGGGCCTCCCGGCGCCTGCATGACGCCGTCGAGGCTGATGAAGGCGGCGGCGATGACTTTCCTCATGTCGGTTCCTCCGGCAGTGCGCGAGGCGCGAAAATCCGTTGCGCGGCGAGGCGCGAAGCCCGGTCGTTCCGGGGCCGGCCGGCGGGCGGGATCGCGCCCGCCGGCCCGTCGGGTCGTGAGCGTGCCGCGTCAGGCGGTGACGGCGTCGGGGCAGCCCTGCTGCATGTTGCTGACCGCCTCGCGGATCTCCTCGGCGGTCACGTCGCGCAGGTGGGTTGCGAAGGACCAGGAGTGGCCGAAGGGATCGACGACGACGCCGTAGCGGTCGCCCCAGAACATGTCCTGGGCGGGCATCCTCACGGTCGCGCCGGCCTTCTCGGCACGGGCGATCGCGGCGTCGACGTCGTCGACATAGACATGCATGGTGACCGGCGAGCCGTTGAGCGACTTCGGCGACAGCGCACCCCATTCGGGGTTCTCGTCGACGAGCATGACGGTCGCCCCGTGGATCGACATGCAGCCATGCATCAGCTTGCCGTCGGGGCCGGGCAGGCGGGCCATCTCCTCGGCGCCGAACGCCTTTTTGTAGAAGTCCATGGCGTCGGCGGCGCCGGCGCATACGAGATGCGGCGAAATCCGGCTCATCTCGGCGGGGACGGGGTTCTTTGCGGTGCTGGCCATCATGACTCTCCTTGATTGGCGTTTCGAAGACGCGGTTTGGTTGCGATGCGGCGATCAGGCCGCGTCGGCGGTTTCCCCCCTCGCCCCGTCGGGGGCGAACAGCATTTCGATGTAGCGGCGCAGATGCGCGACGCTGTCGCGCGCGGCGTCCGCCGATCCCGTCGCCTTCGCCAGGATGAAGGCGCCCTGAAGCGCGGCCTGGGTGAACATGGCGAGACTTTCGGGCGACCATGCGGCATCGGGCGCATAGAGCCGCTTCGCCTGGGCGATATCGGCGGCGACGGTGGCGGCGTGGCCGACGATGCTGTCGGCGCAGGCGTCGCGGATCGCCGGATGGCTGCGATAGGTCTCCTGCACCATGGTGCCGACGAGGCAGGTGAACTCGCTGAGGTCGCCCTCGATCAGCTCGGCGCGCAGGTCGATATAGGCGAGCACGCGGTCGCGCGGGTCGGCGACGTCGTGATAGGCGGCGCCGGCGAACAGGCCGCCGGTCGCCTGCGACCAGTGCTCGGCGGCGGCGACCGCGAGGTCGTCCTTGCTCTTGAAGTGGTGGAAGAAGGCGCCCTTGGTGACGCCGGCGGCGGCGCAGAGCGCGTCGACGGTCGTCGCGCCGTATCCGTTCTCGCGGATCAGCGTCAGCGCCGCGTCGAGCAGCTTGCTGCGGGCGTTCTCGCCGGTGCGTGCAGGGGGCATGTCGTTTCTCCTCTGTGCTGCTAGATACCAACCGGTCGGTATGTTGTCAACAGGCGCTGATGATGTCCGACCGTAACTTTTCCCGGGGCCGCAACGTAGCTGTCGCCAGGCCGGATGTGGCCGCACCCGAAACCCGACCGGACCTGAAACCCGACCGAACCCGAAACCAAAGGAGACGACGACATGAAGAAGCTGATAGCCGCCGCCTCGTTCGGCGCTGCTCTCGCCCTGACCGCGGGTGCCGCGCTGGCGACTATGGAGATCGCCGTCGATGGCGGCGACCAGGACATGTCCGGCGGCACCGTCACCGCGTCCTCGGTCATGGCCGCCGCGAATGGCTGGCTCGTCGTCCATCGCACCGACGACAGCGGCAAGCCCGGACCGGTCGTCGGCCACGCCCCCATCAAGGCGGGCGAAAACGGCGACGTCACCGCGATCCTGACCGAGCCGGTCAAGCCGGGCGAGAAGCTCATGCTCATGGTCCACGGCGAGGACGGCGGGATGAAAACCGGCATCTTCGAATACACGCTCGGCGCCAAGGAGGATGGCCCGGTGCGTGTCGACGGCAAGCTCGTGATGAAGGTGATCACCGCGAAATAGAGGTTCCTCGAGGGTGCGGGCGTGATCCGCAGCGCACCCTTCAGCGAACAGACCATCGTCCATTTCAATCGGCCGGTGCCGTTCATCGTGGCACTCCGGAACTCGACCCGTGCGGCCCCCGCGCCGCGCGGGTTCTTTTTGCGGCGGGTCGCGGGGCGGGCGGTGGCGGCTGGCCAATTGCGAGCCGAGATGCGACTATCCACGCCGGGGCAGGGGCGTGAAAAGCCCGATTCGTGCGGCTGACGGGGCGGCCTATGGCCGAATCGAGGGTCTTGAAGGAGACATGGCAGCGGCAGTTCCGCGTACCCGATACAGCTTCACCATCCGGGCCGCGCTCGGCCTCATCGTCATCCTGCTGCTGCTGGTCGTCGGCATGGTCGCCGTCACCATCATGCAGGCCTATCGCGACGCCGAGCAGCGCTCCGTCGACCGCGCGGAATCGGCCGCGCATGTGGTGGCGATCAACGGCAAGTGGATCTACGAGGTCGCGCAGCAGGCGCTGAGGCGCATCGACGACGCCGTCGGCCCCGACATCGCCGACAGCTCCGGCGCCAAGGTGATGGACATCCGCGAGGCGGTGGAGAGCCTGCCGGGCACGGTCAAGGCCTATGTCGTCGCCGCCAATGGCGACACGCTCTACTCGACCGACCCGCAGGTGAAGCCGATCAACATCACCGACCGGGAATATTTCGCGTCCCTCGCCGCCGGCGCCAGGCGATACACCTCGTCGCTGCTGATCAGCCGCCTCAACGGGGAGCAGATATTCGTCTTCTCGCGGCGGTTGGAGCGCCGCGGGGAGTTCGCCGGCGCGGTGATGATCTCCTTCGACGTGGTGCTGCTGTCGGAGGTATGGGCCTCGCTCGGCCTCGACGAGCAGTCGACCGTCAGCCTGATCCGCGACGACGGCAAGCTGGTCGCCCGCTTCCCGCTGGCGAGGGAAACGCTGGACCTCAAGGACCACCCGCTGTTCACCGAGCATCTGTCGCGGCACGCGACCGGCTCCTTCGCCAGCACCTCCCCCGTCGACGGCGTCGAGCGGATCGTCGGCTACCGGCAGATTTCGGGGACCGACATGGTGGCCGCCGCATCGATCAGCTCGCGCGCCGCCTATGCGGCGTTCCGGCGCACCGCCTGGCTGGCGCTGGGCCTCGGCATACCGACGTCCGGCGCGCTCGCCGCCGCCGCCCTGTGGATCGCCCGGCTGCTGCGGCAGAGCGTGCGCCGGCAGGCGGAGATCGCGCAGGCGCTGGAGACCAACAAGCTGCTGTTCCGCGACATCCACCACCGGGTGAAGAACAACCTCCAGTCGGTGCAGTCGCTGGTCAGGATGCAGAACATTCCCGAGCAGGCGAAGCGCGACCTGCAGGGCCGCATCGCGGCGATGACGGCGGTGCACGAGCACATCTACCGGCTCGACCGCTTCGCCGAGGTGGAGGCGCAGGAGCTGATCCCGGCGATCGTCGAGCCGCTGTTCGCCAGCGTCGACAATGTCGTGCGCTGCCGCTTCGACATCGACCCGCTGCGCGTCGACCGCGACCACGCGACGCCGCTGGCGCTGCTGGTCAACGAGGTGGTGACCAACGCGCTGAAATACGGCTTTCCCGATGGGCGCAAGGGCACGATCTCGATCAGCCTCAAGGCGACCGGCGAGCAACATGGCGAGCTGACCATCGCCGATGACGGGGTCGGCTTCGATCCCGAAACCGCGGCGCGCGGCATGGGCAGCCGGTTGATCTCCGGCATGGTCATGCAGA
>JBFWXZ010000199.1:0-5794 GCA_050186955.1 Flavobacteriaceae bacterium
CATCTCCGCTCCCGCCTTGCGCGCCTCGGCGATCGCTCCGGCGACCGCGCCGGCCTCGTGGGCGACCCGCCATTCGCCGGCGATCGTCGAGCCCGACGCCTCGAGGCGCGCCGCCAGCACCCGCGCCGTCTTGTCGAGCATCTTGTCGAGCGTGCCCTCGACGCGCGTCTGCACGACGCCGACCGGGCGGCCCCGCCACGGCCTGACCGATACCAGCCGGCCGGCGGCGGCGACAGCCGCCTCGACCTTCGCGGCAGCCACCGCATAGGGGATGATCTTCACCGTCGCGACCATCTCGCCCTCGACCACCGGGCGGCGGTTGTCGAGGGTCGCCAGCGTGATCGCCGGGTCGATCAGGTTGAGCGCGTCGACGCCGGCCGCATCGATGGAGAGCAGTCCGCCATGCGCGGCGAAGAGATTGACGCGGCCCGTCGCCGGCGCCTCGACGCGAACGCCTGTGCCGGCGACATGGGCGGCGACCCGCGTCGCCGCCTCGTCCTCGCCGAGGTCTCCCGCCTCCAGCCGCGCCACCGTGACGCTCGACAGGCCGGCCGCGCGAAGCCTCGCCAGCGCCTGCGCGTCGAGCACCGTGCCCTTGCCGAGCCTGCCGTCGGCGAGCCGCAGGCTGTGCGCGAGGATCGCGCCCCCGGCTTCCTCCAGCGGGACGGGGCCGAATTTCATGCGCCCGCCTTGCGGCGCACTCGTGTGATCTCGCCGATGATCGAGACGGCGATCTCCGCCGGCGACACCGCGCCGATGTCGAGCCCGATGGGTGCGTGGATGCCGGCGATGGCGTCCTCGCCGATCCCCGCCGCCGTCAGCCGCTCGACCCGCCGTCCATGCGTCTTCCGGCTGCCGAGCGCGCCGATATAGAAGCAGCCCGCCTCCAGCGCCGCGATCAGCGCCGGGTCGTCGATCTTGGGATCGTGGGTCAGCGCCGCCAGCGCCGTGAACGGGTCGAGCCCGATTGCCGGCCCGATTCCTGACAGGACGTTCTGCGGCCAGTCGGCGACGAGCTCCACGCCGCCGAAGCGCTCCGGCGTCGCGAAGGCGGTGCGCGGGTCGACGATGGTCACGTCATAGCCGGCCGCCTGCGCCATCGGATAGAGGGCCTGGCTGATATGCACCGCGCCGATGACGACGAGGCGCGCCGCCGGGATATGGGCGTCGATGAAGCGGCTGCCGGCCTCGTCCTCGACCATCCGGCTCTTGCCGTCGCGCAGCGCCTGCCGGAACAGCTCGCGGTCGGGGTCGCCGTCGATGTCGGCGGCCCGGACCAGGCGCGCCGGCGCGCCGTCGAGCGGCGTTACCACGAAGGCGGCGCGGCGCGCCCGCTTCTCTTCGCCCAGCACGTCGAGGATGGCGCGGTCCATGGCCGTCTCAGTCCACCCGGTCGACCATGACGCGGATCTTGCCGCCGCAGGAAAGGCCGACCTGCCAGGCGGTCTCGTCGGCGACGCCGAATTCGAGGATCTTCGGCCCGCCCTGCTCGATCACCTCGGCGGCCTCGGCGATCACCGCGCCCTCGACGCAGCCGCCCGACACCGAGCCCTCGAAGCGGCCCTGCGAATCGATGACGAGATGCGAGCCGACCGGCCGCGGCGCCGAGCCCCAGGTCTCCACCACCGTGGCGATGGCCACCTTGCGGCCTTCCGCCGTCCAGGCGCGCGCCACCTCCATCAGATCGGTCTCGGCGGATCGGGTCATGGCATCGTCTCCTCTTCAGGCGGCGCGCCGCCGGCCGGTCTCCCCGGCCAGCGCGCGGCAGATATCGGCGATGGCGTTCAGATTGTGCACGGTTCTGAACTCGTCAACATGCGGCAGCATGGCGCGGATGCCCGCCGCCCGCGGTTCGAAGCCGTCGAAGCGCAGCAGCGGGTTGAGCCAAACCAGCCGCCGGCAGGAGCGGTGCAGCCGGTCGACCTCGAAGGCGAGCTGGCCGCCCTCCTCGCGTTCCAGCCCGTCCGTCACCAGCAGTACGGTCGCGCCCTGCCCGAGCACCCGGCGCGACCAGTAGCGGTTGAAGACATGCAGCGACGAAGCGATGCGGGTGCCGCCCGACCAGTCCTCGACCATCGCCGAGCAGGCCGCCAGCGCCGCGTCGGGGTCGCGGGCCCGCAGCGCCCGCGTGACATTGGTGAAGCGGGTGCCGAACAGGAAGCTGTGGACCTCCCGCACCGCCGACAGCGCGTGCAGGAAATGCAGCATGATGCGGCTGTACTCGCTCATCGAGCCGGAGATGTCGAGGATCGCCACCACCGGCGGCCGCTTCACCGCGCGGGCGCGGCGCTTCAGCCCGATGATGCCGCCGCCGGCCTTCATGCTGGCCCGCATGGTCGCCCTGAGGTCGATCAGGTGGCCGCGCCCCGAGGGCTTCAGCCGCCGCGTGCGGATGGTGTCCGCCGGCATGACGAGCTCGCGGATCGCCCGCTTCGCCTCGTCGAGCTCGGCCGCAGACATCTGCGCGAAATCCTTGCGCTGCAGCACCTCGCGGTCCGACAGCGTCAGCCGCATGTCGATCTCGGTCTCGGTGCGCTTCGGCGCCTCCTCCTCGCGCTGGCGCGGCATGATGGCGTCGGCGACTCGGCGGCTGACCTGGTTGCGCGCGGCGTCCTCGGGCCGTCCCGGCGCCACCGGCATCAGCATCTGCATCATCTTCTCCATCAGCGCGCGCCGGCGCCAGAAGAGCCGGAACGCCTGGTCGAAGACCTCGCGGTCCTCGCGCCGCTTCACGAAGAGGGCGTGCAGCGTCCAGTAGAAATCCTCCTTGCGGCCGAAGCCGGTCGCCTCGACCGCGCGCACCGCGTCCTGCACCGCCGACGGCCCGACCTTGAGGCCGGCCTTGCGCAGCGCGCGCCCGAAATAGGCGATGTTGTCGGCGAGCGTGCCCGCGTCGCCTGCCGGCGTGGTCATGAAGCCGCCTTGAGCTCCGCCCGGATGTCGCCGATGACGCGCTCCGCCTCGCTGCCCGACAGCTTGGCGATGTCGTCCTGGTATTTGAGCAGCACGCCGAGCGTGTCGGAGACCAGCTCGGGATCAAGCGCCACCGCGTTCAGCTCGCTCAGCGCCGAGGCCCAGTCGAGCGTCTCGGCGACGCCCGGCGCCTTGAACAGGTCCTCCTTGCGGATCGCCTGCACGAAGGCGACGATCTCCCGCGACAGCCGTTGCGGCGCGTCGGGGATGCGCGCGTGCAGGATCTCCAGCTCGCGCCTGGCGTCGGGATAATCCACCCAGTGATAGAGGCAGCGCCGCTTCAGCGCGTCGTGCACCTCGCGGGTGCGGTTGGAGGTGACGACGACGATGGGCGGCTCGGCGGCCCTGACGACGCCGATCTCGGGGATCGTCGCCTGGAAGTCCGACAGCACCTCCAGCAGGAACGCCTCGAAGGCGGCATCGGTGCGATCGAGCTCGTCGATCAGCAGGACGGGCGCGCCGCGCGCGTCGGGCTCCAGCGCCTCCAGCAGCGGGCGCTTGATCAGAAACCTCTCCGCGAAGACGTCCTCGGCGAGGCGCGAGCGGTCGCTGACGCCCTCGGCCTCGGCGAGGCGGATCTCGATCATCTGCGCGGCGTAGTTCCACTCGTAGAGCGCGCTCGCCGCGTCCAGCCCCTCGTAGCATTGCAGGCGGATCAGCCGCCGGCCGAGCCCGGAGGCCAGCACCTTGGCGATCTCGGTCTTGCCGACGCCGGCCTCGCCCTCGAGGAAGATCGGCCGCTTCAGCTTGAGCGCCAGGAACAGCACGGTGGCCAGCGCCCGGTCGGCGACATAGCTCTCGCCGGCCAGCAGCTTCTGCGTCGCGTCGATGGAGGTCGGCAGATTCGAAATCTCAGCGTCCAACTGCAGGCACCTGAAATGAATCGTCAAAAAACATGCAGCCGGCACCCGTGGCGGATGCCGGCTGCACGGAAAATATAGCGATGGCGGCGCCGCGCCGCCACCTCGCCGCGGTCACGACGCCGCCGCGACCGCCCGCTTCGCCATCACCTGGATCAGATGCGCCCGGTAGTCGGCGCTGGCGTGGATGTCGCTGTTGAGGCCCGACGACGATACCGTCACCCCGTCCAGCGACTTGGCGTTGAACCGCTTCTTCAGCGCCTCCTCGATCTCCGCCGAGCGGAAGACACCGTCGGAACCGGCCCCGGTCACCGCGGCGCGCACCTCCGAGCCCTTCTTGGCGACGAAGACGCCGACCAGCGCGTAGCGCGACGCCGGGTTGGCGAATTTCGCGTAGCCCGCCTTGCGCGGCACCGGGAAGGTGATCTTGGTGATGATCTCGTTCTCCTCCAGCGCCGTCTCGAATAGGCCGTTGAAGAAATCGTCGGCGGCGATCTTCCGCTTGTTGGTGACGATGGTCGCCCCGAGCGCCAGGCAGGCGGCGGGATAGTCGGCGGAGGGGTCGTTGTTGGCGACCGACCCGCCGATGGTCCCGCGATTGCGCACATGCGGATCGCCGATCCCGCCGGCGAGATGGGCAAGCGCGGGAATCGCCTCGCGGACCGCCTGCGAGGCGGCGACCGCCGCGTGACGCGCCATCGCGCCGATATGCAGCGTGCGGCCCTTGAGCTCGATGGCCGACAGGCCCTCGATGCCGTTGAGGTCGATGATCGCGGCGGGGCTCGCCAGGCGCTGCTTCATGGTCGGCAGCAGCGTATGGCCGCCGGCCAGCAGCTTGGCGTCCTCCGCCTTGGCCAGCAGGCCGGCCGCCTGACGCACGGTGCCGGGACGATGGTAGCTGAAATCGTACATGGACTTCCCTCCCCTTACTCGGCGGCCTTGCGCGCGTGTTCGTTGATGGCCCGCCACACGGCGAGCGGCGTCGCCGGCATGGCGACATGCTCGTGCCCGACGGCATCGGTGATGGCGTTGATGACCGCAGGCGGCGCGGCGATGGCGCCGGCCTCCCCGCAGCCCTTGATGCCGAGCGGGTTCGACGGGCACGGCGTCACCGTGGTGTCGACGGTGAAGCTCGGCAGGTCGTCGGCCCTCGGCATGCAGTAGTCCATGTAGGAGCCGGTGACGAGCTGGCCGTCGCCGTCATAGGCGGCGTTCTCCATCAGCGCCTGGCCGACGCCCTGGGCGATGCCGCCATGCACCTGGCCCTCGACGATCATCGGGTTGATGATGTTGCCGAAATCGTCCACCGCGACCCAGTTGGCGATCTCCGTGACGCCGGTGTCGGGGTCGATCTCGACCTCGCAGATGTGGCACCCGGCCGGGAAGGTGAAGTTCGACGGGTCGTGGAACGACGTCTCCTTCAGCCCCGGCTCGATCTCCGACGAGGGGAACTTGTGGGCGACGTAGGCCGACAGCGCCACGCTCGTCCAGTCGATCTTCTTGTCGGTGCCGGAGACGGTGAACTCGCCGTTCTTGAACTCGATGTCGCCCTCCGAGGCCTCCAGCAGGTGCGAGGCGACCTTCTTGGCCTTGTCGACGACCTTGTCGAGCGCCTTGGAGATCGCCGTCATGCCCACCGCGCCCGAGCGCGACCCGTAGGTGCCCATGCCGAACTGCACCTTGTCGGTGTCGCCATGGACGATCGAGATGTTCTCGAACGGGATGCCGAGGCGGTCGGCGACGAGCTGCGCGAAGGTCGTCTCGTGGCCCTGGCCGTGGCTGTGGCTGCCGGTCAGGACCTCCACCGTGCCGACCGGGTTGACGCGGACCTCCGCCGATTCCCACAGGCCGACGCCGGCGCCGAGCGAGCCGACCGCCGCCGACGGCGCGATGCCGCAGGCCTCGATATAGGTCGAGAAGCCGATGCCGCGCAGCTTGCCGGCCTTGGCCGAGGCTTTCCG
>JBFWXZ010000200.1:0-5784 GCA_050186955.1 Flavobacteriaceae bacterium
GCGTCGAGATCGCGGTCGCCAATCCCGACGGCCGGTTCCGCGAGGGCGTCACCTCCGACGTGACGATCCCGCTGAAGCCGGTCAGCGCGCAGCTCATCCCGTCCGGCATCATCGTGCTCGACGATGACGGCGAGATCGGCGTGCGCACCGTCGGCGAGGACCGCAAGGTGGCCTTCGTGCCGGTCGAGATCCTCGGCGACGAGGACAGCGGCCTGTGGGTCTCCGGGCTTCCGGAAAAGGTCGAGATCATCGTCACCGGCCAGGAATATGTGAAGAACGGAACGGTGGTCGAGCCGGTCCGCCAGCAAGCCTCCAACGCCAGCGGACCCGCCTCATGATCAACGGCCTCACCGCCATCCTGCGCCATCCGCGCTCGGTCCTGACGATGCTGGCGGTGCTGCTGCTCGCCGGCCTCATCTCCTATCTGACGGTGCCGAAGGAGGCCAATCCCGACATCGACGTGCCGGTGTTCTACGTCTCGATCATCCAGCAGGGCATCTCGCCCGAGGACGCCGAGCGGCTTCTGGTGCGGCCGATGGAGACCGAGCTGCGCGGCCTCGACGGGCTCAAGGAGATCACCGGCGTCGCCAGCGAGGGCCATGCCGGCATCGTGCTCGAGTTCAACATCGACTTTGACAAGGACGCGGCGCTCGCCGACGTGCGCGCCAAGGTCGACCTCGCCGGCGCCAAGCTCCCCAGCGACGCCGAGGAGCCGCAGATATTCGAGACCAACTTCTCGCTGGTGCCGACGATCATCGTCACCCTCTCGGGCAACGTGCCGGAGCGCTCGCTCTACAACCTCGCGCGCTCGCTGAAGGACGAGATCGAGGCGATCCCGACGGTGCTGGAGGCCAATCTCTCAGGGCACCGCGAGGAACTGCTCGAGGTGCTCATCGATTCGACCCGGCTGGAGAGCTACAACATCAGCCAGGAAGAGCTGATCCGCTCGCTCAACAACAACAACCGGCTGGTGCCGGCCGGCGCCATCGACCTCGGCAACGGCCGCTTCAACGTCAAGGTGCCGGGGCTGCTGGAGAACGCGCAGGAGGTCTACTCGATACCGGTGAAGGTGTCGGGCGACAGCGTCGTCACGCTCGGCGACGTCGCCGAGATCCGCCGCACCTTCAAGGACCCCTCGACCTTCACCCGCGTCAACGGCCAGCCGGCCATCGCCGTCGAGGTGGTCAAGCGGCTCGGCACCAACGTCATCGAGAACAACGCGGCGGTGCGCGCGGCGGTGGAGAAGTTCACCGCCGAGTGGCCGGACACCGTGCATGTCGGCTTCACCCTCGACCAGTCGACCTTCATCTACGAGGTGCTCGGCTCGCTGCAATCCTCGATCATGACCGCCATCGCGCTGGTGATGATCGTCGTCATGGCGGCGCTCAGCCTGCGCTCGGCGCTGCTCGTCGGCTTCGCCATCCCGACCTCCTTCATGATCGGCTTCCTGATCGTCGGGCTGGCCGGCATGACGGTGAACATGATGGTGATGTTCGGCCTCGTGCTGACGGTCGGCATGCTCGTCGACGGCGCCATCGTCATCATCGAATACGCCGACCGCAAGATGGCCGAGGGCATGCACCGGCGCGAGGCCTACATCCTCGCCGCCCAGCGCATGTTCTGGCCGATCGTCTCGTCGACGGCGACGACGCTCGCCGCCTTCCTGCCGATGCTGCTGTGGCCCGGCGTGCCCGGCGAGTTCATGAGCTACCTGCCGATCATGGTGATCATCGTGCTCAGCGCCTCGCTGCTGACGGCGATGGTGTTCCTGCCGGTCATGGGAACGCTGTTCGGCAAGAGCGAGGCGCGCGCCGAGGACGCCGAGGAGGCGCGCAAGCTGGCCGCCGGCTCGAAGGTCGACTTCGACGAGATACGCGGCCTGCGCGGCGTCTACATCCGCTCGCTGCGCTGGCTGATGTACCGGCCGGGCATCGTCATGGCGACCGCCGCGGCGGTGGTGGTCGGCGTCTTCACGCTCTATGCCGAGCACGGCAACGGCGTCGAGTTCTTCGTCGACGAGGAGCCGAGCCAGGCGGTGGTGCTGGTCTCGGCGCGCGGCAACCTGTCGGCGACCGACATGCGCGACTATGTGCGCCAGGTCGAGGACGAGGTGCTGCAGGTCACCGGCATCAAGACGGTGTTCTTCAATTCCGGCGTCGCCACCGGCGGCGTCAAGCTCGGCGACGTGCAGGACAAGCCGGCCGACATGATCGGCTCGATGTCCATCGAGTTCGAGGACTATTGCTGCCGGCGCACGGCGGCGGAGATCTTCTCCGAGATCCGCCAGCGCACCGCCGACATCCCCGGCATCCATGTCGAGGTGCGCAAGATCGAGGGCGGCCCGCCGACCGGCAAGGACATACGGCTGGAGATCCGCGGCCCCAACTACGCGGTCGTCGACACGGCGACGGCGAGGATCCGCCGCCATTTCGACGAGGAGGTGGCGGGCCTGCTCGACGTCGAGGACACGCGGGCGCTTCCCGGCATCGAGTGGCAGATCCGCGTCGACCGCACCGAGGCCGGCCGCTTCGGCGCCGACATCGCCACCGTCGGGAGCATGTTCCAGCTCGTCACCGAGGGCGTGCTGATCGGCAAGTACCGGCCCGACGACAGCGACGACGAGGTCGACATCCGCGCCCGCCTGCCGAAGAGCGAACGCACGCTCGAGCGGCTCGACGAGCTGCGCGTGCGCACGCCTTCCGGGCTGGTGCCGGTCGGCAATTTCGTCGAGCGCACGGCCAAGCAGAAGGTGTCCTCGATCACCCGCAAGGACGGCCAGCTCACCATGACGGTGAAGGCGAATGTCGGGCCCGACGTGCTGGTCGACGACAAGGTCGGCGAGATCGACGCCTGGCTGAAGCAGCAGCAATGGCCGAACACGCTGCAGTTCCGCTTCCGCGGCGCCGACGAGGAGCAGAAGGAATCCGGCGAGTTCCTCGGCAAGGCCGCGGCCGCCGCGCTGTTCCTGATGTTCATCATCCTGGTGACGCAGTTCAACAGCTTCTACCAGACCGTGCTGACGCTCTCGACGGTGCTCTTGGCGATGGTCGGGGTGCTGATCGGCATGATGGTCACCGGGCAGCGCTTCTCGATCATCATGACCGGCACCGGCATCGTCGCGCTGGCCGGCATCGTGGTGAACAACGCCATCGTGCTGCTCGACACCTACAACCGGCTGCACGCCGACGGGCTCGACCCGGTGGAGGCGATGCTGCGCACCTGCGTGCAGCGCCTGCGGCCGATCTTCCTGACCACGGCGACGACCATCATGGGCCTGATCCCGATGGCGACGCAGGTGAACTTCGATTTCTTCACCCCGGCGATCAAGGTCGGCGGCATCACCTCGATGTGGTGGGTCCAGCTCTCGACCGCGATCATCTTCGGCCTCGCCTTCTCCACCCTGCTGACGCTGGTGCTGGTCCCCGTCATGGTGGCGGCGCCGACCGTCTACCGGGAGCGCTGGCAGCGCCTGAGGCAGCGCGTCGCGCGCTGGCGCGGCGGCAGCCCGGCGCCCGCCGAGGCCGGCGCCGGAAAGCCGCGCAAGGCGGCCAACGACACCTATCCGAACCGCGAGGCGGCGGAGTAGCGCGCGATCAGGAAGCGCCCTTGCCGCCGGCCGTCGCCGCCGCTTCCGCGTGGTGGCGCTCGAGTTGCCGGTAGCGCACGAAGCCGACCGGCAGCAGGGCGAGATAGGCAATGGCGAGGACGGTGAGGACGATCCAGAAATAGCTGGCGGCGAAGGCGACGAAGAGCAGCACCGCGCCGAACACCGGGACCACGTAGTCGCGCGGGATCCGGATGCCGACCTTCTTGCCCGAATAGGTGGGGATGCGGCTGACCGTCAGATAGGCGACGAGCACGACATAGACGAGTATCAGCCACGCCATGCCGTCATTGTGGTCGACGCCGACGAATTCGAGATAGAGCGGCAGCAGCAGCGTCCCGGCGGCGGCGGGCGCCGGCATGCCGACGAAGAAATTGCCCATCCAGTCCGGCCTGTCCTCGTCGAGCATGACGTTGAAGCGGGCCAGCCGCAGCACGATGCTCATGGCGAAGAGGATGGCGGCGATCCAGCCGATGGAGCCCAGCGTGTCCAGCGACCAGGCGTAGAGGAGAAGCGCCGGCGCGACGCCGAAATTCACGAAATCCGCAAGCGAGTCGAGCTCCGCGCCGAAGCGCGAGGACGCCTTGAGCATGCGCGCCGCGCGGCCGTCCAGCGCATCCAGCACGCCGGCGAGGACGATCAGCGCGGCGGCGTATTCAAAGCGGGATTCGAGCGTCATGCGGATCGAGGTGAGACCCGCATAGAGCGCGAACAGCGTGATCATGTTGGGAACGAGGATCCTCAGCGGCACCTCGCGCAGCCGCCGCAGCGGACGCTTGCCCTTCGGCTGGTCCTCGGGCTGGAACGGCGGCGGAAAGAAACGCTTCATGGCACGCCTTCAGGAGATCCTGACTGTCTGGTCGCCGCGCGCGGCGGCGAGATCGGCGAAAACCGTCTCGCCGGCGACCGCCCGCTGGCCGGGAGCGACCAGCGGCCTGGTGCCGGCCGGCATGTAGACGTCGACGCGGCTGCCGAACCGGATGAGGCCGAAACGGTCGCCGGCGGTGATCGTTTCCCCCTCGGCGACGAAGCAGACGATGCGGCGGGCGACCAGCCCGGCGATCTGGACGACGCCGAACAGCTTGCTGTCCGGCGTCTCGATGGCCAGCGCGTTGCGCTCGTTGTCCTCGCTCGCCTTGTCGAGCTCGGCGTTGAGGAAGGCGCCGGGACGGTAGGCGATCTTCAGGATGCGCCCGGTCACAGGGGTGCGGTTCACGTGGCAGTCGAAGACGTTCATGAAGACGGAGACGCGCGGCAGCGGCTTGTCGCCGAGCCCGAGCTCGGCCGGCGGGCGGGCGTCGCCGACGGAGGAGATGCGCCCGTCGGCGGGGGAGATCACGAGGCCCTCGCGCACCGGCGTCACCCGCTTGGGATCGCGGAAGAAGAAGGCGACCCAGGCGGTGATCAGCAGCACCGGCCAGACCAGCCACGAGCCGAGGAACCACAGCAGCAGCAGCGCGGCGCCGCAGATCATCAGGAAGCGGTGCCCCTCGCGGTGGATCGGCACCATCACGGAACGGATCGAGTCGAAGATCGTCAGCAAGTCGTCACCCTCAAGTCGTCACCCTGTCCAGCCTGTCGCCGGCCCGGCGATGGCCGGGCCCCGTGGGAGTTTATAGCGCCTTGTCGCCGCCGAGATAGCCTTCCCTGTCGGCCTCGACCGTCCGCCGCAGCTTCGCCGCCGCCGCCTCGGCCTCGCGCTGCCGGCTCCACATGCCGGCATAGACGCCCTTGCGGCGCAGCAGCGAGCGGTGCGTGCCGCGCTCGACGATGCGCCCCTTCTCCAGCACGATGATCTCGTCGGCGTTGACGACGGTGGAGAGCCGGTGGGCGATGACGATGGCGGTGCGGCCGCGCGAGACGCCCTGCAGCGCCGACTGGATCTCCTTCTCGGTCTCGGTGTCGAGCGCCGAGGTCGCCTCGTCGAGGATCAGGATGGGCGGCGACTTGAGGATCGTGCGGGCGATGGCGACGCGCTGCTTCTCGCCGCCCGACAGCTTGAGCCCGCGCTCGCCGACCGGCGTGTCGAAGCCCTCCGGCAGCGCCTCGATGAAGGGTGCGATCTGGGCGAGGCGGGCCGCCTCGACCACCTCCTCGTCGCTCGCCCCGGGGCGGCCGTAGCGGATGTTGTAGCGGATCGTGTCGTTGAACAGCACGGTGTCCTGGGGGACCATGCCGAT
>JBFWXZ010000201.1:0-5782 GCA_050186955.1 Flavobacteriaceae bacterium
AAGGGCGCCGTGTTGCGCGCCGACCAGGAGCCGGTGCGCAGCACCCTGCCGTCGCCCAGAACCACCTCGAGGCCGAGGACGTGCTCGGCCAGCGTCATCCGCCCCATGCCGGTCGCGTTCTGCGACAGGCCGCCGCCGACGGTGGCGATGCTGCCCGACAGCGTGCCGAGATAGGGCACCCGGTAGCCGGTGCCTTTCAGCGCCTCCCGCAGTTCCGCCCAGGTGACGCCGGTTTCCAGCACCACGTAGCGGTCCTCGGTGTTGATCTCGATCACCTTCTTGAGGCCGGTGGCGTCGACGATGATGGTTTCCGGGCGCACAGGGCAGTGGCCGCGCGTGTAGGACATGCCGCCGCCGCGGGTGTTTACCGAGATGCCCTCGCGCGCCGCCAGGTCGACGATCTGCGAGACCTGCTCGGCCGACCCCGGCTTGACCACCGCCATCGGAAGCTCGGCGGGCTGCTCGGAGAAATCGAGAGAGAAGAAGCGGCGGTCCTTCGGAGAAGTCAGGACCCGGTCTCCCCCGACGATCGCCTTCAGATCGTCGATGAGGCCCGCCGTGTTCGCGGGCGCCTTGCCCCTGGCTTGCGCTTTCTTGCCGGGCGCCGGAGCCTTCCCGGCGGTCGCGGCCTTCCGGGCGGTCGAGCTTTGCCCGGCAGTCGAAGTTTTCGTGACGGTCCGGGGCTTGGTGCTAGCGGCAGGCTTTCTGGCCATTACAGGTTCCTTGGTTGTTGTGCGACCGGTCTGCATCTCCGGTACGGATGCGGTCGGTGCGAATGGAGGGGACTGCTCGCTGCATGGGACGGAGCCGGAGGCAGACGCGACGGCGCGATCAACCCACCGACAAGCCTCCGTTGATGTCGAGAACCTCGCCGGTGATGAAGCCGGCCTCGCGCGACGCCAGATAGAGGATCGCGTGCGCGACCTCCTCGGGGCGGCCCATGCGTCCGAGCGGGATAAGCTGCATCATCGATTGCGGATATCGAGTGGTCATCGAGGTGGCGATCGGGCCGGGCGCGACGGCGTTCACGGTCACGCCATCACCAGCCAGATCCTTGGCGAGATACCCCGTCAGCGCGTGCACCCCGGCCTTGGATGCGCCATAGGCGACGTTGCCGGAGCGACGCAATTCCTCGCGGTCGAGCCACGGGCGCGAGGTGCCGCCGTTCATCGCGATCACGGAGCCGAGATTGACGATCCGCCCGTATTGCTGGCGGCGCATCACCGGCATGACGGCGCGGCAGAAGAGGAAGGTGCCCTTGAGATTGATCCCCAGGACGCGGTCCCACTCTTCCTCGCTGATGTCCTCAGCATTGCCCTGGGAGACGATGCCGGCGACGTTCACGAGAATGTCGATACGCCCATAGGCCGCCATCGCGGCATTCACGCTCGCACGGATGTCGGCGTCGCGTGTCACGTCGGCCGCGGCTGCGGTGACCGTGGCCCCCGATTTCCTCAACCGTTCGGCGAGTTCCTCCGGGGCTGCCCGGTCGACCAGAAACAGCGAGGCCCCCTGGGCGGCGAACGCCTCGGCGGTGGCCGAGCCGATGGCGCCGGCGGCGCCGGTGATCAGGCAGACCTGGTCGCGAAAACCTGTGTTGTCGGTCGTCTCATTCATCTCGTGTTCGTCCGTTCAGCGCTTCCGCCGTGGTTTGCATGGAGCCGAGGAATTTCAGCGAGGGTCGCCACGCTGGAGAGTGGAACCAAAGTTATGAAACGATATTTCCTTTGTCTACAGATTCGAGGCGGGGACCTATTGGCCGGTGTGTTTTCTGCTTCCGTTGCGGCAAGCGGCGTCCTGGGTAAGCCTATGACATCAAAGGAAAATTATTCAATCCGGTAGCTGCTTCGGCTTGAGGGTGTCGGGCGCCAGGGACCGCGGTGCGGTCTCCGATACCTTGAGATGCATAAAAACGTTTCATCGGCGAGATCGCTATGCTAGCGTTTTGGCGAATAAGAAAAAACTGAGGTGGGAAATACGCTCCATGCGCATATGGCATCAGAGTTTCACCGTTCTTGAGGATCTTCCGGCCTACGAGGCGGTCCTGGTCGAGCGGATCAAGCAGATCGCGCGGCCCGATACCGAGGTCGTCATGCACGGGCAGCGGCCCGGCACCTATCCGACCAACTACCCGGGTACCGACATCGGCTTCAGCTACATGTATTGGCTGCATGGCAATCAGTGGATCGCCAACGCGGTGCGCGCCCAGCGCGATGGCTTCGACGCCTATGCAATGTGCTCGATGCCGAACCCGATGATCCGGGAAATCCGCACTCTGGTCGACATTCCGGTGACCGGATACGGCGAGGCGTCAGCCCTCATCGCCTGTCAGCTCGGCCAGAAGTTCGGCGTGATGACCTTCATTCCCGAGATGGTCGATCTCTATGCCGAGCGGATCGAGAATTACGGGCTCAAGGAGCGGTGCTCAGGCGTCCGGCATACCGGCTTCCACTTCAAGGATGTCCTCAACGGATACTCCGACCCCGAACCGCTTATCGAGCGCTTTCAAGAGGCCGCCCGCAAGCACATCCGCGAGACCGGGGCTGACGTGTTGATCAGCGGTTCCATGCCGCTCAGCGTGCTGATGGCCAAGCACGGCATCCACCGTGTCGACGACGTCCCGATCGTCGACGGTCTCGCGGCCACGATCAAGATGGCCGAAATGATGGTCGACCTTCGCAAGAATGCCGGGCTCCAGGTCAGCCGGCATGGCCGCTTCAACGCCGCGCCGCCACCCGAGCGGGTGCTGCAGGTGATGGAGTTCTACGGCCTCGACAAGCTCTTGCACGATCCCGAATAGCGATCGCCATCCCGCCCCGGGCCGCAAAGAAACCAGAGGCCAGCGGGCGAACTTCAGGGAGGATAAGATGAAGGCACTAACCAAGGCATTCGTATTGACCGCGGTATTCACCATGCTCGCGGGGGCCGCCTCGGCCCAGAACATCCTGATCAAGACCGGCCCGACAGGGGGCGTGTGGTATCCCGTGGCGGCAGGCCTCGCCAGCGTCCTGCAGGAAAAGGCGGGCATGAACGTGACCGTCCAGACGGGCGGCGGCGTCTCGAACGCGCTTTCGGTCGCGTCCAATGAAGGGCAGCTTGGCTTCACGACCTCGAGCGTCGTGAAGAAGATCTACGAGGGCATGGACGGCCGCCCGCCGGCCAAGGATCTCCGTATCTTCGGCATCCTCTACAACCAGTACTACACGCTGTCGGTGAGGGCGGACAGCCCGGTCAAGTCGATCCCGGACCTCAAGGGCCGGGGGCTCGTCACCCAGCGGACGGGCTCCTCGACCGAGCAGATCACCCGCGACGTCCTCGAGGCCAACGGCCTTAGCTACGCCGACCTGAACACGATGAACTTCGCCGGCAATGTCGGCGATGCCGTCAACCAGGTCAGGGACGGCCAGGTCGACGGCTTCTCCGCCCTGATCGCTCACCCCGCCAGCTATCTGCTGGAACTGTCGTCGTCGGTCGACGTCCGCATCGTTCCGCTCGAACAGGCGGTCATCGAGAAGCTCGCGGACAAGGGCTATACGCCGATCAAGCTCAAGGCCGGCATCTATCCGTGGCTCAAGGAAGACGTGCCTACCGTCAATTCGCCGGTCATGCTGGTTACCAGCGCCGCCGTGCCCGACGACGTCGTCTATGCGATGGCCAAGGCGTTCTTCGAAAACCACGACACGCTGGTCAACGTCCATCAGGTTCTTGCGGAATTCGTTCCGGAGAACGCCGCGGCGAGCCCGCTCATCCCGATCCATCCGGGCGCGCTGAAATACTACAAGGAAGTCGGCGCGATTAAGTAGCGGCTGATCGGGACGAGACAGGGAGGCGGCGGTGAGCGCGGATACGAAAACTTCGATCAGCGTCGAGCTCGACGAGGAGCGCGGCGCGGCGGAAGCCGAAAAGCTTGAAACGCCGCGCTTCTCGATGCCGGACGGCTTCCCCAGGAAGGTCGTCTGGCTGATCGCCGTCTGCTTCTCCCTGTTTCAGCTCTATACCGCCGCATTCGGCGTTTTCGAACAGTACATTCAACGGTCGGTCCACCTGTGCTTCGCGGTCGCACTGATCGCGTTGACCTACCGGTTCAGAAAGCCGGACAGCCCCCAGGGCAAGAACGTGAGCATCCTGGACTGGGCGTTTTTCGCCGCCAGCGTGTTTTCGGCCCTGTGGATCGTCTTCAACTACGACAGGCTGATGAGCCGGTTGTTCTGGATCGATCCGCTCCTTCTGGGCGATACCGTGTCGGGCATCCTGCTTACCCTTGTCGTGCTCGAGGTGTCGCGCCGCACGGTGAGCGGATGGCTGACGCTGCTCGCGGCGGCATTCATCGTCTACGGATATTTCGGCTATCTGCTGCCGGGGATGTTCCAGGCGCCGCCCAGCACCTTCCCCAAGCTCCTCGAGACGATCTATCTCTCTGGTGACGGCATCCTCGGTGTGCCGCTCGGGGTATCGGCGACATACGTTTTCCTGTTCATCCTCTTCGGCGGCTTCATCATGCATATGGGCCTGATGAAGTTCCTCGCGGACGTCGCCTTGTCGATCGCCGGCTCGACCACAGGAGGTCCGGCGAAGGTCGCCGTATTGTGCAGCGCGTTCTTCGGCACGCTCAGCGGAAGCGGTATCGCGAACGCGATCACGACCGGCAGCTTCACCGTGCCGCTGATGAAGCGCGTCGGCTACAAGCCGCATTTCGCCGCGGGTGTCGAGGCAACCTCGTCGATGGGCGGCAACATCATGCCGCCGGTCATGGGCGCCGCCGCCTTCGTCATGGCGGACTTCCTGCGTGTCGACTTCCTGGTCGTGGCGGCCGCCGGCATCATACCCGCCATACTCTATTTCTTCGGCGTCGGCTCGATGGTGCATTTCGAAGCGTTGCGCCGGAACATGTCGCGAATTCCCCGCAGCGAGCTGCCGCGTTTCTGGCCGACATTCCGCGAGGGATGGTACCGGCTTACTCCTGTCGCCGTGCTTATCTTCGCGCTAACCAGCGGTTGGTCCGTCACCCTCTCCGGACTGTTCGCGATCCTGTCGACAATCCCGGTGAGTTGGTTGAACAAGGAAACCCGGATCACCCCCAAGAAGCTCCTGACGACGCTTGAATGGGGCGCGATCACCGCGCTCCCGGTCGTCGCGGCCGTTGCCGTCGTCGGCATCCTGATCGGGGTGATCGCCCATACCGGCTTCGCGGTCAAACTGGCCAGCGCCATCATTTCGCTTTCGCAGGGCATGCTGTTTCCCACCCTGCTGCTGGCGATGATCGCGTCGCTGATACTCGGCCTCGGGCTGCCCACGACGCCGACCTACATCATCACGGCGGCGCTGACGGCGCCGGCACTGATACGCTACGGGCTAGACCCGCTGACGGCGCATTTCTTCGTATTCTACTACGGAATTCTGGCCGACATTACGCCGCCGACGGCGATCGCCTCCTATGCCCTTGCGGGTATTGCCGGCGCCAACCCAACGCGGACGATGAACACCGCTTTCGTCATCGCGCTTGCCGGCTATATCGTCCCGTTCGTCTTCGTCTACGAGCCGGCGATGCTGGATCCGTTCCTGTGGAAGGCGGACACGACGCTTTACTCGGTGCTGGCGTCGACGCTTTCCGCGGCGATCGGCATCATCATGCTGAGCATGGCGCTCATCGGATGGTGCAGGATCAAGGCGACGGTGATCGAAAGGCTGATGCTGACGGCGGGCGCGTTCATGCTGGTCGTGCCGGGCATCCTGACCGATGCGGGTGGGCTGGCCATGCTCGGCGGTGTCCTCGCATTCCAGT
>JBFWXZ010000202.1:0-5763 GCA_050186955.1 Flavobacteriaceae bacterium
AGCGCTTGAGACGATGGCGAAACGCGCCGACACGCTGCTCGAGGAATATCGCGAACGCCGCGACTTCTCGCGCACCGCCGAGCCCGCGCCGGGGCGCGCCAGAAGGCGGGGGAAAGGGCCGCTGTCCTTCGTCGTCCAGAAGCACGACGCGACGCGGCTGCACTACGATTTCCGGCTCGAATGGGACGGCGTGCTCAAGAGCTGGGCCGTCACCCGGGGGCCGAGCGACGACCCGCGGGACAAGCGGCTTGCGGTGCGGACGGAGGATCACCCACTCGCCTATGGCGATTTCGAGGGCACCATCCCCAAGGGCCAGTACGGCGGCGGCACCGTCATGCTGTGGGATCGCGGCACCTGGGAGCCCGAGGGCGACCCTGCGGAGGGGCTTCGCGACGGCAAGCTGGCCTTCACGCTCGACGGCAGGCGGCTCAAGGGGCGCTGGTCGCTGGTGCGGGTGAAGCCGCGCAGGGGCGAGAAGCGCGAGAACTGGCTGCTGATCAAGGCCGACGACCGCCATGCCGGCTCCGGCGACGCGCTGGAGAAGACCCGCAGCGTCAAGTCCAACCGCTCGATGAGGGGCATCGCCGCGAAGGGCCGCAAGCTCGCCCCCACCGATCTCGCGCAAAATCCCGCAAAAGGATCACCCGGAAAGGGATCACCCGGAAAACAGTCGTCGAAGAAGGAGGGTAAGGCACGCGCGAAGCCGGCATTCCCCCGGTTCCGCAAGCCGCAGCTCGCCACCCTCGTCGGCGACGCGCCGGAAGGCGGCGAGTGGCTCGCCGAGATGAAATATGACGGCTACCGCGCAGAGATCGCCGTCGCCGGCGGCAGGGCGCGCATCTTCACCCGCTCGGGCAGGGACTGGACGGAGAAATTTCCGGCGATCGCGCGGGCCGCCGCGGCCCTTGATGTCGACAGCGCGCTGCTCGACGGCGAGATCGTCGCTTTCAACGCCAGCGGCAGGACCGATTTCTCCTCGCTCCAGAAGGCGTTGGGAGAGGGTGGGGACGAAGGCGCGATGGCCTGCTTCGTCTTCGACCTGCTGGAGATGGACGGGCGCGACATCGCTAAGCTGCCGTTGCGCGAGCGCAAGGAGATCCTCGCAGGGCTGATCTCCGGGGACGACGCGCCGCTGCTCTACAGCGAGCATGTCGGCGGACACGCGGCGGAAACCTTCGACAAGCTGTGCAGCGCCGGCCACGAGGGGATCGTCGCCAAGCGCGCCGACCGCGCCTATCGCGGCGGCCGCGGCCGCGACTGGCTCAAGGTGAAGTGCACCAGGCGGCAGGAATTCGTGATCGGCGGCTGGTCTCCCTCCGACAAGCAGGGCAGGCCGTTCGCCTCCCTGCTGCTCGGCGTCAATGACAAGCAGGGTCTCGTCTACAAGGGCCGCGTCGGCAGCGGCTTCGGCGAAGCGGCGTTCGAGAGGCTCGCGCCGCTGCTGCACGGGGCGGAGCGCAAGTCGTCGCCCTTCGTCGCGCTGCCGGCAGCATCTCGTCGCGGCGTCCGTTTCGTCACGCCGAAGCTCGTGGCGGAGATCGATTTCGCCGAATTCACCGCCGACGGCCATGTCCGCCACGGGGTGTTCAAGGGGCTGAGATCGGACAAGGATGCGGGCGACGTCGTCCTCGAAAGCCCGAAAGGGGAGAAAGCGATGGCCGAGCGCAGCGAGGTGGCCGGGATCAGGCTGAGCCATCCCGGCAAGGTGCTCTTCGAGGCCCAGGGGATCACCAAGGCCGATCTCGCGGCCTATTACGAGCAGGT
The DNA here is from genome assembly GCA_050186955.1 of Flavobacteriaceae bacterium. Taxonomy (GTDB): domain Bacteria; phylum Pseudomonadota; class Alphaproteobacteria; order Rhizobiales; family Tepidamorphaceae; genus JACKJP01. The sequence goes on from JBFWXZ010000202.1 coordinate 1,765, forward strand.
GGCGGAGCGGATGCTGCCGCTTGTCGGCAAGCGGCTGCTGAGCCTCGTGCGGTGCCCGGAAGGCGCAGGGGAGGCGTGTTTCTTCCAGAAGCACGAGAGCAAGGGTATGCCGGGCGCCCTGAAGAGCATCGAGATCGCCGAAAGCGACGGCAAGAAGGGCACCTATCTCTATCTGGACTCGCCCGCCGGGCTGATCGCCGGCGTGCAGATGGGCACGCTGGAGTTCCATATCTGGGGCTCGCGCATCGACGATATCGAGCGGCCCGACCGGGTCGTCTTCGACCTCGATCCCGACCCCGCCGTCGGCTTCGCCGGGGTGAAGCGGGCGGCGTTCGATCTCCGCGCGCTGCTGAAGGAGGAGGGGTTGGAGACGGTGCCGCTGCTGACCGGCGGCAAAGGCATCCATGTCGTCGCCCCCGCCGAGCGGCGTGCCGACTGGGACCGGGTCAAGGCGTTCGCCTCCGACATCGCGAAAAGGATGGCGGCCACGGAGCCCGACCGCTTCGTCGCCAAGTCGTCCAAGGCGGCGCGCAAGGGCCGCATCTTCATCGACTATCTGCGCAACGACCGCGGCGCGACGGCAATCGCGCCCTATTCGACGCGTGCCCGCGAGGGCTGCCCGGTGGCGATGCCTGTCCCGTGGGATGAGCTGGAGGGCGTGGAGAAGGCATCCGAATTCGGCATCGCCGACGCGCTCGCACGGCTCGGCGGCAGGGACCCCTGGCAGGACGCGAACTGGCGGCAGTCGGTCCGCAAGGGATAGGGCTCGGCGGTACTCACGCGCTGCTCCGGCTTTATCTCGCGCAGCAGCTTGCGGCGAAAAGCCCTTGCATAATCGTCGAAATTCGCCGCCGCCATGACGAAGCTGTCAGGACCGGCGACGACATGCCCGGCATACCAGGCTGCAAGGTCTGGATCGTCGGCGAGGATGGCGAGGCCGTTCACCGTGATGCCGCGCGACAGCGCCATGGCGCGCGCCTGGTCGATGAGGACGACGGTCTCGCGCGGCGGCGTCTCCGGCCCGTCGCCCGACACGTCGACGACGCGCCTGGCGGACGCGATGCCGTTCGCGTCGAGCATCCGGAGCGCCCAGGCGAGCCCCGCACCGATGCCGGTTCCACCGGATATGCGCCGCTCGATCGCCTCGACATGGCGGGCGAAAAGCTCCGCATCCGCCGGCGTCGCGACGAGGAACCATGGCCCCTCCTGCTTCGGCCGGGACGCTTCCGCCCAGACCAGCACCGATACGGCGATCCGGCCCTTGGGACCGCCGGCGATGGCCTCATACACCGCCTTGTCGCGAAAGGCGGCGGCGATGCCCGCCATCTGCAGCCGGTATTCGCGCTGGTCGACGCTCCCCGATGCGTCGACCGCGAACACGATTTCCAGATCGACCGGCGCATTCTGGGCAAGGGCGTCGCAGGCGATCGCGGCGAGGAGCGCGGCGGCGAAACCGACACGGGCGAGAAGCCTCATCCGGCGGGCAGGGTGGCTGCCATCGGATCGCCGCAATTGGGCCGGATTTGTGGCTCTACGGGATTCACGGGAGAGCGCTCCATTCCCCGGGTTATTCCGATGGTTACCATAAGCTGGCGCTTGCGGGCCGGCTTAATTTCCCGGTAACCATGGCGGAGCAGTTTGTTCGGGCAGGGGGCTTATTGCAATCGGGACGGGCGGGCGCAGGCCCGCCGGATCTGTTCGGGGTTTCGAGTTTTGATCGCTTCGCGTAGCCGCATTTTCGTCGGGATATTCGCAGCCTGCGCGCTCGCCGCCGCTTGCAGCGGACCGACCGACACCACCCGCGTCGATTCCAAATACGGCGTTTCGGCGAGCCCGCGCGTCGCCGACACCGACAAGCCCATCCCCAAGGGAGGAGGGGTCTACAAGGTCGGCAATCCCTACAAGGTCGCCGGCCGGACCTACGTTCCCAAGGAGCAGCCGGGCTACGACAGCGTCGGCATGGCCTCGTGGTACGGCGACGCCTTCCACGGACGGCTGACCGCCAATGGCGAGGTCTACGACATGAACGCCTTCTCGGCGGCGCACCCGACCCTGCCGCTGCCGAGCTACGTGCGGGTGACCAATCTCGAGAACCGCCGTTCCGTCGTCGTCCGCGTCAACGATCGCGGCCCCTACGCGCATGACCGGATCATCGATCTGTCGCGTCACACCGCCGAGCTTCTCGACTTCCACCAGCAGGGCCTGACCAAGGTCCGCGTGCAGTATGTCGGCCGCGCGCCGCTGGAAGGCGACGATTCCGGCTGGCTGACGACGACGGCGCGCATCGAGGACGGCACCAATTCCTCGACCCTGCTCGCGGCGACCCTGCCGCCGGCGCCGGCCTCGGTTCCCGAGCCGCGCCCGATCTTCGCATTCGTGTCCTCGACCCCGCCGACGCCGCGCGTCGGCGTCGGGCAGCCCGCCGGGTCGGGCCGCCGCCAGGGTGTTCTTGCCGCGCTGTCGGGATACGCCGCCTTCGGCGAGGCCCGCCGGCCCATCGACGACGCCTTCGCCGCGTTCCAGCCGCAGACGATGCCGGACCTGCCGGCCGAATATCGCGACGCCACGCGCCAGTAGATCGGATTCATTCCTGTCCGAAGAGGCTCTCGGCGGTTGATCCGCCGCGCCACCGCTTGCTATGAAAAAGACGGGGCGTGTGACGGGTGCGGCGTATTATGTTGGGTTTCGATGGAAAATCGGCGGGTAGAGCCTGCCTGATTGCGATTGCTTTGGCATTCGCCGCGATTTTTGCGCCTTTTCCCGGCCAACCGGCGCGCGCGCAGGAAACCATCGCCACCTCGGCGAAGCACGCTTTCCTGCTGGATGTCGACAGCAACACGGTCCTGCTGAACGTCCATGGCGACGAACTCATGCATCCCGCCAGCATGGCGAAGCTGATGACCATGGAGGTCGTCTTCAACGCCATCAAGACGGGAAAGCTGAGCCTAGGCGACGAATTCGTGGTCACCGAGGACGCCTGGCGGCGCGGCGGCGCGACCTCCGGCGGCTCGACCATGTTCGCCAAGCTCAACTCGCAGATCCGCCTCGAGGACCTCATCCGCGGCGTCATCGTCCAGTCCGGCAACGACGCCTGCATCATCATCGCCGAGGGCATGGCGGGGACCGAGGAGGTCTTCGCCAATGTGATGACCCAGCGGGCCCGCGAGATTGGCCTCAAGAAGTCGGTCTTCAAGAACGCCACCGGCCTGCCCGATCCCGAGCAGCTGGTGACGGCCCGCGAACTGGCGATGCTGGCCCGCCACATCATCGAGGCCTATCCCGAGTTCTACCCGATCTATTCCGAGCCGGATTTCGAGTGGAACAAGATCCGCCAGCGCAACCGCAACCCGCTGCTGTCGATGAATATCGGCGCCGACGGGATGAAGACCGGCTACACGGCGGAATCGGGCTATGGCCTCGTCGGTTCCGCCGTACAGGACGGCCGGCGGCTGATCGTCGTCGTCAACGGGCTGGAATCGGCCCGCGAGCGGGCGACCGAGGCGCAGAAGCTGCTGCTTTGGGGGTTCCGCGCCTTCGAGGAGATCACCCTGTTCGGGGACGGCGAGACGGTCGGCGAGGTCGGCGTCTATGGCGGCGAGAAATCGACGGTCGCGCTGACCGGCGAGGGGCCGCTCAAGCTGCTGATTCCCAAGGGCGTGAAGCGCGGGCTGAAGGCCCGCATCGTCTATACGGGCCCGCTCGCGGCGCCCGTGGAGAAGGGCGACCGCGTCGGCGTGCTGAGAATCTACAACGACGACGACCCGATTTCCGACGCGCCGCTCTACGCCCGCGAATCGGTGGGGGTCGGCCCGATCCACAAGCGGGCGCTGGATGCCGCCCTGGAACTCGTGCTGGGCGTCTTTCATTGACGATGGAATGCCGGCGTGGGATGCGCTTGCAGACCGCACGCCCAACGGATCGGACGCAATGACAGCCGGCAGATTCATCACGTTCGAGGGCGGCGAGGGCACCGGCCAGTCGACCCTGGCCGCGCGGCTC
>JBFWXZ010000203.1:0-5702 GCA_050186955.1 Flavobacteriaceae bacterium
ATGATGGTCGAGGTCGGCTCGCTGCCCTCGCTCGGCGTGCTCTCGCAGGCCGCCTCCATCATCGCCGAGGGCGAGGTGATGCAGCTCACCACGGCGCAGAACATGGCGACCACCGAGGACGACTACCTGCAGGTGATCCGGGCCAAGACGGCGGCGCTGTTCTCGGCCGCCTGCGAGGTCGGGCCGATCCTCGCCGGCGACGACGGCGGCGCCCGCTCGGCGCTGAAATCCTTCGGCACCAATCTCGGCCTCGCCTTCCAGCTCGTCGACGACGCGCTCGACTATTCCGGCGCCCAGAAGAAGCTCGGCAAGCGGGTCGGCGACGACCTGCGCGAGGGCAAGGTGACGCTGCCGGTGCTGCTCGCCTACCGCCGCGGCGACGCCAGGGAGCGCGGCTTCTGGAAGCGCACGCTGGTCGACCGCGAGGTCGCCGACGACGATCTTGAGACGGCGATCTCGATCATGAAGCGCCACCGCGCCATCGACGACACGATACAGCGGGCGCGCCACTACGCGGCGATCGCCGCCGACGCGCTGGCGATCTTCCCCGACGGCGAGCACCGCGCGGCGCTGCTCGACGCCATCGCCTTCTGCGTGCGCCGCGTCCACTGACGGCGCGCATGGCCCTCGAACTCCGCCCCAACTGCGAATATTGCGACCGCGACCTGCCGCCGGAGGCGCCCGACGCGCGCATATGCAGCTACGAATGCACCTTCTGCGCCGACTGCGTGGAGACGGTGCTGCACGATGTCTGCCCGAACTGCGGCGGCGGCTTCGTGCCGCGGCCGATCCGCCCTGCCAGCGAGTGGCGCACGGGCGTCTGCCGCACCAACCAGAAGCCCTCCGCCACCCGCGTCCACCGCAAGCGCAGCGACGCCGAGATCGCCGAGCTCAGCGCGCGGCTGAGGGACGTGCCGCCGGCCGAGCGGTAGCCGCTATCGCAGGAATGCCTCGGCGAAGCGGCGCTCGCCGTCGGGGGTGAAGAGCACCGCCCTGCCCTCGCGGTCGCGGCGCGCCCATTTTAGATCGTAGATGCGCTGCAGCAGCGCGGCGCCGAGGGCGCCGGCGAGATGCGGCCGCCTGACGCTCCAGTCGAGGCATTCGCGGCAGAGCGGCCGGCGGCCCTTCTCCAGCGCCTCGAGATCGATGCCGAAGCCGGCGAGGAAGCCGCGTCCCTCGGCGGTCACCTGCGGCATCTCCCTTTCCGGCCTGAAGAAGCCGCGGTCGTAGAGCCGGTCCAGCAGCTCGACGCCGAGATCGCCGGCCAGGTGGTCGTAGCAGACCCGGGCGCGGCGCAGCGCCGGCTCGCGCGGGCCGGTGCGCAGCCGCGTCGCCCCGGTCGTCTCGGCGACCCCCATCAGCGTCTCGATCAGCCCGGCGACGTCGTTGCCGCCGAGCCGGTAGTAGCGGTGGCGGCCCTGCCGGCGCGGCGCGACGATGCCGGAGGCTTCCAGCTGCGACAGGTGCGAGCTCGCGGTGGACGGGGCGACGCCGGCGGCATTGGCCAGCTCGCTGGCGGTCAGCGCCTCGCCGCCCATCAGCGCCGTCAGCATGTTGGCGCGCGCCGGGTCGCCCATCAGGGCGGCGATGCGGGCGATGTCGGGACCGGCCTTCATGCTTCGAGCGTAATCGAAGCGTCGGGACCCGACAACGTGCGACAAGAGCGGGGCCAACCGGAGAGGAAAGCCATGATCACCTGTTTCATCCGCTACGCGATTGACCCGTTCAAGCGCGACGCCTTCGAGCGATACGCCCGCAACTGGGGGCAGGCGATCCCGCGCTGCGGCGCCGACCTCGTCGGCTATTTCGCGCCGCATGAGGGCTCCGCCACCACGGCTTACGGCGTCTACAACATCGACAGCCTGGCCGCCTACGAGGCCTACCGGGCACGGCTTGCCGCCGACCCGCTGGGGCGCGAGAACTACGAGTTCGCCCGCAAGGAGCGGTTCATCGCCCGCGAGGACCGCATCTTCCTCAAGCTGGCCTCGACACCGCACGCCGGAAAGGTGACGCCATGATCGCCGTGATCTTCGAAGTCATGCCCCGCGAGGACGGGCGCGATCCCTATCTCGCCGAGGCCGCCGACCTGAAGCCACTGCTGGAGAAGATCGACGGCTTCATCTCCGTCGAGCGGTTTCAGAGCATCACCGATCCGGGGAAGATGCTGTCGCTCAGCTTCTTCCGCGACGAGGCGGCGATCGAGCAGTGGCGCTCGCTCAACGCCCACCGCCGGGCGCAGAGCCTCGGGCGCAACCGCTACTTCCGGGACTACCGGCTGCGCATCGCCAGCGTCATCCGCGACTACGGGATGAACGAGCGGGCCGAGGCGCCCGCCGACAGCCGCGAACGCCACGGCTGAACGGCCCGAAACAGGAAAATCCGCATGTCGATGCTGTCTGACGCGCCCGCGCCGCGCCTGCGCGAATTCGCGCTGCTCGGCCTCCTCGCCCTGCTGTGGGGATCTTCCTACGCCCTGATCAGGGTGGCGCTGGAATCCTTTCCGCCGGTGACGCTCATCGCCATCAGGGTGAGCGTCGCCACCGTCTTCATCCTCGCCCTCGTCGCCTGGCGCGGCGAGCGCCTGCCGCGCGACGCGGCGACCTGGGGGCGGCTGCTCGTGCAGTCGCTGCTCAACAGCGTCGGCGCCTGGCTGGTGCTGGCGTGGGGGCAGCAGCATGTCGAGAGCGGGCTCGCCGGCGTCCTCAACTCGACCTCGCCGATCTTCGTCTTCCTGATCGCCTCGGCGCTGAGCGGCAGGGTCGGCGAGATGTCGAAGTTCGCCGGCGCGGTACTCGGGCTCGGCGGCGTCGTGCTGATCGTCGGGGCCGGCGCGCTGGAGGGGCTGGGCAAGAACGTGCTCGCCGAGCTCGCGGTGCTCTCCGGGGCGATGATGTATGGCGGCGCGGCGATCTACGGCCGGCGCTTCGCGCATCTGCCGCCGACGGTGACGGCGGCCGGCACGATGATCTGGGCGAGCGTCATCCTCGTCCCGCTCTCCATCGTCGTGGACCGCCCGTGGACACTAGCGGTATCGGAAACCTCGCTCGCCGCCGCGCTGACGCTCGGCGTCGTCTGCACGGGGTTGGCGCTGCTCATCTATTTCCGGCTGGTGGTGACCATCGGCTCGATGGGCGCGGCGAGCCAGGCCTATCTGCGCGCCGGGATCAGCGTCGTCCTCGGCATGGCCGTCTTCGGCGAGAGCTTCCGGCCGGAGATCGCCGCCGGCCTCGTCCTCGCGGTCGCCGGCGTCGCCATGATCAACTGGCCGCGGCGGCCCGCTGCGGCTCCGCGCCGCCCAGCCTGACGGTGCGCACCCACCACGCCGGATCGGCATCGGCGAGGTCGCGGGCGGCGGCCTCGGCCTCCGCCGCGCCGGCATAGAGCCCGAAGCAGGTCGAGCCGGCCCCGGTCATGCGGGCGAGCCGGCAGCCCTCGGTGCCGCCGATCAGCCACAGCGCGCGGGCGACCGCCGGCTCCATGCCGATCGCCGTCGCCTCGAGGTCGTTGCGGGCGGCGGCCAGCCAGTCGAGCACGGCGTCGGGGGTGCGGCGGTCGGGCAGGCGGTCGAGCCTGGCGTTGTCGCGGTTCTGCAGCGCGGCGAAGATGTCGGCGGTGCGCAGGCCGACGCCGGGATTGACGAGCACCGCGTCGAGGGCGGGGAAATCGTCGACCGGCTCGAGCTGCTCGCCGCGGCCGCGGGCAAGCACCGGCTGCGAGCGCAGGCACATCGGTACGTCGGAGCCGAGCCAGGCGGCGACGCCCGGCACCCGGCCGGTGAAGGGGTTTAGGCCGGCCATGCGGCACAGCGCGCGGATGAGCGCGGCGGCGTCGGCCGAGCCGCCGCCGATGCCGGAGGCGACCGGCAGGTGCTTCTCCAGCTCGATGTCGAGACCGCCGCGCACCGCCAGCCGCCGCATCGCGGCGACCGCCTTGAGGACCAGATTGTCGGCGCCGGCGGGAACGTCCTGCGAGAACGGCCCCTGCACCGTGAAGCGGTCGGCGCCCTCGGCGATCGGAGAAACGCTCAGCCGGTCGCCGGCGTCGGCGAAGACGGCGAGCGTCTCCAGAGCGTGGAAGCCGTTGGCTTCCCTGCCGACGACATGCAGGGCGAGATTGACCTTGGCCGGCGCAGTCTCGACGATGACCGCGGGATCAGCCGCCATTGCCGGCGCTGGCGGCGCGGGAGGTCTGCTCGAGTTCGGCGAGGCCGTTCTCGATCTTGTCGAGGATCTTCGGCAGGTCGGCCGCCTCGGGCCCGAGATCGCGGGCGTGGTTCCACTGGAAGCGCGCCTCGGTGCGGCGTCCGGCGCGCCAGTAGGCATCGCCGAGATGGTCGTTGAGGATCGGGTCCTGCGGCCGCAGCTTGACGGCGCGCTCGAGTTCCTCGGCGGCCTCGTCGTAGCGACCGAGCCGGTAATAGGCCCAGCCGAGGCTGTCGACGATGTAGCCGTCATTGGGACGCAGCTCGACGGCGCGCTTGATCATCTCCAGCGCCTTTTCCAGATGCAGCCCCTGATCGACCCACGAGTAGCCGAGATAGTTGAGCACGAAGGGATGGTCGGGCTGCAGCTCGAGCGCGCGCTGCAGGTCCGCCTCGGCGGACGGCCAGTCCTTGGCGCGCTCGTTGGACATGCCGCGGAAATAGAACAGCACCCAGTCCTTCTGCTCGATGGGCGCGGAGCGGGCGATGCCCTGGGTATAGGCGCGCACCGCCTCGGCGTAGCGCTTCTGGTCGCGCAGGATGTCGCCGAGCGCCACCGGCGCCTCGGCGCTGCCGGGGTTCTGCTCGGTCAGCTTCGAGAGCACCTCGACCGCCTCGTCGGCGCGCTCGAGGTCGCCGAGATCGCGGGCGCGGGCGATCTGGGTGCTGAGCCAGAGCGGCGACTTCTGCGACACGCGGTCGTAGATGGTGATCGCCTCGGCGTAGTTGCCGTCCTCCTCGAAATGGCTGGCCAGGGTGATGAGCGCGAGCGGGAAATCGGAGTCCAGCATGGTGGCGAGCTGGAGATAGATGGTGCCGAGGCGGTCGGCGGCGTCGCGGCCGAGCGCCGAGCCGAGGCCGTAGAACACCTCCGCGGCGCCGTCCTGGGGCGAGATGATGTCGCTGGCCGGGGCGCGGCCGGCGTCGATCTCGGCGCGCTCGGCGACGATCAGCGGATGGCCGGGAAGCACCGAATCGAAGCTGTCGAGAACCTTGCGGGCCTCCTCCGTCTTGCCATTGGCGGCGAGCGCGCGGGCATAGGACTGGACGACGCGCAGGACCTTGCCGTCGGTGTCGTAGGCGACGGCGAACTGCGCCTCGGCGCCCGCCTTGTCGCCGGTCATCTCGGCGATCAGGCCGGCGTGATAGGCCTTCAGCTTGGCGAGTTCCTCCGAGGAGGAGGCGTCGATCCCCTTAAGCGCCTCGGCCGCGCCCTTGGCGTCGCCGGCGCCGAGATAGGTCCAGGCCGACAGCAGGCCTGCGGTCAGCTCGCTGAGCGGGCTGCCGTCGAGCTCGGCCAGATGCTTGCGCGCCTCGGCGTACTGGCGGGCGCGGAACGAGCGGACGCCGAGCAGCAGCCGGGCGAGCCGGTTGCGGCCGTCCAGCTTGACCCTGCGCGTGGCGAGCTTGGCCGCTTCCTCCTCGTGGCCCGAGGCGAGCGCGAGGATCAGCGTGTCGTCGTAGAGCTGGGTGGCTTCGGGATCGATGGCCAGCGCGCCGC
>JBFWXZ010000204.1:0-5683 GCA_050186955.1 Flavobacteriaceae bacterium
ACGAGGCGGTGAAGAAGTTGGTCGGGTTGTCGAGAGCGGAGTTGACCTTCTTGCCGGTCGACAGGCGCTCCTGGGTCTTGGAGAGAAGGCTCGCCGTGCGCTGCAGGTTGAGCAGGTTCGAACGGACCGCCTTCGAGAGGACGATATCAGCCATTTTGGTACCCTTTCTAGGTCACGCAATACTAGACACGCGTCTTCCTGACACGCGGGGGAGAGCCTGCGCCGAGTCGCCTAAGGAAGTCTTAAACGACAGCCCGCAAGACGCCCGAAACCCTTAAGTTTCAGCGTATAATCAACGAAGTCTGAATGGGTTAACGAAGGCTGAAGCGGCGTGCGCTCAGGCCTTCATGTCGAGATTCGAGGCGAGGGTCGCCTCGGCTTGACGCCGCGCGCTTTCGCGGCGCGCCGTCTGCAGGTACTCGCGCAGGCGGATCATCGACTCGGAGGGAAGCTGCCAGACGACGTCGCCGGTCGTCAGGTCGATGGCCTTGTAGACGAGGTCGCGGGTCTCGCGGTCGAAATCGAGCTCGCGGTCGTGCGGGCTGCGTCCGGCGGAATCCTGGCTGCCGCGCTCGCGACCGGCGCTGCGGCCGTGGTTGCGCGGCTTCTCCGCCGGTCCCGTCGCGGGAACGGCCTTGTCCGGCGCCAGATCGGCACCGACTGCAAAGCGGTTCTCAGGCGGCTTGTAGTCCGCCGCCTGCGGCGCGAAACCGGACCTTACTGGTCCACTCGTTTCCATGTTCGGTCCCCTGGAGCATCCTGCTCCCGTTTACGCGGGCAACAATCGTCGAACCTGGCCAGAGTGACGTAAAGGAATGAATCATTCGCTAAGAATTTCGGCAGATTTTTCCCGGTCGCGTCCGCCGGGGCTACAGCGCCCGGTCGACGGCGATCGCCGCGGTCCTGCGCGGCGCCGGCGCCGCGGTGCCGCCGCCGCCATAGACCCGCGGTCCCGACTGCTTCCTGGCGACCTCGCCGGCGACGCCCTTGACCAGCGCGTCGGAGACGGCGCGAGCGGCCGACAGCACGGCGATATTGGTCTTGAGCGCCGTTTCGATGGATTCGCGGCGCTTGCGCAGCCGCTCCAGCTCGACCGGGATCAGCCGGCCGAGCACCTCGGCATTGGCCTTGAGGATCTCGACGCGGCGCGCATAGCTCGTCGCCAGCGCCGTCTTCTTGGCGGTCAGCGCCAGCGACTCGTCTATCCGCCCCGTGCGCATGAGCTGGGTCTCGGCGTCGAGCAGCTCGAGGAGCTGCGAGATGGTGCCCTCGAGATCCTCGAAGAAGGTCACCGCCTGTTCGCGGCCGGCGATGGCGCGCAGCGGCACGTCCTGGGCGGGCAGCACGGCGGCGGCGCCGGAATCGGGCAGGGCCGTCCGGGCGGTCTGGTGGGCCGGTGCGTTCATGGTCAGCCGATCTCCTGCAATGAGAGCAATTCGCGTTTGACGTCGTCGCTGAGGCCGAAACCGCCGGTTTCGGAGAGCGACCTGGCGTATTCGTCGAGGAGGAAGCCGCGGAAGGCTTCCTCGCCCTCGCCGCCGCCGAAGGGGCCGTCGGTCTTCAGGCCCGAGAACATCTGGGACAGCATCTGCGAGATGAAGACCTGCTCGAATTCCTTGGCCGCCGCGGCCGCGCCGGCCTCGTTGGCCGCCGCCTTCGAGGGCTGTTGCGGCGCGCCGGCGAGCATGGCGGGCGAAAGGGAGGGAAGGGCGCTCATCACATCACCTCGATTTCGGCCTGCAGGGCGCCGGCGGCCTTGATCGCCTGGAGGATGGCGATGAGGTCGCGCGGGCCGATGCCGAGCATGTTCAGCCCGTCCACGAGCTCCTGGAGCGTGACGCCCTCCTTGATGACGGCGAGCTGGCGGTTGGTCTCGTCGGTGACGGTGACGTCGGTGCGCGGCACCACGACCGTCTGGCCGTCCGACAGCGGCGCCGGCTGGCTCACCTGCGGGCTCTCGGCGATGGTCACGGTGAGGTTGCCCTGGGCGACGGCGACGGTGGAGACGCGCACATCCGCGCCCATGACGATGATGCCGGACTGCTCGTCGATGACGATGCGTGCGGGCTGGTCGGGCTCGACGCGAAGCTGCTCGATCTGGGTCAGCAGGGCCACCATGTCGCCGGGGAAATCGGCCGGCCGGCGGACGATCACGGTGGCCGGATCGACGCTGAGCGCGGTGCCGTTGCCGATGAAGTCGTTGACGGTGCCGGCGATGCGCCGCGCCGTCGTCAGGTCGGGATTGTGCAGGCTGAGGCGCAGCTCCTGGACGCCGGCGAGGGTGAATTCCAGCTCGCGCTCGATCAACGCGCCGTTGGAGATGCGGCCGACGGTGGGCACGCCGCGGGTCACCGAGGCGGCCTGGCCCGAGGCCTCGAAGCCGGCGATGGCGACCGGGCCCTGGGCGACGGCATAGACCTCGCCGTCGGCGCCGAGCAGCGGCGTCACCAGCAGCGTGCCGCCCTGGAGGCTAGAGGAATCGCCGAGCGCGGAGACGGTGACGTCCATCCGCGTCCCCTGGGTGGCGAAGGCCGGCAGGTTGGCGGTCACCATCACCGCGGCGACGTTCTTGGTGCGCAGATTGGTGCCGCGCGTGTTGACGCCGAGCCGCTCCAGCATCGCCTGCAGGCTCTGCAGGGTAAAGGGGGCGTTGTTGAGGGAATCGCCGGTGCCGTTGAGGCCGACGACGAGGCCGTAGCCGATGAGCTGGTTCTCGCGCACGCCCTCGATGGAGACGAGGTCCTTGATGCGCGAGGTGAAGCCCAGCCCGGTGCCCGAGCCGTCGGGCGCGCCCGCCGATGCGACAGCCGGCGCAAGGGCCAGCAGGACGAGAATCGCCTTCAGGATTCTCAGGTTGCCAATGGTCATGATCCACCCCGGTCGAAATCACCTGCCGAGGCATATGCGAACGCCGTGCCAGAATGGGACGTAGAATTAGTGCAATGAATCCAATGGCTTGATTTTTCCCGCGGCGGCGCCGGCGACGTTTTTGCCGGGGCGATGAGGGCCCGCCCGGCAAATCCTGCCGACGGGTTAACCGGGTGTTAACCGCGCCGGTGCGACCAAGGAGCATGAGCAGCGGGCGGCGGACACGATGAGAATCGTATCGGGACAGGCGGTTTCCGGGGCCGGCGCGGCGAAGGGCAGGCGCGGCGCGCGCGGCGGCAGCGGCTTTTCGATCGACGACGCCGGCGAATCGTCGGAGCTCTCTCGGGGCGGCGGGGTCGCCTCCATCGGCTCGATCGACGCCATCATCGCGCTGCAATCCGTCGATCCCGACGGCGGCGGACGCAGGCGGCAGGTCGAGCGCGGCCGCGACATGCTCGACGAGCTCGACAAGCTGAAGATCGCGCTGGTTTCCGGGCGCCTCGACGATGCCGCCCTCGACCGGCTGGCGGGGCTTCTGGGCAGCGGGCGGGAGCGGGCGGACGATCCGCGCCTCGCCGGCCTGATCGCCGAGATCGAGCTGCGCGCGCGGGTCGAGCTGGCCAAGCGCGGGCGCTTTCAGTTCTAACCAGGGCGCCTGCCCAACCCCTTGACAGATTTCAATTTTGCGTGATGTGCACAGGGCCGTGCGAAGACGCCGGATTTTTCCCGCGTCACGTATTGTTTCGCCTGATTTCAATCTTTATAAGACGGCTCCGCAATTGACGGCTGTGGGAGAGGACCCGTCGATGGTGAAAGTGCAAGACCGTCCTGTGCTCGATGAGAGCGAGGGCTTCATGAACGAGCGGCAGCGGACCTACTTCCGCGAAAAGCTCATCAAATGGAAAGAGGATATCCTTCGCGAGAGCAAGGAAACCCTCGCCCATCTGCAACACGAGAACCAGAATCATCCCGATATCGCGGACCGCGCCTCGACGGAGACTGACCGCTCCATCGAACTTCGCGCCCGCGACCGCCAGCGCAAGCTGATCTCCAAGATCGACGCGGCGCTGAAGCGGATCGAGGACGGCACATACGGCTATTGCGAGGAGACGGGGGAGCCGATCAGCCTCAAGAGGCTGGACGCGCGTCCGATCGCGACGCTGTCGATCGAGGCCCAGGAGGCGCATGAGCGCCGCGAACGGGTCTACCGCGACGACTGACGCCGCGAACCGGCAGGGGAACAGCGAAAGGGGCGGCGCATCTGCGCCGCCCCTTTCTGATTCTAGAGCCTGTCCGAATGTTCAGCCGCGGGTCCGCCGGCGGATCCGCAGATGCGGCTCGCCGTCGGAGGTGCGCGACGTGCTCACCCCGTCATGGCCGAGCGTCGCGGTGGCGCGGCGGCGCAGCGCGGAGAAGCTGTCGAACCTGACCACGTCGACCGGTGTGTCGAAGGCGACGGTGACGCGGCTGAGGCCCGAGCCGCCGAGCGCCGACAGGGCGACGACGCGGCCGGTGAAGGGCTGGCCGAGATAGCTGCCCTCGACGGCCTCGCCGAGGCTGAGCCCCGCCGCCTTGCGGTTGCCGGCCTCGGCGCTCAGCGTGTTCCAGTCGCGGTGGCCGTGCTGGCGGGCGACGAGTTCGAGCGCCTGGGCGTGGCTGACCTTGCTGCCGGTGGCGGCGAGCGCGTCGCGCAGCCGCCGGGCCTGGGTCTTGTAATCGTCAGTGGTGTGAATCGTATCGAGCATGATCTTCAAGCCTCACGTGAATCCCGTGCGGAACGGTGGAATCGAGTACGGGAGCCCGCATTGCCGTCTGCGCCGCATGGAATGTGCAGTAAGACGTGGATCGATCTGCGGACGCCTTCACCTCGGATTTTCATCCAGCGGGCGGCAGGCGGCGTCCCGGCCTTGTCGGCGCGATAGATGGGTGGCCGGAGCCGCGGCGTCAATGGGGGCAGCGTCCGCCCGCTTGACAGCGCCGGCGCCTCTGCGCCACATAGGCGGCATGGTTCACGCCGCCGTCAGCACCCGAGTACTTAAAAACGCTCCGAACAATCGGGGTGTCCGGTACCGTTGCGCCTGACGTAATCAAGCAGCAGACGAACCGAACGAAACCCCGCCGGCAGGACGGGGTTTTTTCATATCCGCCTCCGGCACGAGCAGGAGACGGGCAATCATGCAGGACATTCGCGGCCCCATGCGGGGCATCTGGCTGCCGCTGGTCACGCCGATGCGGGACGGCGAAATCGACGCCGCCTCGATTCGCAGGCTGGCGGCGCACTACGCGTCCGAGCCGATCGATGGCGTCATCGTCGCGGCGACGACGGGGGAGGGGCTGGCGCTCTCGCCCGACGAGACGAGGATGCTGGCCTTCGAGGTGCGCGAGGCGTTCGACGCGGCGTCGCGCCGGATGCCGGTCTGGCTCGGCATGGCCGGCGCCGACACGCGGGCGGTCGCCGCGCGGCTGGAATCGAGCGCCGACTGGCCGGTCGACGGCTATCTCGTCTCCTGCCCGTTCTACGTCCGCCCGTCGCAGGAGGGGCTGAAGCTGCACTTCTCGGCACTGGCCGGGGCCACCGACAGGCCGCTCGCGGTCTACAACATCCCCTATCGCACCGGCGTCAACATCGACAACGCGACGCTGTTCGCGCTCGCCGGCGAGCATCGCAACATCCGCGCGGTCAAGGATTGCTCGGCCCTGCCCGCGCAGTCGGCGGAGCTCGCCGCCGCGCGGCCCGGCGGGTTCTCGGTGATGACGGGGGAGGACGCGGCCTTCTTCGACGCGCTCTGCCACGGGGCGGATGGCGGCATCCTCG
>JBFWXZ010000205.1:0-5671 GCA_050186955.1 Flavobacteriaceae bacterium
GTGATCATCTTCAGCGGATCGCTGCCGGCGACGCGGGTCGCGGTCGCCGATTTCACGCCGATGTTCCTGACCTCGGCGCGCGCCGCCATCGCCGCGCTGCTCGGCGGCGTGTTCCTGCTGGCGCTGCGCCAGGCGCGGCCGGCGCGCGGCGACGTCCCGCGGCTCGCGGTCGTCGCGCTTAGTGTGGTCGTCGGCTTCCCGCTGCTGACGGCGCTGGCGTTGCAGCACATCACGGCGGCGCATTCGATCGTCTTCATCGGGCTGCTGCCGCTCGCCACCGCCGGCTTCGGCGTGCTGCGCGGCGGCGAGCGCCCGAAGCCGGCCTTCTGGCTGTTCTCGCTGCTCGGCGCGGCGACGGTGGTCGGCTTCGCGCTGTCGCGGAGCGACGGCGGGTCGCTCGCCGGCGACCTGCTGATGATCGCCGCCGTCCTGCTCTGCGGCCTCGGCTATGCGGAGGGCGCGACGCTGTCGCGGCGGCTCGGCGGCTGGCAGGTCATCTCCTGGGCGCTGCTGCTCGCGGTGCCGGTGATGGCGGCGATCGCCCTTTTCACCCTGCCGGCGAGCTGGAGCGGCATCGGCCTCGCCGCCTGGGCGGGCCTCGCCTATGTCTCGGTCTTCAGCATGCTGGTCGGCTTCGTCTTCTGGTATCGCGGCCTGGCGCTCGGCGGCATCGCCGGCGTCGGCCAGCTCCAGCTCCTGCAGCCCTTCTTCGGGCTGATGCTGGCGGCCGTCCTGCTGCACGAGACGGTGGTGTGGACCATGCTCGCCTCGACCACGGCGGTGGTCCTGTGCGTCGCCGGGGCGAAGCGCTTCGCCTGATGGCGGCGCAACCCGCCCAGGTCCATAACAGTCTCTAGTCGCGATAGCGCAGCGTCTCGACGACGAGCCTGAAGGCCTGCGACGACTGGCGGCGGGTGGGATAGTAGAGGTGTTAGCCGGGCAGCTGCGGCGTCCACTTCTCCAGCAGGCGGACGAGCCGGCCGGCCCGCAGGTCGTCGGCGACCTGGTCGAGCGGCAGATAGGCGAGGCCGAGGCCGCCGAGCGCCGCGTCGCGAATGAGGTCGATGGTGTTGAAGACGAGCGGCCCGTCGACCCGCACGCGCATCTCCTTGCCGCCGCGGATCAGCCGCCAGCTGTTCAGCGTGTCGGAGGTGGGCAGCCTGAGATTGATGCAGCGGTGGGTGACGAGATCCTCCGGGCCGACGGGCCGTGCGCGCGCGTCGAGATAGCCCGGCGACCCGACGATCGCCATCGGGATGTCGGGGCCGAGCCGGACGGCGATCATGTCCTTCGCGATCTGCTCGCCGAGGCGGACGCCGGCGTCGAAGCGGCGGGCGACGATATCGACCAGCCCGTAGTCGATGACGATTTCGACCGTGATGTCGGGATAGTCCGGCAGCAGCGTCGCCAGCCTCGGCAGCAGGACCGTCTTCGCCGCGTGCTCGACCGTGGTGATGCGGATCGTGCCGGCGGGGCGGTCGCGGAACTCGCCCAGATCGGCGATGCTGCGGTCGATGTCCTGGAGCATCGGCGCCAGGGTCCGCAGCAGGCGCTCGCCGGCCTCGGTCGGGGCGACGCTGCGGGTGGTGCGGGCGAGCAGGCGGATGCCGAGACGCTCCTCGAGACGGCGCACGATCTGGCTCAGGGCCGATTGCGTCAGGCCGAGCCGGGTAGCGGCGCGGGTGAAGCTGCGCTCCTCGGCGACGGTCACGAAGACCGTCAGGTCGGCCATCTCCTCGCGCCTCATTCATCACCTGAATTATTAGTTCAATAACAATTTAGCGGATTATCACTCAAAGCGCCATGTCCCATATTTCACGTCAAGGCCGGCGGATCGCCGGCTTCCTCAACCGCAAGGGGCCGGCGGATCGCCGGCTTCCCACCTGAAGGAGGAAAGAATGGGCAAGGTCAGCTTCACCAATTCCAACAACCCGACGATCGCCATGTCGGCGGTCGTCAACTTCCCCGAAGGCTTCGACGAGGGCGGCAGCTATCCGGCGATCGTGGTTTCGCATCCCGGCGGCGGCGTGAAGGAGCAGACGGCCGGCACCTATGCGAGGAAGCTCGCCGCGAAGGGCTTTGTCACCATCGCATTCGACCGCTCCTATCAGGGCGAGAGCGGCGGCGAGCCGCGCCAGCTCGAGAACCCCCATGTCAGCGCCGAGGACGTCAGCGCCGCCGTCGACTACCTGACCACGCTGGCCTATGTGGACAAAAGCCGCATCGGCGCCATGGGCATCTGCGCCGGTGCCGGCTACACGGCCAACGCCGCCATCCAGGATCGGCGCATCAGGGCCGTCGGCACGGTCAGCGCCGTCAATATCGGCTCGATGTTCCGCAATGGCTGGGACAACAGCGTCAAGTCGATCGACGCCCTGCCGCTGATCGAGGTGGGCTCCAACGCCCGCACCTCGGACGCTGCCGGCGGGGAGATCGCGACCATGCCGCTCGCGCCGCTGAAGGAGGCGGACGCGCCGAACGAGGAGCTGCGGCAGGCCTGGGAGTATTACCACACGCCGCGCGCCGAATGTGCGACGGCGCCGGGCTTCGCGACGCTGCGCAGCCTCAACCAGATCATCACCTACGACGCCTACCACATGGCGGAGGTCTATCTTACCCAGCCGCTGATGATCGTCGCCGGGAGCGCGGCGGGCAGCAAATGGATGAGCGACGATCTGCTGGCGCGCGCCGCCAGCAAGGACAAGTCCCTCCACGTCGTCGAGGGGGCCAATCATATGGAGCTCTATGACGGCGAGGGCTATGTCGACGAGGCGGTGTCGGTGCTGGCGCCGTTCTTCGAGGGCAAGCTCGGCGCGACGCCGGCCGCTAGGGGCGCGGCGGCGTAGCCTGCGAAGGCAAGAGGCAAAACCGACAATCGCCGGGCCGGCCTCCGCCGGCCCGGTTTGTTCTATCCGGCGAGCCGGGTCACGAAGCCGCCGAGGCGGTCGGTCAGCGTCAGCCGGTTGCGGCTCGCCGTGAAGGGATCGGCGTAGCAGCGGGTCGACGAGGCGAGCGCGCGCGCCTTCACCGAATCGACGAGGAAGGGGGCGCCGGCGACGTGGACGACGTCGTCCCTCGACAGCTCCGGCAGATAGGCGTCCGGGGTGCCCGGCAGGGCGGAGCCGTTCACGCCCTCGCGCACCGTGGTGATGATCTCGCTGACGCCCATCTGCTTCAGCCAGTCCATGGCCGGAAGCATGTAGAGGCTGTCGGGATCGCGGGCGCCGGCGATGACGCAGATCTCGGCCCGCTTGCTGGCGAGGCAGGCGGCATGCGCCATCGACCAGATCGGCGCCCAGCCGGTCCCCGTCGAGGTCATCAGCAGGCGTCCGGAGGGCGGCTCGCGCAGGAAGGCGCTGCCCAGCGGCCCGCGCACCCGCACGGCGTGGCCGAGGCCGATCTTGCGGCCGATCTCGCCGGAGACGACGCCGCCGGGAAGCCGCTTGACGTGGAGGATGATCTCCGAGGGGCCGATCTCGCCGCTGAGGCGCACGGTCGGCGAATAGTCGCGCGCCGGGAAGCCGGCGAAGCGGACGCTGGCGTACTGGCCGGGCCGGAAGTTCAGCGGCTCGGCGAGGGCGACGGCGACCTCGAGGATCTCCGGCGTGATCGAGCGGATGTCGGAGACCTCGCCCTTGATGTTGGCGGCCGGCGGCACTTCCTCGAAGGTGACGGTGCAGTCGCCGCGCACGGTCGCCTGGCAGGCCAGCACGGTGTCGCCATAGGCGGTGCCCTTGTCGTCGACCGAGCCGAAGGCGACCCGCACCCGGCAGGTCTCGCACTGGCCGGAGCAGCAGTCCTGGGGGATGAAGACGCCGCCGCCGAAGGCCGCGTCCATCAACGTCTCGCCCGCTGCGGCGTCGATGACCTTACCGTTGACGTTCACTCGGGGCATGGGCAACTCGCGACTGACAGAACACGATGGGCGTCACCGGCAGCTTCCGGCTTCCGGCTGC
This sequence comes from Flavobacteriaceae bacterium, assembly GCA_050186955.1. Lineage (GTDB taxonomy): Bacteria > Pseudomonadota > Alphaproteobacteria > Rhizobiales > Tepidamorphaceae > JACKJP01. Next base: position 3,957 of record JBFWXZ010000205.1, read on the forward strand.
TACTGCATCTCCATGACGACGGGGCGCTCGTGCCGGGTGTGGCGCGTCTGCACGTGGTCGAAGACGGAGAGGTAGATGTAGACCTTCTGGCCCGGCTTGAAGGCGATGTCGTATTTGCTGCCGGTCTCGCGCTTGCGCACGGTCTCCAGCGTCCAGTAGCCGTCCTCGTAGCGCGAGCCGCCGCGCAGGTCGGCGCGATCGCCCTGATACTCGTTGATGTTGAGGACGCCGGGCATCATCGTGCCGACCGGGATGGCGTCGTCGAGCTCCTGCGAATAGGGCGCGGAGGTCTCGTTGGTCATCCACCAGATCGCGCCGTCCTCGTTGGATTCCGCCGGGGTCGCGGGGATCGTCTTCATCGCCGCGAGCGTCGCCTGGTAGTCGACCGGCAGGCGCAGCACGTCGACCGGGCCGGCATAGCCCACGCCGGGCCGGGCCTTGAAGTTGTAGACATAGGTCGACTGGCCGGGATCGGGCAGGTAGCCGGCGGAATAGCGCTCCTTGCCGGCGGCCTGGGCCTCGTTGGGCTCGATGGGCGGGCCGATATACATATCGTCGACATAGCCGAGCATGCCGCCGCGCGCCGCCTTCCACTGCCACAGGTCGAGGATGGTGCCGTCGAGCGTGTAGTGCAGGCCGCGCTTGTTCGCCGCGCTCGGTTTGTCGTCGAGCGGCTTGACGCCCATATGCGTCGTCCCGCCGCCGCCGAAGGCCGGCTCGGAGGTGAACAGGATCGCGAGCTTGTCCTCGTAGTAGTCCATGACGTCGGCGTCGCCGACCCGGGTTCCGACGACGTGCCAGCCGTCGGCTTCCTTGCGCAGCGGCAGGCGCATCAGCGAGCGCGTCGGGTCGTTCCAGCGGAAGGCGAAGTAGATGTTCTCGTCGTCATAGGCGGCGCGCACCTCGACCGTCGATTCCATCAGCCCGGTCATGTTCTGCCCCTGCTGCGTGCGCATCGAGGCGACGGCGGCGTTCTTCCACACCTCGTCGTCGAGACGCCCGTCGAGGGTCGGCGGGGTGGCGGTGGCGCGGGCCACGAAATCGGGCCGCGTCGTCAGGTCGAGGGTGGCGGCGAGCGCCGCCGCCGCGACGCCAACGATCGCCGCGACGGCGAAGGGGAAGGCGCGCCGCACCTCGCTCCTGGCCAGCGGCGCGGGGCGGAACAGGCGCAGGAGCTGCCACAGGCCGCCATACATGAAATGCGCCAGCGTATGGATGAAGATATAGGCGAGGAGGAAGAAGGCGGCGTAGCGGTGCACCGGCACGATCCAGCCGCCGAAGCCGATATAGAGGGCGGTGCCGGTGCCCGCCAGCAGGGCGATCGCCAGATAGGCGAGCCAGTGCAGCGCGACGTTCACCGCCTGCCACTTGTAGCGCGCCGGGGCGTTCATGGTCAGCGCCTTGATGCGCTTCGGCGAGTTCCGCTTCGTCACCGCGGCGCGGAAGACGTAGACGACATAGGCCGAGGCGCAGGCGAAGAGGCTCAGCCCGGCGAAGACGTGGAAGGTCCACACCTCGCCGTTGGGAAGCATGAAATCGAGGGCCGGGGCGACGACCGCCCCGTAGGTGTCGGCGGCGATGCGCAGGCCGGTCAGCAGGCTGACGACGACAAGGATGACCGCCAGCCAGTGCAGGACGATGGTCCCGGAATCCGATCTCGGCCTTTCGGCCACGGAGCCTGATGCGGTTTCGCTGGCGGCCGGGGCATCCCGGCG
>JBFWXZ010000206.1:0-5625 GCA_050186955.1 Flavobacteriaceae bacterium
TGGAATGCGACCTGATCGTCTTGCTGGCGCATGGGCCGCACCTGCGCGACTACCTGCTCGGGCCCATTGCCGCGCGGGTCGCGCGGCACGCCGGCCAGTCGGTTTATCTCGTCCGGGACTGAGGCACCCTCACGCGTCCAGGCGGTCGTGGAACCAGCGGGCGAGGCCGGACCACACGGCGTCCTTCTCGGCCGAATCCTCGACGCCGTGCTCGACATTGGGGTTGTCGTTGACCTCGATGACGAAGACGCCTTCCCCGGTCTGCTTGATGTCGACGCCGTAGAGGCCGTCGCCGATCAGCCGCGCCGCCTTGACGCCGGTCTCGATGACCTCGCGGGGGGCGTCGCGCAGGCTGCAGGAGCGGAAGCCGCCCTCCAGCGGCGCGCCGCCGGTATCGTGCTTGACGATCTGCCAGTGCTTCTTGGCCATCAGGTACTTGCAGACGAAGAGCGGCTCGCCGCCGAGCACGCCGACGCGCCAGTCATATTCGGTCGGCATGAACTTCTGGGCGATCAGCAGGTCGGTCTCCCTGAACAGCTCCTTGGCGATCTGCTTCAGCTTCTCCGGGGTCTCGACCTTGTGGACGCCGCGGCTGAACGAGCCGTCGGGGATCTTCACCACCAGCGGCAGGCCGAGCTTCTCCTCGGCGGCGGCGAGGTCGTCGGTGCTGGCGATGATGACGGTCGGCGGCACGGCGACGCCGTTCGCGGTCAGCAGCTCCTTCAGGTAGACCTTGTTGGTGCAGCGGATCATCGACACCGGGTCGTCGATGACCGGCATCCCCTCCTGCATGGCGCGGCGGGCGAAGCGGTAGGTGTGGTTGTCGATCGACGTCGTCTCGCGGATGAACAGGGCGTCGTATTCGGCGAGCTGGTGGTACTGCCTGCGGGTGATGAAATCGACCTCGAGGTCGTGCTTCTCGGCGATCCGCGCGAAGTGCTTCAGCGAAGCCATCTGCGAGGGCGCGAGCTGCTCCTTGGGGTCGTGCAGGACGGCGAGAGAGTATTTGAGGGCAGCGCGCGGCTTGGGCGATTTCCAGTCGCCGCGGGTGTGGCGGTGCAGGGCCTCCGACAGGCGTCCGCGCTCGACGGCGTCGAGCTTGGTCAGCGGGCGCGGCTGGATGCGCCTGATCGACAGCCAGTCGCCGGGCTCGATTGTGACCTCCAGCGTCGGGCAGCGGAACCAGTCGAAGATGAGCCGCCCGAAACGCTCGAAGGCGGGATCGCCGGCCTCGCCGAAATGGACGAACATCTCCTTCGGCGGCTGGATGCCGGCCTTGCGCGCCTGCTTGTTGAGCGCGTCCTCGAGCTCGGGGATCGCATGGGCGTAGAGGTCGCGGCCGGCGAGGTCGAGCATCGCCTCCACGGTCGGCAGCACGCGGTGGCCGCGCGCCTCGGCGAGCAGCGAGCAGAAATAGCCGCGGCTCTGATAGCCGTATGAGCGCGACAGGTTGATGACCTTCGGGCGGCCGAAGAAGAGCTGCGGGCGCGCGAGATATTCGCGCGTCGTGATCACCTTGTGCGGCGTCTCGGCGTTGGGGAAGTCTTTCGCCTGGTCGACGAGGATGACCCATCCTGTCATGGCTTTCGCTTTTTCCTCGCGTTCCTGGCGGCCGGCCTCGCCGGCGCGCGCCTGATGACGATCGCCGCGCGCAGGCCCTCGCGGCCGTAGCGCGCCATGCGGTCGAGCTCGTTGAAGGGGATCGGCAGGTTGGCCGCCGCCGTGCGGGTCTCGAAATGCTCGTCCTCGACCCAGGGGTCGTGAACGAAGGCGTGGGTGTCGTCATGGCCGATGACGAGCAGCCAGTGCGGCACCTTCCTGGCGAACATCCGGTAGCCCGACACCAGCAGCATGACGAGCGCGCCGTCGTTGAGCGCCCCGGTCATCGCGTCCTGGGTCAGCCCGCCGACGTCAACGGGGATCGCCAGCTCGCGCGCCTCCTCGACGAAGCTCTGCTGGGCCACCGTCATCACCATGCGCTTCTCCTCGTCGCGGACGCTGTCGAGGAAATAGGGCGGCATGCGGCTGACGTGGATCTGTGGGCTGAGGCCGCGACGGGCGAGGCTGACGGCGATGCCGAAGGGCTCGCAGCCGCCATGGCCGCTGGTCATGTAGACGGTCGTCGCCTCGCGCCACAGCCTGAGCTCGTCGGCGAGGTCGAAGCGGATGTCGCGGCCCGCCCATTTGAGCGCCATCATCATGCAGGCCGGCGCGCAGGTGAAATCCAGCGTCTGCTCGAAATAGGCGGGCGAGGGCGGGCGCGGCGCGTCCTCGTCGCTCAGCCATTTCTCGTAGCGCAGCGCGTTGACGCGGTCGGCGTAGTAGCCGAGGTAGCGGCCGAACTGGCGATAGCCGAGATCCTCGTAGAGCCTCACCGCGCGGGCGTTGTCCTCGCGCACCTCGAGGCGCAGGAAGACGCAGCCGCAGTCATAGGCGATCTCCTCGGCGCGGGCGATCAGCGCGCGGGCGATGCCGAGCCCCGCGTGCTCCCCGGCGACGGCGATGGAATAGAGCCGGGCGAGCGCGGTGCCGGCGCGGAACAGCACCAGCGCGTAGCCGACGATGTCGCCGTCGATCTCGGCGACGATGATGCGCGCCGGGCCGCGCGTCAGGAAGTTGCGGAAGCTGCGCCGCGAGATGCGGTCGCTGTCGAAGCTGGCGTTCTCGATGCGCTCCAGCGCGTCGATGTCGGCGGGCTGCGCGGCGCGCAACGCGAAGGGACGGGCGCGGCTTTTCGCCGGACCGGGATCGTCCGCCTGACGGGTCGCTGCTGACCGGTTCATGAAAAGGCGATGCTGCCGCACGCTCCCGCTCGCGCCCCCTGCGACGGCGCGTGACAAGTCGGACAAAGCATATAGCATTGCGGCCAAATGTTGTCGAAGATTCCGCCGCGTCGCGCAGGCGGCGCCGCCAATCGAGAGTAGCCGTTCCCCATGCCCGTACACGACCTGATCAGACCGCTGATCGACGACCTCACCCGCTTCCGCCGCGACCTCCACGCCAATCCCGAACTGGGCTTCCAGGAGACTCGCACGCAGGCCCGCGTGGTCGAGGCGCTCAAAGCCGCCGGCGTCGACGAGATCCACGCCGACATCGCCCGCACCGGCGTCGTCGCGGTGGTGCGCGGGAGGGGCGGCTCCAACCGCGCCGTCGGGCTTCGCGCCGACATGGACGCGCTGCCGATCACCGAGAAGAACGGCTTCGCACACAAATCGGTCAATGCGGGCCGGATGCACGCCTGCGGCCATGACGGGCACACGACGATGCTGGTCGGCGCGGCGCGGCACCTGGCGGCCAACCGCGAGAGCTTCGACGGCACGGTCTATTTGTTCTTCCAGCCCGCCGAGGAGGGCGGCGGGGGCGGCCGCGTCATGGTCGAGGAGGGGCTGTTCGAGCGCTTCCCCGTCGAATCGGTCTTCGGCATGCACAACATGCCGGGCCTCGCGCTCGGCGAGATCGCCATGCGTCCCGGCCCCTGCATGGCGGCGGCCGACGAATTCGTGATCCGCGTCTCCGGCAAGGGCAGCCACGCGGCGATGCCGCACAAGTCCACCGACCCCGTGGTCGTCGCCGCCCACATCATCACCGGGCTCCAGTCCATCGTCTCGCGCATGGTCGACCCGGTGAAGAACGCCGTGGTGTCGGTGACGATGCTGAACGCCGGCACGGCGATGAACATCATCCCGGATGCGGTGGAGATGAAGGGAACCTGCCGCACCTTCCTGCCGGAGATACGCGCGCTCTGCGAGGAGCAGGTGAAGCGCATCGCCACCGGCATCGCCGAGATCTACGGCTGCACGGCGGAGATCGCCTATCACCGCGACTATCCGCCGACCGTCAACAGCGAGGCGGAAACCGGCGTCGCGGCGCAGGCGGCGGCGCGCGTCGTCGGCGAGGAGAAGGTCGACGCCTCGGCGCCGCCGAGGATGGGAGCGGAGGATTTCTCCTACATGCTGGAGAAGCGTCCCGGCTGCTACATCTGGCTCGGCAACGGGGCGGCGGGCGAGAAGGGCGGCAACCTCGTCCACACGGCGCAGTACGACTTCAACGACGACGCCATCATCTACGGCGTCAGCTACTGGGCGTCGCTGGTCGAGACGCTGCTGCCGCCGTCGGCGGGCAAGGCCTGAGTTTCATCCCATGGCCGACCGGCAAGCCAGCGGCGCCTTCATGGACTATCCCGACCTGCCCGTCGCCCATGCGGCGGAGGGGCCGCTGAAGGGCCTGACGCTGGCGGTCAAGGACATCTTCGACGTCGCCGGATACCGCACCGGCTGCGGCAGCCCGACCAGGCTGCAGGATGCCGAACCGGCGACGCGGCATGCCGAAATCGTCGCCACGCTCCTCGATGCGGGCGCGGCCTTCGCGGGCAAGACGGTCACCGACGAGCTCGCCTTCTCGCTGCACGGCATCAACGCTCACTACGGCATGCCGGTGAACGGCGCGGCGCCGCAGCGCATCACCGGCGGCTCGTCCTGCGGCTCGGTCTCGGCGGTATCGAACGGCCTCGCCGACATCGCGCTCGGCACCGACACCGGCGGTTCGATCCGCTGCCCGGCGAGCTATTGCGGGCTGATCGGCCTCAGGCCGACGCATGGCCGGGTGAGCCTGAAGGGCTGCATGACGCTGGCGCAGAGCTACGACACCGGCGGCTGGTTCGCGCGGAACGCGGAGATCTACAGCCGCGTCGGCGGGCTCCTGCTCGGCGAGGACACGGCGTCCCTGCCGGGCAGCGCGGTGCTGCTCACCGACGCGATGGCGCTGATGGAGGACGACCGCCACCGCGAGGCCTTCATGGCGGCGCTGCCGGCGGTCGCCGCCCATGTCGGCGGCATCGGCGAGCATGCGCTGACCGACGGCCTGATGGATCATCTGTGGACCTTCCGCGCCTCGCAGGGGGCCGAGATCTGGGAGAATTTCCGCGACTGGATCACCACCAGGAAGCCGGCGCTCGGCCCCGGCGTGCTGCCGCGCTTCGAATGGGCGAGCCGGCTCACCGCCGAGGATGCGGCGAGGGCGCGCGGCGAGCGCGCGAAATTCGCCGCCAAAGCCGGGGAACTGGCCTCCCGGCACCTGATCGTGCTTCCCACCGTGCCGGCCATCGCGCCGCTGCGCACGACGCCGATGAGCGCGCTGGAGAACTACCGCGACCGGGCGCTGTCGATCCTCATGATATCCGGCCTCTCCGGCCTGCCGCAGATCACCCTGCCGCTGGCGCGCCACGACGGCGCGCCGCTCGGCGTCTCGCTGATGGGGCCGAAGGGCTCGGACAGGGCGCTGATCGACCTCGGCGCGCGGATTCTGGAGACGGCGGCGTCGACCCCCTGAAATTCTCGCAGTGCGCGGGACCGCCACAATGAAACCATCTCCCCGGTTCAATCCACCCGACGGTTAGCGAGCTTTCGGGGACGATCATCATGGCTTTCAGACCGACGCGGCGGGCCGTTCTGGCCTCGGGCCTGGCTTCGGGCGCCTTTGCGCTGTTCCCGGGGATAGCGGGCGCGGCGGCGTCGCGCGGATTGCGCTTCGGCCAAACCGAGCCGGTCTCCCTCGACCGCCTCAAGGGCATGGCCGAGAGCCTTGCCGGGCAGCCCTACCGGCCGACGCCGATCGCCGATGCGGAAA
>JBFWXZ010000207.1:0-5508 GCA_050186955.1 Flavobacteriaceae bacterium
TCGTACTTCTCCTTCACGCCGTCGAATTCCTTGGCGTCGGCGGGCGGGTCCCTGCGCTGGGTGATGTTCGGCCATTTGGAGGCGTATTCGGCGTTCACCGTCAGCCATTTCTCGAGCCCGGGCTCGGTGTCCGGCTTGATCGCCTCGGCCGGGCATTCCGGTTCGCAGACGCCGCAGTCGATGCACTCGTCGGGATGGATGACGAGCATGTTCTCGCCCTCGTAGAAGCAGTCCACCGGACAGACTTCCACGCAGTCCATGTATTTGCATTTGATGCAATTATCGACGACGACATAAGTCATAGGCGGTCTTTTCGGATCGGTTGCGGCCTTTTCGGCGAGAAATCGCCCGCTTCGGGCAGAAGTTGCTAACGAAACCAGACTTCCGGCGCAAGAGCCGCGGAAGCATGGCAGGGCATGTCCATCGAGATGGCGATCAATCGAGCGGCTTTCCAGTGATCGCCGCCGCCTGCCTGCGCGCCCGCTTGTCGGGCCGCCCTCCGGGGACCGGGGAGGCCGGGTCGGGCGCGGCGGAGCGCGGCAATTCGGGCGAAAGGTCGCGGAAGGTCGTCGCCGCCGCGGTCGCCGAACCGCGGCGCTCGGTGAAGCCCGCGACCTCGAGAATGCGGACGCGGCCGGGCAGGACGATGGTCAGCGTATTTCCGCGGCGTATGGTCGCAGCGGGCTTCACGGTCCTGACACCGTCGACGCGGACCTTGCCGGACGAGACCAGGGCGGAGGCGAGGCTGCGGGTCTTGACGACCCGCGCGTGCCACAGCCAACGGTCAAGACGCTGGCTGTCGGCCTCCATGCGTCACTTTCCGAGCTTGTCGCGCAGCGCGGCGAGCGCCGCGAAGGGCGAATCGGGATCGAGGGGCTTGTCGCGCGGGCGTTCCGGCCGGGGTGCGGCGGGCTTGCCGGGCCGCGGCTTCCCGGGCTTGCCGGCATGGCGCATCCTGCCCTCATCCCGATTCCCGCCTTCCCGCTTGCCGCCTTCCCGTTTGCCGCCATCGCGCTTTCCGTCGCCGCCGCGGCGCTCGTTGCGCCCCGGGCGGCGCGGCCCGTCATGCTGGCGCTGCTGCCGCCACACGGTGATCATGCCGTTCTCGTCGACAAGCGGATTGGAGGGCGCGGGCTTCTCCGCGCTTTCCGTCGGGGCGGCCTCGGCGGCGGGCACATCCTCGCGGACGGCTTCTGCCTCCGTCGCTTCTGCCTCCGGCGCTTCGGCTTCCAGCGCTTCCGGCCCGGGCGTTTCCGCCTGCGGCGCGGCGGGGGTATCCACGGGTTCCTCGCCGCCGTCGGATGCTGAGGTCTCCGTCACCTCACCGGCCGGCGCCGCCGCATCCTGCGCGGTTTCGTCCGCTGCGGCGGCCGCCTCGGTGGCGGCTTCGGCCGCCGGCGCGGGTTTTGGCAGGCTGTCGGCGGGCCGCTTCTCGGCACGGTAGCCGAGCCCGCTCATCAGGTTGGCGAACTCATCGCCGGCCGCGCCGACCAGCGACATCATGTCGAGGGTGGTGGTGAAGCTGCGCCCGTCGACGGCGCCCGGCGGCACGGTGGCGGCGTCCTGGCGGTAGTTCATCGCGTTGCGGATCAGGGCGGCGAGCCGCTCGTGGATGTCGATGCGCACGGCGCGGGGGCCGGCTAGGCGGAACCCGAGCAGCCGGTAGATGTCGGCGGACGCGCCCTCGACGGCATCGATGGAGGTGCGTCCGGTCAGCGCCAGCGCGGCGATGCGGCGCATCGCCTCGATCTCGGTCTCGGGGCGACCGAGCGCCCACAGCTCGGCGGCGAGCCGCCGCGGCGCCGGCTTCATCAGCGCCGGCACGAAGACGTGATAGGCGCCGAAGCGGACGCCGTGGCGGCGCAGCGTGGCGCGCGCCGGCTGGTCTAGCTCCTTCAGCACGTCGTGCACGCGGGTGCGCTCCAGCACGCCCAGCTCCTCGACCAGCTGGAAGCCGATGCCGCGCGCCGCGCCGGTCAGGGTTTCGTCCTGGGTGATGTCGAACAGCGGCTTGAGGACCGTCGCGATGCGGCCGGAGACGAAGGCGGCGAGGCGCTCCTGGAGACGGGCGCGATGGGCTTCCGCCAGCGTGTCGTCGACCAGCAGGGCGATCTCCGGCTGCAAGGGCGAGGCGCCCCTGGCGAGCCGCGCCACCGTTTCGCCCCGCCAGGCGACCTCGCCGGTCTCGGTCAGCGAGAACTCGTTGTCGGGCGCTGCCGCCAGCGCCGTCGCGCGCTCGTTCAGTTCACTATCCAAAGCCCGCATCGCTGCCCGCCGCAGCGCCTTTTTGTCGGAACCCGGATCGCCCGGTTCCAGCGTGAAACGAAAGCCGGAAAGCTTTCCAACATGGTGGCCCTCGACGTCAACCTTTCCGTCGGCGCCGATGGCGGCGTCGAGTGAGCCGGTTTCGCGCAGCCGCCGGGTCAGCGCGCCGGTGCGGCGGTCGACGAAGCGCTGGGTCAGCCGCTCGTGCAGGGCGTCGGAGAGCCTGTCCTCGAGCGCCCGCGTCGCCCCCTGCCAGTGCGCCGGGTCGCGCAGCCAGGCGTCGCGGTTGGCGATGTAGGTCCAGGTGCGGATATGGCTGATGCGGTTGGCTATGGCGTCGATGTCGCCGTCGGTGCGGTCGCAGAAGGCGACCTGCTCGGCGAACCAGGAATCCGGAATGTGCCCGTCGCGCATCAGGTGGGTGTAGACGGCGGCGAGCAGATCGCCGTGATTGGCCGGCGCGATCTTGCGGTAGTCGGGGATCTGGCAGACCTCCCAGAGCCGCTCGACGCGTTCCGGTGCGGAGGCGAGCGCCGCCACCGCGGCATCGCGCAGCAGGTGGTCGAGCGCCAGCACGTCCTCGCGCAGCGGCGCGCGGACGAGGCCGGGCTCGGGCGGCGGCAGGTCGAGGCTGGCGCGCAGCGCCCCGGCGGATGAGAAGTCGAGCCGGCTGTTGCGCCATTGCAGGATATCGAGCGGGGCGAAGTCGTGGGTCTCGATCTGCCGCGCGACCTCGGGGTCGAGGGCCGGCGCGCGCCCGCTGGTGCCGAAGCTGCCGTTGCGCATGTGGCGGCCGGCGCGGCCGGCGATCTGCGCCAGCTCGGCGGGGTTGAGGTCGCGGCGCTGGAAGCCGTCGAACTTGCGGGTGGCGGCGAAGGCGACGTGGTCGATGTCGAGATTGAGGCCCATGCCGATGGCGTCGGTGGCGACGATGAAATCGACGTCGCCCGACTGGTAGATCTCGACCTGGGCGTTGCGGGTGCGCGGGCTGAGCGCGCCGAGCACCACGGCGGCGCCGCCGCGCTGGCGGCGGATCAGCTCGGCGATGGCGTAGACCTCCTCGGCCGAGAAGGCGATGATCGCCGAGCGGCGGGGCAGGCGGGTCAGCTTGCGCTCGCCGGCGAAGGTCAGCTCGGAGAAGCGCGGCCGGCGGACGACGTTGATCCCCGGCATCAGCCGCTCGAGCAGCGGCTGCATGGTGTCGGCGCCGAGCAGCAGCGTCTCCTCGCGTCCGCGCATCGACAGCAGCCGGTCGGTGAAGACGTGGCCGCGGTCGAGATCGGCGGCGAGCTGCACCTCGTCGACGGCGACGAAGGCGGTGTCGAGATCGCGCGGCATCGCCTCGACGGTGGCGACCCAGTAGCGCGGATTGTCGGGCTTGATGCGCTCCTCGCCGGTGACGAGCGCGACGGCGCCCGGGCCGGCGCGCTCGGCGACGCGGTCGTAGACCTCGCGCGCCAGCAGGCGCAGCGGGAGGCCGATGACGCCGCTTGAATGGCCGAGCATGCGCTCGATGGCGAGATGGGTCTTGCCGGTGTTGGTGGGGCCCAGCACCGCCGTCACGCCGCGCGCGCGCGCCGGCCTGTAGGCGCTGATGTCGGTTACGGACATGGGAAACGGTTCCGGGACAGTGCGGGGACGGCCTTCCGCCTGATGTGGCATCGCTCCATGCCGCTGTAAAGGCGTGAGCCGCGACGCGGGCGGGTCGCGAATGGCGGAGATGTCCCTTTTTCGGACAGCCCGCCGGCGGCTTTCGGCAAGAAAGGAAACAGGTGCGGAACGAAGCGTGGCCGAATCGCTGACCGCGCCTCGCGCGCGGGTCCACCGCCACCAGATATTGTGGCCGGCGTCATGCGCGGCGCAAGGCGGGAGCGAATGCGGCGCGGGTTTTGCGAATATCCGTTAACTTGTTGCAAATACGCAGGAAAGTGCCGTTCCGGGACAGTGCCGGAAGGCGGGCGTTAACGCTTCGATCCAAGCGGGAACAAAGGCCCAACGAATCGGCTACCCGCGAGTCGCGCCGGCTCGCGGAATCGCGTCAAGCGGAATCATCCGGGCCCTCGCGAGGCGGCGGGCATCGTGGACCGGCGCATGCGAAAAAGGCCGCCGGGCGAACCCGGCGGCCTTCAGGGAATGATCGTTCGGAGGGTGGGCGGCCGGCGGCTACTGGGAGGCCGCGGTGCGCTTGGCGCCGGCGACCTGCATGGCGCTCATCTGCATGACGCCGGTTCCGATCGGCGTCGGCACGCTGACGCGGTAGGGCACCAGGACGCCGGTTCCCTCGGCCTCGACGAGCCAGAGCTCGATGCTGGTGAGATCGCGGAAATACTCGATTTCCTTCTTGCCGGAGCGGTGGCCGGCGATCGGCCGGTAGCGCGCCTGGCAGACGATGGCCTTGCCGCTCATGGCGTTGCCGGCGTCGGCCTCGATCACCGCCGTGCGCTTGTAGGACAGCACGATGTCGAAGCGCTCGCGGCCGTTGAAGATCGGCAGCGTCTTGTTGCAATTGCCCGGATCGAGCGGACCGCTGCCGGCGACCGGCTGGATCATCATGCTCATCGGGTCGACGACGCGGCGCATATGCGCGCGGGTGACCGGCACGCGGCCCTGGCTGGGGGATTCGGGCTTCACCTCGAGGGCCGAGACACTCGATCCGCTCATCGCCATCTGCACGGTGCTCTGCTTGTCGCCGGCGACGGTGGTGGCGGAGAAGGAGGACGGCGACTGGCGGCTACCGTAGAAGCGGCCGTCGGCCTTGCCGGCGGCGGAGAACTTGAGGAGAGCGCCGGCGATGCCGCTGAGGCGGCTGGTGCCCTCGATGGTGTAGCGCGAGCCGTCGATGGTCGCGGCGACGCCGCCTTTGCCGATGGTGATCCCGTTGAGATAGACGGAGTAGCCGACGACGACCTTCTGGTCGGCGAGGGCCGCGGCGGGCAGCCATGCGAGGGAGGCGCCCAGCGCGAGGCCGGCGAGACGGCCGGAAACGGACGCGGCGGTGCGGCAGGTGGACGGCGAACGACTTGCGATACACATGATCCCGAAATCCAATGCTCGATACCGGATCATGCGGCGAACAGGCCGACCCCGGCAACCTCGACCCCGTTCCGCCAGTGTCGTAGCGGAATGGGTCAACATCGTGACGAATATGGTTGACCACCGATTAACAATCGGTGGATGCGCCGTCCGGAATTGTCCGCGACCGCGTGGCGCTTGACGCCGCAGGGCCCGGACACTATAGGAGCG
>JBFWXZ010000208.1:0-5495 GCA_050186955.1 Flavobacteriaceae bacterium
TGCTCGCGCCGGACTGGGAACCGGTGGTGTGGACCGAGAGCGACCGCCGCAAGGGCCAGGCCTGGGGTCTGAAGACCATCGAGACCTTCCACACCCACGGCACCCCGCCGGTGAAGAAATGAGGATGCAGGCATGAACGTCGTCGTCCGCGATATCGAGCGCGCCGATCCCGAGACCATCGCGGCGCTCGGCCGCGCCGGCGTCGCCACCGTGCACGAGGCGCAGGGCCGCCGGGGCTGCCTCGCCGCCTATATGCGGCCGATCTATGCCGGCGCGCAGGCGGCGGGCTCGGCGGTCACCGTCTCCGTGCCGCCCGGCGACAACTGGATGCTGCATGTCGCCATCGAGCAGCTCCGCGACGGCGATATCCTCGTGCTCGCCCCGACCTCGCCCTGCGACAACGGCTATTTCGGCGATCTTCTCGCCACCTCCGCCAAGGTGCATGGCTGTCGCGGCCTCATCAACGATGCCGGGACGCGCGATGTGCGCGACCTCACCGAGATGCGCTTTCCGGTCTGGACCCGGGCGGTGTCGGCCGTCGGCACCGTCAAGGAGACGCTCGGCTCGGTCAATGTGCCGGTGGTCTGCGCGGGGCAGTCGGTGGAGCCGGGCGACGTCGTCGTCGCCGACGACGACGGGGTCGTCGTCGTGCGCCGGGCGGAGGCCGACGACGTGCTGGCCGCGGCGCAGAAGCGCATGGCCGCCGAGGAGGAGAAGCGCCGCCGCCTCGCCGCCGGCGAGATCGGCCTCGACCTCTACGACATGCGCGGCCGGCTGGCCGAGAAGGGCCTCAAATATGTCTGACGCCGCCGAGGCGGGCATTCCCTGCCTCTGGATGCGCGGCGGCACGTCGAAGGGGGCGTATTTCCTGGCGTCCGACCTGCCGGCGGATCCGGCGGCGCGCGACCGGCTGCTGCTCTCGATCATGGGCTCGCCCGATCCGCGCCAGATCGACGGCATCGGCGGCGGCGACCCGCTGGCCTCCAAGGTAGCGATCCTGTCCCCCGCCTCGCGCGAGGATGCGGATGTCGACTATCTCTTCCTGCAGGTCTTCGTCGACGAGGCGCTGGTTTCGGATGCTCAGGGCTGCGGCAACATCCTCGCCGGCGTCGGTCCCGCCGCCATCGAGCGCGGCCTCGTGGTCGCCGCCGACGGGGTGACGCGTGTTCGCATCCACATGCGCAACACCGGCGAGGTCGCCACTGCGGAAGTCTCGACGCCGGCGGGCAAAGTGAGCTATCGCGGCGAGGCGGCGATCGACGGCGTGCCCCGAACCCACGCTGCGGTGCCGCTGATGTTCTCCGGCATCGCCGGATCGATGTGCGGTGCGCTGCTGCCGACCGGAAACGCCTGCGACCGGATCGACGGCGTCGAGTGCACCCTGATCGATAACGGCATGCCGGTGGTCGTCATGCGGGCGTCGGATTTCGGCGTTCGCGGCGACGAGGACCGCGAGGCCCTCGACGCCGATGCCGCGCTCAAGGCGCGCCTCGAGGCGATCCGCCTGAAGGCCGGGCCGATGATGAATCTCGGCGAGGTGGCCGAGAAGAGCGTGCCCAAGATGACGCTCGTCTCCGCGCCCGCGCGGGGCGGCGCGATATCGACCCGCAGCTTCATCCCGCACCGTTGCCATGCCGGGATCGGCGTTTTCGCCGCCGTCAGCGTCGCCACCGCCTGCACGCTGGCCGGCTCGCCGGCCGCCGCGCTTGCCGACCTTCCCGCCGACGGCCGCTTCCTGATCGAGCATCCGAGCGGCGCGGCGGAGGTCCTGCTGCGCTTCGATCCAGCCGGCGACGTCGTCTCGGCGGGCACGCTGCGGACCGCCCGCAAGCTCTTCGACGGCAGGGTCTTCCCGCGCTGAGGTGATTTCGCGCCGCGAGGGGTTGTTCTCCGGGCATCGGGGAAGCCATTCTCTCCGCTCCCGTATCCCTGACGCTCACTGTCGCGAGGATCGCATGACCGGACGCATGCCTGCCTGGGCCGCTGGCCTCCTTGTCGCCGCCGCGCTTGCCGCGATGCCCTCGTCGCCGCAGGCCGGCGAGCTTCCCGGCGGCGCCTCGTCGCTCAACGAGACGCACGGCAACTGGCGGGTTTCCTGCCGCACGCCGGAGGGTGAGGTGCGCTGCGTCATCGCCCAGAACCAGGTTCGCGGGGAGCAGCGGCAGCGCGTGCTGGCGATCGAGCTCCGCTCGGCGCAGGACGGCAAGGCGGCGGAGGGGACGCTGGTGCTGCCTTTCGGGCTGAAGCTGGACGATGGCGTGAAGCTCGCGGTCGACGAGGCGGCGCCTTTCGCCACGCTGCGATTCTCGACCTGCCTGCCTGCCGGCTGCCTCGTGCCGTTGACCTTCGGTCCGGCGACGGTTGCGGCGCTGCGTCAGGGAAAGGCGGTCAAGGTCATGGTCGCCGCCAGCGACAACGGCAAGGCCATCGCGCTTTCGATACCGCTTTCCGGCTTTTCCTCCGCCCTCGACAGGATCGCCGAACTGGGCTCCTGATCCGCCGCCGGCCGGGCCTTCCTCAGGCGGTCGGCTTGTCGCTCGCCCCGTCTCCCGATCCGAGCACCGCCATGGCCTCGACCTCGACCAGATATTCGGGCTGCGCGAAGGCGACGTTGCCGACGACGACGCAGGGCGGGAAATCGCCGGTGAAATACTCCCGGCGCGCTTCGATGAAGGCCGGCCGGTGCCGGATGTCGCTCAGGAACGCGTTCAGCTTGACGATGTCCGCCATGGTGCCGCCGGCGGCCTCGACGAAGGCCTTCATGCGCTCGAAGAGCGCCACCGACTGGCGATAGGGATCGCCGGGCCCGGCGATCCGCCCTTCCGCGTCGCGTCCGACCATCCCGGCGATGACGACGAGATTGCCGATCACGAAGCAGTTGGACCAGAGCCCTTCCTCCGGTTCCTTGATCCATGGCACCGTGACGCGGCGGCGCTTGCCTTCGATAAGCATTCCCGATCCTCCCCGATGAACCTTCCTAGCCGGTGCGGCCGCGCATTCCCGGCGAGACGAACTCCATGACCGTGCCGCCTGCCGCCGACGGCGGCACTAGGAGCGGCCCGCAATCGCCGGCGATGAAGCCGACCGCGCTGCCCTCCATCGCCGCCCGCGCCGCCGAGATGTCCTCGACCTCGATCCGCACCGCCTTGAAATGCGGGCTGGAGACCCCGCCGACGCAAGCCGCGCCGTAGGCCTGCTCGATCGCCTCCGGCTTCAGGAATTCCAGCCGCGCCTTGCCGGTCTCGATGGCGACGCCGCCGGCGAGACCGGTCCGCGCGCCCGGCGCGAACAGGGTCGAATAGAGCTGCGCGGTTTCCGCCGGGTCGTCGCTGGCGATGATCACGGCGGCGATGCGCCGGGCGCTGTTGGCGTGACGCGTCCACTCGTCGACCCACACGGTCTGCGGGGTCCGGTGCTGGCAGAAGAACATGAAGCCGTTCGGCAGGCTCTCGCGCGCCGGGCGCACGACCTGGAACGCCGCCTCGCCCATGGCCCCGCCCGGCAGCTCGATCGGCCGCGAGAAATCCACCGGCTCGTTGGTCGGTATGCCGGCGGCGGCGAGCGCCGCGCGGGTCGCGTCGATCGAATCGGTGGTGATCGCCGCGATGTTGCAGCCCTCGCCCCGCTGCAGATTGTCGCGGTGCAGCTGGTTGTGCGGCGTCGGCGTCCCGACCGCGATGATCTCCAGATAGTCGCGCTGGAACATCACGGTCCGGTTGACGGTCCCCAGATGCGGACTGTGGGTGCTGCGCGGCGCGATGGTAAAGCCGAGCCTCTCAAGTGTGGCTGCGGATGTCTCCAGGTCCCGCGACAGGAAGAGCAGATGGTCGATTCCCAGTCCGTGCGGGTTCGTTGATGGCCGCTGCATTGATCCTCCGGCTTCTCTTCGTCGATTCCGGCGTCCGCGTGTCCCGCGCTTCGCCGCCCTTGCGGAGTGCATAAGATCAGTTGACCGGTCAACCGGTCAACTATACAAGTTAACGCATGCGCAACGGCGTCCACAAATACGTAGCCATCCAGGGAATCCTCAGGGCCCGGCTCGAGCGCGATCTCGCTCCCGGCTCGAAAATTCCGTCGGAAGCGCTGCTCTGCGAGGAGTTCGGCGTCAGCCGGGCGACCATCCAGCAGGCGCTGAAGATGCTCGAGGATGCCGGCTATATCCGCCGCGAGCAGGGGCTCGGGACCTTCTATCTCGGCACCCCGGTGCCGCGCATGCAGCAGCGCCCGAGCCAGGTTCTGGAGAGCCTGATCAAGGGCAATGACGGCGCCGTCACCAAGCTGATCTACAAGAACACCCGCCGGCCGCCGCCGGCCGTAGCCGCCCTGCTCGACATCCCGGAGGACAGCACGATCGTCTATCTGGAGCGCGTGCTGCTCATCCACGACGATCCCATCGCCTTCATCCGGACCTATCTGCCCGAGGAGCTCGGTCGCAAGATTCTCCGCGACGAGGAGGATCTCAAGCGGCTGTCGCTGGCCACCCTGCTCGAGGACAAATACGGGATCTCCATCGATTCCGTCGACCAGACCATCACCGCCAGCCTCACCGAGCCGTCCTTCGCCGAATATCTCGGCACCGAGGTCGGCGATCCCGTGCTCGAGGGCAGCCGCACCTATCTCGACCGCTCCGGCCATCCGCTGTTCTGCGCCATCACCTCCTACCGCGCGGACCGGCATTGCTTCGTCGTCAACCTCAAGGACTGGCGCTGACGCCGGTCCGCATTCCCGCATCGGCGGACCTGAAAAAGAAAAGGAAGAAGAACATGCAGCTTGCCCGCATCAGAACTGAACCTGGCGGCGCTCCGGTCGTGGCGGGTTATGCCGACGGGAAGCTCGTCGTCCTCGGCGACGACCCCGATTTCGCCGATGTCGCGACCCTGCTGGCGGGCGGCTCGCGGGTGCTCGACAAGGCGAAGGCGGCGATGAAGAGCGGCCGGCAGGTCGATGCCGCGTCGGTGGAATATCTCTCGCCGACGACGCCGGCGGTCTTTCTCGGCCTCGGCTACAACTTCAAGGAACTGACGAAGCACGAGGGGCTGCAGTTCAACAAGCATCCCGAGCTGTTCGCCAAGATGCCCGGATGCGCCATCGGCCACGACCAGCCCGTCATGGTGCCGGCGATCATCGACAAGGTCGACTACGAGGCCGAGCTGGCGGTGGTCATCGGGCGCCGCGCCTCGCGCGTCAAGGCGGCCGACGCGCTCGACTATGTCGGCGGCTACACCGCCTGCAACGAGCTGACCGCCAAGATCATTCCCCGGCCGCCGGAGTCCGGCAGCATCATCATCCCGCTGAAGGCCGCCGACACCTTCGGCCCGATGGGACCGACGCTGATCACCGCCGACGAGATCGCCGACCCCCACGACCTGACCATGCTCTGCCGCGTCAACGGCGTGGAGAAGCAGCGCTTCCCCCCCAACGACATGGTCCACCCCAGTCCGGAGGTGATCGAGTACATCACCGCGCGCATCACCCTCAATCCGGGCGACGTCATC
>JBFWXZ010000209.1:0-5484 GCA_050186955.1 Flavobacteriaceae bacterium
CCTCGTCTATGCAAGCCGCTTCCCCGACGAGTTCCACGAGGCGGCGGGCTTCGGCTGGAGCGTCGGCAAGGCGCGCTTCGAATGGCCGTCGCTGATCGCCGCCAAGGACAAGGAGATCGCCCGCCTCGAGGCCGCCTATCGCGGCAATCTCGAGAAGGCCGGCGTCGAGATCGTCGACAGCCGCGCCGTCGTCGCCGGGCCGAACACGGTGCGCGTCGAGGCGACCGGCCGCGAGTTCACGGCCCGCTGCATCCTGGTCGCGACCGGCGCCTGGCCCAATCTCGACGAGGCGCTGCCGGGCATCGAGCACGTCATCACCTCCAACGAGATATTCCATCTCGAGACCTTCCCGAAGCGCGTGCTGGTCGCCGGCGGCGGCTATATCGCGGTGGAGTTCGCCAGCCTGCTGAACGGCCTCGGCGCCGACGTCACGCTGGTCTATCGGGGGCCGCAGATCCTGCGCGGCTTCGACGACGACATCCGCGACCATGTCGCCGACGCCATGCGGGCGCGCGGCGTCAACATCGTCTGCAACGACATCTTCACCCGTATCGACAGGGAGAAGGGCGGTCTCGTCGCGATCACCAAGGGCGGCCAGCGGCTCGCCGCCGACCAGATCATGTTCGCCATCGGCCGCACGCCCTACACTAGGGGGCTCGGCCTCGAGAGCGCCGGCGTCGAGCTCGACGGCGCGGGCGCGGTGATCGTCGACGCCTATTCGCAGTCGAGCGTGCCGTCGATCTACGCCGTCGGCGACGTCACCGACCGCGTCGCGCTGACCCCGGTCGCGATCCGCGAGGGCCACGCCTTCGCCGACACCGTCTTCGGCGACAGGCCGCGCACCGTCGATCACGACCTGATCCCCACCGCCGTCTTCACCACGCCGGAGATCGGCACCGTCGGACTGACCGAGGCGGAGGCCAAGAAGCGCTGCACCGCCCTCGACATCTACCGCTCGGCGTTCAGGCCGATGAAGGCGACGCTGTCGGGCAGCCAGGAGAAGATGCTGATGAAGCTCTTGGTCGACGCCGACACCGACCGCGTCGTCGGCTGCCATATCGTCGGTCCCGACGCCGGCGAGATGGCGCAGCTTCTCGGCATCGCGCTCGCCATGAAGGCGATGAAGGCGGATTTCGACGCCACCATGGCGGTGCACCCGACGGCGGCCGAGGAACTCGTCACCATGCGCGAGCCCAGCGAGCGCTGGCGCGCGGACTAGCCCCGGACCTGGCTTTTCTTCAGCCGGGGCAGGGCGCGGGCGCAGCCCGCCGCGGCGATGCCGCCGATCCCGAGCACCGCGAAGGCCAGCCCCCATTGCGCCGGCTGCGACAGCGCCGCCGCCTTGGTCGCGTCGAGCACCGCGCCGAGCACCAGCGGCGATATCGCCCCCGCCCCGAAGCCCATCAGCCCGCGGATCGCCAGCACCCGCCCGAGGATCACCGGGTCGACGCGCTCGGAGATCGCCGTGGTCATCACCGGCGAGTCGCCGAGGCACAGCATGGCGTAGGCGATGCCGATCCCGGCGACGATCACCGGTGGCCAGGCGACCAGCCAGCCGATGACGAAAGACAGCGCCGCCGAGGCCGCCGCCATGGCGACGATCACCGGGCGGCGGCCGACGCGGTCGGAGATGCGGCCGGTGGAGACCGAGGCCGCCGAGCCGAAGAGATGCATGATCGCCGACACCGAGGCCCCGGTGACGGTCGCCGCGACGACGCCGGCGCCCGACAGCACGAGGTTGATCGAGAGGAAGGCCGGCAGCCACGCCCACATGCCGAGCAGTTCCCAGGTGTGCGCCACATAGGTGCCGATGAGCAGCAGGCCGTCGCGGTTCTTGCGGACTTCGGAAAGTTTCGCCGGCGCCCGCGTCTTCGCGTGGATGCGGTTCTCGATCGGCCACAGCGCGACGAGCAGGATCGCCGCCCCGAACATCGGTAGCACCCCGCCGGCAATGAAGGCGGCCTTCCAGCCGCCGATCCACATCCCCGCCGCGGTGGCCATCAGCGAGCCGGCATAGCCGAGCGAGGTGGAGCCGATGAGGTAGCCCATGGCGGTGCCCAGCCGGTTCGGCTCGACCTCGTCGGAGAACACCATGATGACGGGGGTGTAGATGCCGCCGTGGCAGAGCCCGACCAGCCCGTAGAGGACGAAGGCGCTCGTCCAGTCCCGCGCGAAGAAGCCGAAGAGCAGCGCCGCGCTGGCGCTCGCCACCGCCGAGATCATTACCGAGCGCTTGGCGCCGATATGGTCGGCGAGCCACGCGAAGATGAACAGCGAGGCCGAGTAGCACATGGTGAAGCTGGTCACGATGGCCCCGGCGCCGGTGCTGGTCAGGTTCCACTCCTGCTTGAGCAGGGGGATCGTGCCGGCGACCGTCATGAAGTTCGCGAACAGCAGGATGCGGGCGATGGATACGACGAGTATCCACTGGTTGGTGCCGCGATAGGCGCGTGCTTCCGCGATCGAGCTCATGGCCGCCAGTTTTAAGCCCCGCGGGGCCCGCGAACAAGCCTTCATCGGCCATGCGGGTTATGCGGGTGGGTCAGAGGTCCCGTGTCAGCCAGTCGGTCAGCACGGGCCAAAGCGCCTCGCGGTTTTCCGGCCGGAAGAAGCCGAAATGGCCGATCCGGCCGTTCGGCGATCGCGCCGGCTCCAGCCAGGCTTCCTCGACCGTCGCGTTGTCGTAGTGCTTCAGCAGCGCCCGCAGCGCCCTGGGGTTCCCCCACGGGTCGTCGGTCGCGCCGATGGCGAGATAGGGGCCGGTGTAGCGGGCGAAATTAGCCTTCTCGGGCATCTCCGGCGCGTCGAACAGATAGTCCGGCTGCCGGCACCAGCGCGCCCATTGCAGGAACACCCCGGCCGGCAGATCCTCGCCGAGGCCGAGGAAGCCGGGGACGTGGCCGAGCGCCATGGCGAGCGGCGCGCCGACGAGGTTCATCCGGATGAAGGCGCGCCACGAATCGTCGAGATTGCGCCAGTATCCCGACAGCGTCGCCACCGCGACGTAGCGGGAGAAGGCGTCGGGCTCGCGCTGGAGGCCGAGAAGCTGGCCGCCGAGCGAATGGCCGACGCCGAGCAGCGGGATGTCCGGATGGCGCGCCCGGACGGCGGCGATCGCCCCGCCGGCATCGCTGATCGTCCAGTCCCTGAGATCGGTCCTGAACCCCCGCAGGCTTTGCGGCCGCGACGCGCCGATGCCGCGATAGTCGTAGGTGAGGGTGGCGATGCCGAGCCCGGCGAGGCTGCGCGCCAATGGCGCGTAGATGCGCTGCTTCGCGCCGACCGCGCCGTTGACGATGGCGGCGGCGCGGGGCGCCTGGCTCGGCTGGAACCAGATGCCGCCGAGCGCGTGACCGTCGAGCGCGGCGAGCCTGACGCTTTCCTCGGTTGTCGTGGACATGGCGCAAGGCCCTGCGGAGGTTAAGCTTCCGTTTGCGTCAACAGTTTGCCCTACATGACGCTAGGGTAATCAAGCCTAATCGTCGTCGGTCGGCGGCAGCCGCGGATCGAGGCCGACCATGGCGGGCGATGTCGGCCTGAGCGCCACATAGGTGTCGCGCTCCGACTGCGGCGGCGCCTTGCGCTGCATCAGGCGGTAGCCGGTCCACACCATCAGCCCGATCATGATAGCCGCGCAGTAGACGAACATGCCCGAGGGCCCCGCGAGCGCCATCGCGCCGGAGGCGAAGAGCGGGCCGACCATGGCGCCGAAGCAGTAGAGCAGCAGCACGCCGGTGGCGACGCGGACGGCCTCGCCGGAGCCGGCATGGTCGTTGGCATGCGCGGTCGCCAGCGAGTAGACCGGCATCGTCGCCGCCCCGAAGCAGAAGCCGGCGGCGTAGAGCCATGTCGGGTCGCGGTCGCTGAAGATCGCCAGCGCGATCGACGCGGCGATGGAGAACATGCCCGACGCCAGCAGGATATGGCGGCGGTCGGTGCGGTCCGACAGCAGCCCCACCGGCCAGATCGCCACCACCGAGCCGAAGACCACGATGGTCATGAAATTCGCCACCACGAAGGTGTCGTGGCCGGTCCCGGCGATGAACACCGGCGCCAGCGTCCAGAATGACGAATTGACGAGGCCGCTGACGATGCAGGCGATGAAGGCGACCGGCGAGAGGCGGTAGAGCCAGCCGGGGTCGATGCGCGGCGCCTCGGGGATGGGCGGCGATACTGAGCGCGTCATCGCCACCGGAACCGCCGACAGCGAGACCATGATGGCGGCGATCAGATAGAGCACGAAGCCGCTGCCGTCGGGGATGCTCATGCCCTGCTGGCCGACCGCCGACCCGGCATAGTTGACCACCATGTAGATGCCGAGGATGGAGCCGCGCTGCTCGTTCGACGCCTTGTCGTTGAGCCAGCTCTCGATCACCGCGTAGAGCACCGCGAACAGCATGCCGGTGAGCGCCCGCAGCAAAATCCACACCGGCGGCAGGACGAACAGCGCGTGCAGCAGCGGCGTCACCGTGGCGATGGCCGTGCAGGCGGCGAAGGCGCGGATATGGCCAACCCGGCGGATCATCGCCGGCGCGATCAGGCAGCCGGCGGTCATGCCGATGAAGTATCCCGAACCCATGAGGCCGAGGATCAGCGCGCCGAACTGCGCGTCGTTGGCGCGCACCGAGACGAGCGTGTTGTGCAGGCCGTTGCCGACCAGCAGCACGAAGACCGAGACGAGCAGCGCCGCGATGGGCGCTATGGCCGAGCGCATCCAGCCTCCGGGGCGGTTTTCCGGCCTGCGCGGCCGCGGCGAATCTCCGTCGCTATGTCGCAGCAGCGTGCCGCCGCGCGCAAGCCCCGTTCCGCATGGCCGGCGCTCGCAACTGGCATTCCCCGGCGCGTTGTGATTAAACGACGCGGGACCGGCTGTGGAAAACCCGCCGGGCCTTTGAATCCATTGAACAAACCCGCCCGAGTGCTTTGAAATGTCGAATAACTGGTCTCCCAAATCCTGGCGCAGCAAGCCGGCTCTCCACCTGCCGGCCTATCCGGATCCGGCCGTCGTCGCGACGGTCGAGGAGCAGCTTTCGACCTTTCCGCCGCTGGTTTTTGCAGGTGAGGCGCGCAAGCTGAAGTCGCAGCTCGCCCATGTGGCGGCCGGCAACGGTTTCCTGCTCCAGGGCGGCGATTGCGCCGAGAGCTTCGCCGAGCATCGCGCCGACAACATCCGCGACTTCTTCCGCGTCTTCCTGCAGATGGCGGTTGTGCTGACCTATGCCGCGGCGGTGCCGGTGGTGAAGGTCGGCCGCATCGCCGGGCAGTTCGCCAAGCCGCGCTCCTCGCCGACCGAGAAGCAGGGCGACGCGGCGCTGCCGAGCTATCTCGGCGACATCATCAACGGCATCGAGTTCGAGGAGGCGTCCCGCCTTCCCGACCCGCAGCGCATGCTGATGGCCTATCGCCAGTCGGCGGCGACGCTGAACCTGCTGCGCGCCTTCGCCGGCGGCGGCTACGCCAATCTCGAGCACGTCCACCAGTGGA
>JBFWXZ010000210.1:0-5469 GCA_050186955.1 Flavobacteriaceae bacterium
CCACCCCGGCGCCGGCTCCCCCCCCCAGCCCCCGCCGCCCCCCCTCGACGGCGTCGCGCCCGGCGCGCGGGGCATGATCGTGCTGTTCGCCACCCGCCGGATGGCGGCGATCACCGGGTTGCAGGAGGCGCAGTACAACCACGAATTCCGCACCACCGACCACGTGCCGGTGGACTATGTGCGCCTCGCCTCGGCGGTGAAGGGCGTGAAGGCGGTGTTCGCCGGCCACGACGCCGACGGCCTGAAGAAGGCGCTCGCCGAGGCGCGCGCCCATGATGGGCTTTCGCTCGTCCATGTGCCGGTCTATGCCGGCGAGGACCCGCTCGGCGGCATGGGCGCCTACGGCTCGTGGAACGTCGGCAACTGGGTGGGCGACGTGCAGGCCCGCTACCTCAAGCAGAACATCTGACCCGGAGACCTCATGTACCAGGACTTCCAGCTCTATATCGACGGCGCCTGGGCGCCGGCGGCGACCGGCGCGACCAAGCAGGTCTTCGATCCCGCGACCGAGGACGAGATCGGCAAGATCAGCGACGCCGGCGAGGCCGATCTCGACCGCGCGCTGGAGGCCGCGGCGCACGGCTTCGACATCTGGCGCAACACCGGCACCTGGGAGCGGGCGGCGAAGATCCGCCGCGTCGCCGAGCTGATCCGCGAGCGCGTCGACCGCATCGCCGCCATCATGTCGCTGGAGACCGGCAAGCCGCTGGCCGAGGCCAAGGGCGAGACCAACGGCGCGGCCGACCAGTTCGAGTGGTATTCGGAGGAAACGAAGCGCATCTACGGCCAGATCATCGGCTCGCGCACCGCCGACAGCCGGCTCGCCGTCATCCACCAGCCGGTCGGCGTCGTCGCCGCCTTCTCGGCGTGGAACTTCCCGGCGCTGCTGCCGGCTCGCAAGATCGCCGCGGCGCTCGCCGCCGGCTGCTCGATCATCGTCAAGCCGGCGGGCGAGGCGCCCGGCTCCTGCGCGGCGCTGGTCGAGGCCTGCCACGACGCCGGCATTCCGAAGGGCGTGGTCAACTACGTCACCGGCAATTCCGGGCTGATCGCCAGCCATCTCATCGGCTCGCCGATCGTGCGCAAGGTGTCGGTCACCGGCTCGGTGCCGGTCGGCAAGCAGATCCTGCATCTGGCCGCCGACGGCGTGAAGAAGGTGTCGATGGAGCTCGGCGGGCACGGGCCGGTTATCGTCTTCCCCGACGCCGATCCGGTGAAGGCGGCGGAAGCCTGCGCCAACACCAAGTTCCGCAATTGCGGCCAGGTCTGCATCTCGCCGAGCCGCTTCTACGTGCACGAGGCGAGCTACGACGCGTTTGCCGAGAAGTTCGCCGCCGTCGCCCAGTCGATCAAGGTCGGCCGCGGTCTTGACGAGGGTACGCAGATGGGGCCGATGGCCAATCCGCGCGGGCTGGAGACGGTGAAGAAGATGATCGCCGACGCCGTCGATCGCGGCGCCGAGCTGCTCGCCGGCGGCAAGCCGCCGAAGGACTTCAACCGCGGCTACTTCATCGAGCCGACGGTGCTCGGGCGGGTGCCGGACGACGCCATGGTGATGACCGAGGAGCCGTTCGGCCCGGTGGCGCCGCTGACCAGCTTCAGCGACTACGACGACGTCATGCGGCGGGCGAATTCGCTGCCCTTCGGGCTCGCCGGCTATATATTCACCCACGATCTCGGCACCGCGACCCGGGCCTATGAGGATCTCGAGGTGGGCATGGTCGGCGTCAACGAGATGCTGCTGGCGACGGCGGAAGCGCCCTTCGGCGGCATCAAGGAGAGCGGCATGGGACGCGAGGGCGGCTCGCTCGGCATCCACGACTATCTGGAGCCGAAATACGTCAAGATGAAACTCTGAAGACAGGGCCGAACCGCTCCATGCCGGACAACGACGAACATGGCTTCGCCAAGGGCCTGACCAACTACGGCGACAGGGACTTCTCGATCTATCTGCGGAAGTCCTTCGCCAGCTCCATGGGTTATTCGCGCGAGATGCTGGCGAAAAGAATCGTCGGCATCGCCTACACGCCGTCGGGCTACAACAACTGCCACCGGCATTTCCCCGAGATGCTGGAGGCGGTGAAGCGCGGCGTGCTGGCCGCCGGCGCACTGCCGGTCGAGTTCCCGACGATCTCGCTCGGCGAGGTGTTCCTCAACCCGACGAGCCTGAAGTTCCGCAACCTGATGTCGATGGACACCGAGGAGATGATCCGCGCCCAGCCGATGGACGCGGTGGTGCTGATGGGCGGCTGCGACAAGACGGTGCCGGCCCAGCTCATGGGCGCGGCGTCGGCGAACCTGCCGGCGATCCAGATCGTCGCCGGGCCGATGATGACCTCGCGCTACGGCGAGGAGCGGCTCGGCGCCTGCACCGACTGCCGCCGCTTCTGGGGCAAGTTCCGCGCCGGCGAGATCGACAAGGCGGAGATCGGCAAGATCGAGATGCGGCTCGCCACCACCGCCGGCACCTGCGCGGTGATGGGCACCGCCTCGACCATGGCCTGCATCGCCGAGACGCTCGGCATGTCGCTGCCCGGCACCGCGGCGATCCCCGCCGTGCACGCCGACCGGCTGCGGGCGGCGGAGGCGACCGGCGCGCAGGCGGTGAGGCTGATAGCCGAGCCGATCCGGCCGAAGGACATCATCACCCGCCAGTCGGTGGAGAACGCGCTGCGCGTGTTGCTGGCGCTCGGCGGCTCGACCAACGCCATCATCCATTTGACGGCGGTGGCCGGGCGGCTCGGCATCGACGTCCCGCTTTCCTGGCTCAACGCGCTGTCGGAGACGACGCCGGTGCTGGTCAACCTGAAGCCGGTCGGCGCCAACTACATGGAGGACTTCTTCTATGCCGGCGGCATGGGGGCGGTGCTGCGCGAGCTGAAGCCGCTGCTCAATCTCGACTGCGTGACGGTGACCGGCGAGACGCTGGGCGAAAGGCTCGAGCAACCCGCCGAACCCGTCGACCGCAAGGTCATCGCCTCGGCGTCCGAGCCGCTGGAGCCGCAGGGCGGGCTGGTGGCGCTGTTCGGCTCGCTGGCGCCGCGCGGGGCGATCCTCAAGCGCTCCGCCGCCGACAGGAACCTGTTCGAGAAGGAAGGCCGCGCCGTCGTCTTCTCGTCGCTGGAGGACCTCGCGAAGCGCATCGACGATCCCGATCTCGACGTGACCGAGGATGACTTCCTGGTGTTGCAGAACGCCGGGCCGACGAGCCCGTCGGGCATGCCCGAGGCCGGCTACCTGCCGATCCCCAGGAAGCTCTCCTCGAAGGGCATCAAGGACATGGTGCGCATCTCGGATGCGCGGATGTCGGGCACCGCCTTCGGCACCATCGTGCTGCATGTGACGCCGGAGGCCGCCGAGGGCGGGCCGCTGGCGCTGGTGCGCGACGGCGACCGCATCCGCCTGTCGGTGAAGGAGCGCCGCATCGACCTGCTGGTCGAGGAGGCGGAGCTTGAGAAGCGCCGCGCGTCCTTCGTCTCCTCCAAGCGCGATCCGAAGACGCTGAGGGGCTACGACAAGCTCTATGCCGAGGAAGTGCTGCAGGCCGACGAGGGCTGCGACTTCGGCTTCATGAAGCCTGCCTCCTAAGCCTCTTCTTCACGATCCCCCGTACGGCCGCGCTCGGCGGCGAGCTCGGCGATGGCGTCCGCGAGATGCGCGTCGGCGATGTTGTAGTCGCCGGCTGCGACGCGGATATGGTGGGCGCGGCGCAGCACCTCGGCATGGGTGTAGCCGTGCGGCGGCTCGAACTTGTAGCAGGCAAGCTCGAGAAGCTGGCCCAGCGGGTCGCGGAAATAGAGCGAATCCATGAAGCCGCGGTCGACGTCGCCGGAATTGGCGAAGCCGGCCGCCTTCAGCCGCGCCGCCGCCTGGGTGTAGGCGGCCCGCGAGACGATGAAGGCGAGGTGATGCAGCGACCCCGGCTGGTTGGGGTTCGGCTGCTGGCGGGCCGGCCAGCTCTCGCTGGTGAAGATGGTGATCAACCGCCCGTCGCCGGGATCGAAATAGAGATGGTTGACGTCGGGGTCGTCGAGATTGGGCTGCTCGAAGACGAAGGGCATGCCGAGCACGCCCTCCCAGAAATCGACGGATGTCCGGCGGTCGGCGCCGTTGAAGGTGATGTGGTGGACGCCCTGGGTCTGGACGATGGTCATCCTGCCTGCCTCCCGATGCTGAATGGTTTCGAATCTGCTGCCTGCGCGCGGCGCTGGCAAGGCCGGGGCGATTCGGGTGGCGACGGCACGGCGGAAGGCCGATAATCGCCGCCATGAAGACGGTCTTCCATACGCTGTTCGATACCGCGCTCGGACCCTGTGCCCTCGCCTGGTCGGAGGACGGGATCGTCGCCGGCCAGCTGCCCGAGGCGGATCGCGCGGCGACGCTGGCGCGGCTGAGGAAGCGGTTTCCGGAAACCGGGGAGGCGGAGCCGCCGGCCGCCGTCAGGTCGGCGGCGGAGGCGATCCGGGCGCTGTTCGCCGGCGCGCCGGCGGACCTTTCGGGCGTCGCGCTCGACATGGACGGCATCGGCGAGTTCGACCGCTCGGTCTACGCGATCGCCCGCGAGCTGGGCTGTGGCGAGACGACGAGCTACGGCGCCATCGCCCGAAGGCTCGGCGACGTGTCGCTTTCCCGCGAGGTCGGCCAGGCGCTCGGGCGCAACCCCTTCGCGCCCATCGTGCCGTGCCACCGGGTGGTGGCGGCGGATGGCGGCAGCGGCGGCTTCTCCGCCGCCGGCGGCGCGCGCACCAAGATGCGGATGCTCGCCATCGAGAAGGCGAAGGGCGTGCAGCAGTCGCTGTTCGACGCGTGAACCCCCATGCGATTCGGGGATGCCGTTTATGCCGGTCCGGGGCTGGACGCGGGCGGCCGCAGATCGTAAGCGGCAATATCCCGATGACATCCGAAGCGCGGCGATCCACGTGAACCAGGAACCGGCAGGCGGCAGGCGGCCCAGCGCGCATGCGATCGCGCTCGGCGGCGTCCTGTCGCTCGCCGCCGTGATGGGCATCGGGCGCTTCAACTACACCCCGATCCTGCCGGTGATGGCGGAGGCCCTCGATCTCAGCGCGTCGCAGGCCGGCCTCATCGCCTCGGCAAACTATCTCGGCTACCTGCTTGGCGCGCTGGCGGCGGCGAGCAGCCATATCGGCGGCTCGCCGCGGCGCTGGTTCTTCGGCGCCTTCGCGCTGAGCGCGGCGACGACGCTGGCGACGGCCCTCGTCGTCTCGATGCCGGCCTTCCTGGCGATCCGCTTCCTCGGCGGTTTCGCCAGCGCCTTCGTCATCGTCTTCAGCTCGCCGATGATCATGGAAAGGCTGATCGCGCGCGGCCACGCGCCGCTGTCGATGCTGCAATTCGGCGGCGTCGGGGTCGGCATCGCCATCTCGGCGGTCCTGGTGGCGGTCCTGGTGGCGTCCGGCTTCTCCTGGCAGGCGCGGTGGAGCGGCGGCGCCGTCCTCACGCTCCTCG
>JBFWXZ010000211.1:0-5467 GCA_050186955.1 Flavobacteriaceae bacterium
TCATCGACGGCGCCAATCTCCACGCCTCCATCCGCGCCCTCGGCTTCGATCTCGATTACCGCAAGCTGCTGGAATATTTCGAGGAGAATTCGCGCCTCATCCGCGCCTTCTACTACACCGCCCTCGTCGAGGATCAGGAGTTCTCCTCGCTGCGCCCGCTGATCGACTGGCTCGACTACAACGGCTACACGGTCGTCACCAAGCAGGCCAAGGAGTTCTACGACGCCGCCGGCCGCCGCCGCCTCAAGGGCAACATGGACATCGAGCTCGCCATCGACGCGCTGGAGATGTCCGGGCACATGGACCACATGGTGCTGTTCTCCGGCGACGGCGACTTCCGCTCGCTGGTCGAGGCCGTGCAGCGCCGCGGATGCCGGGTCAGCGTCGTCTCCACCGTCGCCATCCAGCCGCCCTCCATCGCCGACGAGCTGCGCCGGCAGGCCGACCACTTCATCGACCTCGCCGACCTGCGCGGCCAGTTCGGCCGCGACGGCGGGGCGCGCCGCAGCCGTCAGGACGACACCGCCGACGCCGACGATGAGCAGTGAGACGGAGCCGGGGCGCGACTGTCCGCTCTGCCCGCGCCTCGCCGAATTCCGCGCCGAGCAGCGCGTCAACTGGCCCGGCTGGCACAACGCGCCGGTGCCGAGCTTCGGCGCGCCGCGCCCCCGCCTGCTGGTCGTCGGACTGGCGCCGGGGCTGAAGGGCGCGAACCGCACCGGCCGGCCCTTCACCGGCGACTATGCCGGCGACCTGCTCTACGCGACGCTCAAGAAGTTCGGCTTCGCCGCCGGCGAATACCGCGCCGACCCGGCGGACGGGCTGACGCTCCATGATTGCCTGATCACCAACGCGGTGCGCTGCGTGCCGCCGCAGAACAAGCCGACGCCTGCCGAGATCCGCGCCTGCAATCCGTTCCTCGGCGCGACGCTGGAGGCCTCGCGGCCGCCCGCCGTCCTGGCGCTCGGCCGCATCGCCCACGACGCCGTCCTCGACGCGCTGGGCGAGAAGCGCAGCCGCCACCGCTTCGCCCACGGCGCACGCCACGAGACGGGCGGCGCGGCGCTCTTCGACAGCTATCACTGCTCGCGCTACAACACGAATACCGGGCGGTTGACGACCGCGATGTTCGAGGACGTGTTCGCCGCGATCGACGCCTATCTGGCGGCCTGAGCCCGCAGCCAGCCGGCGACGTCGGCGGCGCTGCGGTCGGGCGGGAAGACCGGGTAGAAGACCTTCGTGATCACGCCGTCCCTGACGACCATCGACAGCCGCTTCATCAGCGTCATGCCGTCGACCTCGAAGAGCGGCAGTTCGAGCGCCCGCGACAGCTCAAGCCCCGCGTCGCTGAGGATCTCGAACGGCAGGTGCAGGCGGTCGCGCGCCTCGCGCTGGTAGTCGCTGTCCTGGGTCGACAGGCCGAAGATGCGCTGCGCGCCCAGTTGCTTCAGTTCCGCCTCGTGGTCGCGGAACGAACAGGATTGCGGCGTGCAGCCGCGCGCGCCGGGAATGCCGTCCCAGCCGGTCGGCAGCGCCTGCCCGGGCTGGCCGGTGCGCGGATAGGCGTAGAGCACGGTGACGCCCTGAAGGCGAGCGATGCCGACGCTGCCGCCATCGGTCGCCGGCAGCGCGACGTCGGGAAACCGCATGCCCTCGAGATGGTCGCAGCCGCCGTCGTCCTCCGGCACCGGCAGGTCCTCGGGGAACACGGTCGGATCGTGCAGCACGTCGCTCATCGGCTTCACCCCTTCTCCCTGAGCAGCCTCGACTTCTCGCGGTTCCAGTCGCGCTTCTTCTCGGTCTCGCGCTTGTCGTGCAGCTTCTTGCCGCGCGCCACCGCGAGCTCCAGCTTGGCGCGCCCGCGATCGTTGAAATAGAGCTTCAGCGGCACCAGCGTCATGCCGTCGCGCTGGATGGCGGCGGCCAGCCGGCCGATCTCGCGCTTGTGCAGCAGCAGCTTTCGCGGCCGCTTCGTCTCGTGGTTGAAGCGGTTCGCCTGGAGATATTCCGGGATGTAGGCGTTGTAGAGCCAGAGCTCGCCGCCGCGCTCGCCGGCATAGGATTCCGAGATCGTCGCCTTGCCCTCGCGCAGCGACTTCACCTCGGTGCCGGTCAGCACGATGCCCGCCTCGACCGTGTCCTTGATCTCGTAGTCGAAGCGTGCGCGGCGATTGTCGGCGACCGCGGGCCGGCGGTCCTTGGTGGCGGCTGCCATGGCGGTATCAGGCGTTCAGCAGCCCGGCGTGGACCATGGCCGAGCGAACGACGCCGCGGGCGTTCTCGGTGGCTCCCACGATGGGCAGGCGCGGTTCCGCCGACAGGTCGGGCCGAACCAGCGACACCGCGTATTTGACCGGCGCCGGGCTGGTCTCGACGAACAGCGACTTGTGCAGCGGCATCAGGCGGTCCTGGTAGTCGAGCGCGAGCGCGAAGTCGCCGGCCCGGCAGGCGGCCTGGAACTCCGAGCACAGCCGCGGTGCGACGTTCGAGGTGACCGAGATGCAGCCGACGCCGCCATGCGCGTTGAAGGCGAGCGCGGTCCCGTCCTCGCCCGAGAGCTGGACGAAGTCCTTGCCGCAGTGCTGGCGCTGCAGGCTCGGCCGCGTCAGGTCGGCGGTCGCGTCCTTGACGCCGACGACGTTGTCGCAGTCCCTGAAAAGCCGACCCATGGTCTCGACCGACATGTCGATCACCGAGCGGCCCGGGATGTTGTAGATGACGAGCGGGATGTCGGCCGCGTCGTGCACCGCCTTGAAGTGCTGGTAGAGCCCTTCCTGCGACGGCTTGTTGTAATACGGCGTGACGACGAGGATCGCGTCGGCGCCGGCGGCCTTGGCGTGCAGCGCGAGGTCGATCGCCTCGGCGGTGTTGTTGGAGCCGGCGCCGGCGATCACCGGCACGCGCCCGGCGGCGGCCTCCACGCAGAGTTCTACGACCCGCTTGTGCTCGTCATGCGACAGCGTCGGCGATTCGCCCGTGGTGCCGACCGGGACGAGGCCGTTGGTGCCTTCCTCGATCTGCCAGTCGACGAAGGCCTGGAAGCCCTCTTCGTCGATGCCGCCATTGCGAAACGGCGTGATCAGCGCCGTTATCGAACCGTGAAACATTTTGACCGATCCTTCTTGCCCTCGGGCTTTCCCGAAGGGCGTAACGAAATTGCCGGGACAATAGACCTATCCGCCGTGCCACGGCAACGCCGCATCCGCCCCGGAAAAGGCCGGATCGCGGCTATGTTATCGTAAGTGCTGATTCACGCGTCCGGCGGCCCGTCCGGAGGCTGAACGAGGAGACGTGACGTGCAGAGACTGCCGATGTGCCGCCCGCTTGCCGCCGGCATCGCATTGTTGGGACTTGCCGTGCTTCCGGCCCTCGCAGAGCAGGTGCCGATGCCGACCCCGCGGCCCTATCGCGCCGCGCCCGCCACCACCGTCGCCAGCACGCCGCAGCCGGCGCCCGCGCCGAGCCCGCTCACCGCCGAGACCCCGCGCCGCGCCACCTCCGGCCTCAGCGACGCCTCGGCGATCTCCGACGCCGACAAGGCGCTGGTCAAGGAGGCGCTCGGATTCGTCAGGCGCGACCAGTTCGGCGACGCGCTGGCGCGCCAGCTCGCCATCCGCCACCCGCTGGCCCGCGCCATCGTCGAGTTCTTCTATGTCCGCGACCGGGCGCGCGACGCCGGCTACCGGCGCATGGCCGAGTTCCTTGGCAACTGGCCCGACTGGCCCTCCCGCGACCTGCTGCGGCTGCGCATGGCGCAGGACATGATGGACGAGAACGCGCCGCCGCGCGAGGTCGTCCGGCTGCTCGGCGACAACCCGCCGACCGGCTCCGGACACCTCGTCGTCGCCGCCGCCTGGCTCGCCCTCGGCGACAAGTCGAAGGCGCGCTCGCTGGCCGCCGCCGCGTGGCGGCGCGACGACCTCGATCCCGACCAGGAGAAGTGGGCGCTCGCCCGTCTCGGCCCGGTGCTCGGCGCCGCCGACCACAAGGCGCGGATGGACATGTATTTCTACCGCGACCGCTCGAACGACGCGCTGCGGGTCGCCGGCTATCTCGGCTCCTCCTGGAGCGCCTACGCCAAGGCGCGCGCCGCCGTCGTCCGCCGCTCCGGCAATGCCGGCGCGCTTCTCGACGCGGTGCCCTCCGCGCAGAAGCGCGACCCCGGCTACCTCTTCGCCCGCGCGCAATATCTGCGCCGCGCCGGCAAGGAGCTGGCCGCCGCCGACGTCGTCGCCGCCGCGCCGCGCGACCCGCAGAGCCTTGTCGACCCCGACGAATGGTGGGTCGAGCGCCGGCTCGCCACCCGCAACCTGCTCGACGCCGGCAATCCCAAGCTCGCCTACAAGATCGCCGCCGAGCACAGCGCGCAGGATTCCGGCGACTACGCGGAAGCCGAGTTCCACGCCGGCTGGATCGCCCTGCGCTTCCTCAACGATCCGCGGACCGCCTCGCGCCATTTCGCCAATATCGGCAGGGTCGCGACCATCCCGACGACGCGGGCCCGCTCGCTCTACTGGCTCGGCCGCGCCGCGGAGGCCGCCGGCGACCACCAGGCCGCCGCCAACTACTACGCGCAGGCCGCGAGCAACCCGACGGCGTTCTACGGCCAGCTCGGCGCCGCCAAGCTCAGCCATGCGCGGCTCAAGATCGGCCGCGGCCCGCAGCCCTCCGGCTCGACGGTCGCCGCCTTCGAGCGCCGCGATCCGGTTCGCGCCATCCGGCTGCTCGACGAGATCGGCTATATCTCGCTCGCCGCGCCGATGATCGCCGACATGGCAGAGAACGCCGCGTCGGCGGAGGAATCCGTCCTCATCGCCCGCCTCGCCGACCAGCTCGGCCTCACCTACATGGTCGTCCACGCCGGCAAGCGCGCCCAGGCGAAGGGCTGGGACGCCGACCGCATCGCCTTCCCGACCAACGGCATCCCGAAGTTCAAGCCGCTGTCGGAAAGCGTCGAGCCGGCCCTCGTCTACGCCATCGCCCGGCAGGAGAGCGTCTTCAACCCCGCCGCCATCAGCCACGCCGACGCGCGCGGGCTGCTGCAGCTCCTGCCCTCGACGGCGGCCGCCGTCGCCAAGCGCAACGGCGTCGGCTTCTCCAAGACCAGGCTGACCACCGATCCCGCCTACAACGCGCAGCTCGGCTCCGCCTATCTCGGCGAGAACGTCGCCCGCTTCAACGGCTCCTACGTCCTCGCCATCGCCGCCTACAATGCCGGGCGCAGCCGCGCCGACGAATGGGTGCAGCGCTATGGCGACCCGCGCCGCGGCGATGTCGATCCCATCGACTGGATCGAGCGGATTCCCTTCACCGAGACCCGCGAATACGTCCAGAAGGTGCTGGAGAATTTGCTGGTCTACCGGACGATCCTGCCCGGCGTCGACGGCACGCTCGCCATCGTCGACGACCTGCGCCGGGGAAGCTGAGCCGGGAAGCTTAACCGCCCGCAGGTCGTCCTCGCCCTTGA
>JBFWXZ010000212.1:0-5297 GCA_050186955.1 Flavobacteriaceae bacterium
AATAGCTCTCGCCGAAATCGAAGCGGGCGTAGTTCCACAGCATCTGCAGGAAGCGCTCGTGGGCCGGCTTGTCGAAGCCGAACTGGCGCTCAAGCTCCTTGATGAAGGCCGGGTCGAGGCCGCGCGAGCCGCGATATTTGGAGTTGATCGCGTCGCCCCCGGCCGCCGATGGCGACTGGTTGCCGAGATCGCCGCCGCCCGCTCCGCCGATGCGCGCTGTCGCCGAGACGTCGGTGCCCTGAAGCTGGGCGATGACCTTCTCCACCGGCCCGCCCGGCGCGAACTGGATGATCACGAAGGACACCAGCATGATCCCGAGCAGCGTCGGGATCATCAGCAGCAGGCGTCGGATGATGTAGGCGGCCATTCGCTATTCGCCCTCGTGCCACCAGGTCTCGTCGACGGCGAGGCCGTATCGCGGCTTCTCCGACGGATGCCCGAACTCGTCCCAATAGGCCACGTTGTGGGTCGCCCGGTACCAGTGCGGCACCCAGTAGCGCCCGGCCCGCAGCACGCGGTCGAGTGCCCGGGCGGCGACGATCTGGTCGTCGCGGGTGGCCGCCTCGACGACCTTGGTCGTCAGCGCGTCGATGGCCTCGCTGCGGATGCCGGAGAGGTTGCGCGAGCCCGGCAGGCCGGCGTCCTCGCTCGACCAGTAGCGGCGGATGTCCTCGCCCGGCACCGGCGGCATGGAATAGCGCTGCACCACCAGATCGAAGTCGTATTCGTCCAGCCGCTTCTGCAACTGTGCGGAATCGACCATGTGGAACCGCGCCGCGATGCCGAGCCGCTCCAGATTGCGGATATAGGGCTGGGTGATCCGCTCCAGCGAGCCGTCGTCGTCGATGAACTCGATCTCGAAGGGCTTGCCCTCGGCGTCGAGCCGGCGGCCGTTCTCGAGCCTGAAGCCCGCCGCGTCGAGCAGGTTGTTGGCGAGGCGGAACAGCTTGCGGTCGCGGCCCGAGCCGTCGGTGACCGGCGGCACATAGGGCTCGGTGAACACCTCATCGGGGACGCTGCCGCGCCATGGCTCGAGCAACTCGCGCTCGGCGTCGGAGGGAAAGCCCTCGGCCACCATCGGCGAGTTCTCGAAATAGCTGCGCGTGCGCTCATAGGCGCCGTAGAACAGGTTCCTGTTCGTCCACTCGAAATCGAAGGCGTCGATCAGCGCCTCGCGCACCCGGCGGTCGGCGAACTTCGCCCGCCTCGTATTGATGAACCAGCCCTGCGCGCCCGACGGCGTGGTGTCGGGAAGCTCCTCGCGCTTCACCCGCCCGTCGCGCATCGCGGGAAAGTCGTAGCCGGTCGCCCAGACGCGCGAGGTGAATTCCTCGCGGAAGCGGTACTGCCCGGCCTTGAACGCCTCGAAGGCGACGTCGCGGTCGCGGTAGAACTCGTAGCGGATCGTCTGGAAATTGTGCTGGCCGCGATTGACCGGCAGGTCGCGGGCCCAATAGTCCTCGACCCGCACGTAGTTGATGTAGCTGCCGGGCTTGAGGTCGCCGACGCGATAGGGGCCGGAGCCGAGCGGCACGTCCATGGTCGAGCGGTTGAACGGCCGCTTCCCGTAATAGGCCTTGGAGACGATCGGCAGGCTGGCGGCGACCTGGGGCAGGTCGCGCGAATGCTTTCCCGAGAACGTCAGCTCGACGAGCTGCGGCTCGAGCGCCTGCGCCCCGGCGAACTCGCGAAGCGTCTGGCTGATCAGCGGGTGGCCTTCCTTCTTCAGCGTGTTGAGCGAGAAGGCGACGTCCTCCGCGGTCAGCGGCGCGCCGTCGTGCCAGCGCGCCTGCTCGCGCAGCCCGAAGCGGAACCGGTCGCCGCCGTCGAGGGTCTCCACCCATTCGGCGACGAGCCCGTAGATCGCGTCCGGCTCGTCGAGCGCCCGCACCATCAGCGAGTCGTAGATGCGCTCAAGCCCTACTGGCGCGTCGCCGCTGAGGATCAGCGTGTTCAGCGAGTTGAAGGTTCCCGGATTCTGGTTGAAGGCCCAGGTCGAGGAGACCCGCGACAGCGTGCCGCCCTTCGGCGCCGCGCGGTTCACATAGTCGAAGGCCTCGAAGCCGGGCCCGTATTTGAGCTCGCCGAAGATCGACATGCCGTGCCGGCGGGCTTCCTGCGCGGGCGCCGCGCCGCCGCCGCAGGCGAGAACGGCCGTTGCCCCCGCGCCGGCGAGAAAGCCGCGTCTCGTGGTCCCGTCTCTTGCGTTGCCGTCCCCTGCGCTCACTGGCCGCCCTTCGCCTTCGCCGCCTTGTCGGCATCCCACCACCATATCGTGGGGAAGCCGGTGGAATATTCCGGCAGCGGGTCGGGATGCGAGAGCCGGTCCCAATAGGCGATCCACGTTTCCGCCCGGTAGAACTGCGGCACGAGGTAGTAGCCCCACAGCAGGACCCTATCGAGCGCCCGGGTCGCCGCGACCAGCTCCTCGCGCGAGGTGGCGAAGATGACCTTGTCGATCAGCGCGTCGACGACCTCGTTTTTGATGCCCATCGAGTTGCGGCTGCCCGGCTGGTCGGCGGCCGCCGAGCCCCAGTATTCGCGTTGCTCGTTGCCGGGCGACAGCGACTGCGCCCAGACGTCGATGGTGATGTCGAAGTCGAACGAGTCGGTGCGCTGGATGTACTGGCTGGAATCGACCGTGCGCACGCTCGTCTCGATCCCGAGCCGGTCGAGGTTCTTCTTGTAGAGCAGGACGATGTCCTCGAAGGCGGGATCGGAGAGCAGGAACTCCACCCGCATCGGCTCTCCCGTCTTCGCGTTGGTCAGCACGCCGTCCTTGACGATCCACCCTGCCTCGCGCAGCAGCTTCGTCGCCTCGCGCAGATTGGCGCGCACATTGCCCGTCGAGCCGCCGACCGGGTTGCTGTAGGGCTCGGTGAAGAGCTCCGGCGGCAGCTTGTCGCGAAACGGCTCCAGCAGCTCCAGCTCGCGGCCCTCAGGCACGCCGGTCGCCGCCAGCTCGGAATTGGCGAAATAGCTGTCGATGCGCTTGTTGTAGTCGCCATAGGAGAGCAGCCGGTTCTGCGTCTCGAAATCATAGGCGAGATTGAACGCCTGGCGGACCCGCCGGTCGGCGAACTTGGCGCGCCGGAGGTTGAAGATGAAGCCCTGCATCGGCTCGGCGTTTTTGGTCAGGAACGCGCCCTTGATCACCCTGCCGTCCTTCACCGCCGGGAAATCGAACTGCTGGTCCCACTCCTTGGTGCCGCTGTTCATGCGCACGTCGACCTCGTCGCCCTTGAAGGCCTCGAACATGATCGTCCGGTCGCGGAAATAGATGAAGCGGATCTGCGCGAAGTTGTTGCTGCCGACATTCACCGGCAGGTCCTTCGCCCAGTAGTCCTCCACCAGCTCGTAGGTGATCGACTTGCCGGGATCGACGCGGCCGATCCGGTAGGGACCGCTGCCGAGCGGCGGCTCCAGCGTCGTCTTCGAGAAGTCGCGCGGCGTGCCGTCGGGCCCGGTGCCCTCCCAGTAGTGCCTGGGCAGGATCGGCAACTGCCCCATGATCTGCGGCAGTTCCCGGTTGCCGGGGCTGTCGAAGGTGAAGGTGACCTCGTGGTCGCCGTTCTTCTTCGCCGACACGACGTTCTTGTAGTAGGCGGCGTAGCGCGGATGGTTGGCCTTCAGCGTCTCCAGACTGAAGATGACGTCGTCGGCGGTGATCGGCTCGCCGTCGTGCCAGCGCGCTTGCGGCCGCAGGCGGAAGGTGACCGAGGAGAAATCCGCCGGATGCGAGACGCTCTCGGCGATCAGGCCGTATTCGGTGGAGACCTCGTCGAGCGAGGCCGACATCAGCGTGTCGTAGATCACCGACGAGAAGACCGCCGGCACGCCCTTGATGATGAACGGGTTCAGCGAGTCGAAGGTGCCGGCCGCCGCCATCCGCAGCGTTCCCGTTTTCGGCGCGTCCGGGTTGACGTAGTCGAACCGCTCGAAGTCGGGCGGATATTTGAGATCGCCGAAAAGTGACAGCCCGTGCCGCCAGCCGTCCTCCTGCGCGCTTGCCGGCGCGGCGCAGAGCGCCATGAGCAGAACGAATGCGATGCGGATGAGCACGGCGGGCATGATTCCTCCTCGTTGGCGTCCAGCCAAACGCAAAACTGCTCCGGAATCTAGGTCAGCAGGCGTTCGCGGCGACCCTTGGCGCCGCTTTTTGCGCCCGATAACGAAAAAGCCGGCCCAGCGGGCCGGCTTTCCCGGAATTACCTGTCGGTGAGGCTTACTGGGCCTGCGAACCGGCCGGAGGCGTCTCCGTCGCCGGGGCGTCGCCCGAGGGCTGCGCCGGCTGCTCGGCGGCGGGCGCCTGCTCGGTGGTCGCGGCGGGTGCTGCTTCCTGGGCCGGCTGCTCGGCCGCGGGGGCCTGCTCCGCGGGAGCCTGTTCGCCGGCAGGGGCCTGCTCGCCTTCGGCGGGCGCCGCCTCGGGCGCGGGCAGCGGCACCGGGTTGGCCGCCAGCGAGCGCAGATACATCAGCATGTCGGCGCGCTCGGAATCCTTCTTCAGGCCGGCGAAGCCCATGGCGGTGCCCTTCAGCCAGCCCTTCGGATCGTGGATGAAGTCGTTCAGGTGCTGCAGCGTCCAGGTCTCGCCGGCTTCCTTCTTCTCCAGCATGGCGGAGGAATATTTGAAGCCCTCGTGCGAGCCCATGACGCGGCCGACGACGCCGTAGAGATTGGGGCCGACCTTGTTCGCCCCGCCTTCCTCGAAGGTATGGCAGGAGGCGCATTTCTTGGACACGGATTCGCCCGCCGACGCATCGGCGGAAGCCAGCAGGACGGGAAGCGGCGTGGCCTCAGCGGCCTTGTCGCCGCCGGCCGGCTCGGCGCCTTCCTCGGAAACCGCCACGGCGTATCCGGGCTTCTCAGGAGCTTCGGTATGGAAAATCGATTCCGCGACGACGCCCAGACCCATCACCACGAGCAGCGTGAAGAGGAATGCGCCCGCGATCTTGTTTAGTTCGAAACTGTCCATAGCCCTTGAGCACCGTTCGCTGTGGAGGTCTTTGGTGAAACCGTGCCGCGGGTGATTCTGGCGATCGCCCCCGGCCCCCTCGAAATCGCGGCGGAGACTACTCGCTTTCCGCCGGCTAACGCAACACGTATAAGCGCGACGTTTGAGCGCGCCCGGCGTGATTTTGCAAGCCCTGAAGGCAGGGGCGGGGGCAGGAGTCCGAGGAAGTGAATCCGATCGTCGTCATACCCGCCCGGATGGCCGCCACGCGGCTGCCGGGAAAGCCGCTCGCCGATCTCGGCGGCAGGCCGATGATCGCCGTCACCGCCGCCGCCGCGGCGGC
>JBFWXZ010000213.1:0-5287 GCA_050186955.1 Flavobacteriaceae bacterium
TGCTCTATAGGTTCATCGCCGGAACGCCGCCCACGCCGGCCGCCGTCAAGTAGCTCTCCGAGACGGATCCCGGCGTGAAGGTCTGGGTCATCGAGGACCCCGACAAGCTGTTCCTGCCGAACTACGGCGATTTCCTGCCGCATCTGCGGGAATGGACGACCGGCTGGAGCAACATCCTGCGCTAGGCGGGTGACGGAAGGCGGCCGGCCCTTTTCCTCCCGGGGGCCGGCCGCCCCCAATCCGCCGGGCGCGTCCGGGCGTCGTCGCGACCACTTGAAAGCGTTCCTGGAAAGGCAAGGCGATGAGTAGGCTTGAGATCGAGTCGCTCAGGATCGCGTACGGGAAAGCCGTCGCGGTCGGGAATCTCTCCCTGACGGTCGAGCATGGCGAGCTGGTGTCGCTGCTCGGCCCCTCGGGATCGGGCAAGACGTCCGTGCTCCGGGCCGTGGGCGGCTATCTCAAGCCGACCAGCGGCGCCATCCGGATCGACGGCAAGGACATCACCCGTCTCCCGCCGCAGTTCCGCGACATGGGCATGGTCTTCCAGAACTTCGTCCTGTTCCCGCATATGAGCGCCCTCGACAATGTCGAGTTCGGCCTGCGCACGCGCGGCGTCGCCAGGGACGAACGGCGCAGCCGCGCCGTCGACGCGCTGAAGATGGTCGAGATGGATCGCTTTCTCGACCGGCTTCCTTTCCAGCTCAGCGGCGGCCAGCAGCAGCGCGTGGCGCTGGCGCGCGCCATCGTCATCCGTCCCACCGTGCTGCTCATGGACGAGCCGATGGGCGCGCTGGACGCCAAGCTGAGGGCGCAGGCGCAGGAGGAAATCCGCGCGCTCCAGCAGGAGCTCGGGCTGACGGCGATCCTGGTGACCCACGATCAGCAGGAAGCCATGTCGATGTCCGACAGGATCGTCGTCATGCGCGACGGCGACATCATGGACGAGGGCGATCCGGCACGGCTCTACCGCGAACCGCGCGACGCCTTCACCGCGGAATTCCTCGGCACGACGAGCCTGCTGCCCGTCGAGGTCGTCGGCTCGGGCAAGCAGGCCAGGGTGAGGGTCGCCGGCTCGCGGTACGAGTTCATCGCCAATGGCGAGAGGCCGGACAGCGGCATCGGCTACGTTTCGCTGAGGCCCGAGGATATCAGGTGCAGCCGCAAGCCGGTCGCGGGCTCCGTCCCCGGCCGGGTCAGCAAGCGCATCTTCCACGGCGTCAACACGTTCCTGCGGATCGAGGCGCCCGATGTCGGATCGCTGCTCGCCCTCGAGGGGCGCGACAGCAGCCTCGGCGAGGGCGACAGGGTCCACGTTTCCTGGCAGCGGCAGGATGCGCGCCTGCTGCCGCGGGACGCCGCGTGATCGGCCAGAACATTCGCTTCCTGAGGCTGGGGATCGCACCCCTGGCCCTCTTCTTCATTGTCTTCTTCGT
Source organism: Flavobacteriaceae bacterium (assembly GCA_050186955.1). Taxonomy (GTDB): domain Bacteria; phylum Pseudomonadota; class Alphaproteobacteria; order Rhizobiales; family Tepidamorphaceae; genus JACKJP01. The sequence continues at coordinate 1,434 of JBFWXZ010000213.1, forward strand.
CGTCCCGGTCGTGCAGTTCCTGTGGGCGAGCGTCGTCGATGATGCCGGGGTCGCCTTCACGCTTCGCCACTACGCCGATGCGCTGTCCTCGCGCACCGTGCGCCATTCGCTCCAGACGACCCTCTCGCTCAGCCTGCTGACCGGCGTCGTGTCGCTGGTCGTCGGCTACCTGCTCGCCTATCAGGTGGTGCGGCGCTCGCCGCTGGTCTCCCGGCTGATCTTCATCGCGGCGATCGCCTCGCTTTTCACCAGCACCATCGCCCGCGCCCTCGGCTGGCGGGTGCTGCTGGGCTACGAGGGGCCGATCAACAGCGCGCTGATTACGCTCGGCATCGTTTCCGAGCCGGTCCAGCTCATCAACAACTTCACCGCCGTCGCCATCGGCATGATCCACATCCAGGCCCCGGTCGTGATGGTCGGCCTGATCCCCGTCATCGAGGCGGTGCCGCAGGACATCGAGCGCGCTGCGATCGGGCTGGGCGCCCCGCGCTGGAAGACGTTCCTTTCTATCCATCTGCCGATGACCTGGATGAACGCGGTCCCCGTCGGGCTGATCGCGGTGATGGCGACCGCCGCCTACTTCACGACGCCGGTGCTGCTCGGCGGCGGCCGCGTCGACGTCATCGCCATCCAGATCCAGCAGGCCTCGCAGATCCTGTTCGACTTCGGCTACGCGGCCGCCCTCTCGGTGTTGCTGGTGGCGATGATCAGCCTGATCGCGGTGCTGATCCTCGTCTTCACCTATTGGCGGCGCAACGTCCGGGCGAGGGGGGCGGCATGAGGCAGTCCGTCTCCCGTGTCGTCGACAATCTCGTCTGCTGGACGATGTCCGCTCTGACGGCGCTCGCCGTCGTCTTCCTCGTGGTGCCGCTGCTGGTCGTCGTCGTGACCTCGTTCAATCCGACGACGGTGACCTTTCCGCCGCGCGCCTGGTCGCTTTCCTCCTACGCCCTGATCCCGCAGGTGGCGATCGACGCCTTCGTCCGCAGCCTCGTTCTCGGCGTGTCGAGCGCCGCGCTGTCGGTGCTTCTGTGCGTTCCCGCCGCGATCGCGCTGGTGAAGAGCCGCTTTCCGGCGCGGGCGCCGGTCGAGACGCTGCTGCGCAGCCCGCTGCAGTTTCCCGCCATCGTTCTCGGCGTCGCCTTCCTGCAGTATTTCTTCTTCTGGCAGAACGCCCTGTCGCTGCAGATCGTCGGCACCTTCGGCGGCCTGCTGATCGCCCACACCATGTACACCTTCCCCTTCGTGCTGGTGCCGGTGGTGGCGCGGCTGTCTGCGCCCGACGCGCGCTGGGAGGAGGCCGCCGCCGGCCTCGGCGCGAACACCATGACGACGATGTTCCGGGTGGTCATTCCGCTAATGCGCCCGGGCATCGTCGCCGGCATGTTCATGGGCTTCGTCATGTCCTTCGAGGACGTCGCGGTGACGCTGTTCCTGGTCGGCTCCAACATGACGACCTTCCCCGTCTACCTGTTCGGCGCCGCCGAGGTTTCCAACACGCCGAGCCTCTATGCGGGGGCGAGCCTGGGCGCGCTCGTCGCCCTGTCGCTCGTCCTGCTGGTGGAGCGCTTCGTCGGGCTGCGAACGGTGCTGAGCAAGGGATGAATCGCGCGCCCGCGTTCCGGCGCGCCGGAGAGTTTTGGCTAGTTCACGCGGCCCCGAAACGGGAGCCAGAAGTAACCGGGTGAGAAGGAGAACCGAAAAATGAAAAACCACGAGGAAACCTGCGTCGTAAACGCCCGGGTCAACACCATGGATGCCGACGGCAGCGTCCAGGAGGCGTTCAGCTTCCGCGACGGCCGTATCCTCAGGGTCGGCACTCGCGACGCCGTCGTCTCTGCCGCTTCGCCCGGCGCCCGCATGATCGACGCCAGGGGCGCCAGCATCTTTCCCGGCCTCATCGACGCCCACGCGCATCTGGAGATGCTGGCCTATGCCTGGGGCCTTGCCGTCGACTGCCGGTCCTCCAGCGTTTCCTCCATCGAGGAGATGGTCGAGAAGCTGCGCGCGCACGCGGACAAGACCCGGCCCGGCGAGTGGATCCTCGCCCAGGGCGAGCATTTCCAGAGCCTGAAGCTCAAGGAGGGCCGCTATCCCGACAGGCACGACCTCGACCGGGTCAGCGACGAGCACCCGATCGTCTACCGGTCAAGCTATCACCTGAACGTGTTCAACTCGGTCGCGCTCAAGGAACTCCGGGTCGACGAGAACACGCCCGATGCACCCGGCGGACGCATCGAACGCGACTCCGAGACCGGCAAGCTGACCGGGCGCACCTACGACATGTACGCGCCGCTTCAGGGGCCGCAGTCCTCGGTCCCCTCGCTGGTCGATGCGATGTGCCGCGTCCAGGAGAAATATCTGAGCGTCGGCGTCACCTGCATCGGCGAGATTCCGCTCCACTCCCACGGCCTCGACGGCCTGCTGCTGATGGCGGCGCAGGGCTGGGGGCATCTGAGGGCCGGCATCTATCCGAAATACCCCACCGTCGTCAGGGAGGCGGATTTCGGGACGCGGATGATGCAGGAGAAGCTGAGCGGCATTAACGGCGACAAGATCAAGCTCTGCGGCGTCAAGCTGTTCTCCGACGGCGGCCTGACCTCGGGCGCCGCCGCCATGCACGACGACTATCCCGGCCAGCAGGGCTATCGCGGCGAGCTGACCTATTCCGACGACGAGCTGGCGCGCCTCGTCAAGGAGATCGACGGCGCCGGCTTCCAGATCGCGATCCACGCCATCGGCGATCGCGCCCTCGACCAGGCGATCGACGCCATCGCGCAACTGCCGGCCGACCGGCGCAAGTCGATGCGCCACCGCATCGAGCACGCCGGCAATCTGTTCATGACCGACGAGCGGATCGCTCGGCTGGCGGAGCTGGAGATCGTGCCGGTTCCCCAACCGGCCTTCATCCTGACCACGGCGGTCGGCTACAGGAAGAATCTCGGCGAGAAGCGGACCGGCCCGCTGATGCCGTTCAGGAAGCTGATCGAGGCAGGGCTGATCATTCCGGGCAATTCCGACGCGATCGGCATCACCAGGGACCAGCACAACCCGTTCCCGGCCATCCAGGCGTCGGTGGAAAGGCGCAGCCAGGGCGGCGAGGAGATCGAGCCCGATCAGGCGGTCACCGTCGAGCAGGCCTTCAGGATGTACACCAACTGGGCGGCCTATTCGCTGTCCTGGGAGGACAAGATGGGATCGCTGGAGCCCGGCAAGGTCGCCGACTTCATAATTCTCGACAAGGACCCCTATCGCCTTCCGGTATCCGAGCTTAAGAACCTTGCCGTCACGTCGACCTATATCGACGGCGAACTGGTCTATTCAGCTTAGGACAAGTCAGCTTCCCATGTATCAGGATACCTTGCTTCACATCGCCGGCGAGTGGCGCCCGGCTTCCGCCGGCGCGACGATTCCCGTGGTCAACCCGGCGACCGAGGAGGTGGTCGGGACCGTCGCCCACGCGACCCCGGCGGATCTGGAGAGATCGGTCGAGGCCGCCAGGCGCGGCTTCGAGCAGTGGCGCAAGGTGTCCGGCTTCGAGCGCTCGAAGGTCATGCGGCGCGCCGCCGACCTCGTCCGCGAGCGGGCGGAGGACATCGCGCGGCTGATGACGCTCGAGCAGGGCAAGCCGCTGCGCGAGGCGCTGATGGAGGTCAGGAGCGCCGCCGACATAATCGACTGGTTCGCCGAGGAGGCGCGCCGCACCTATGGCCGCGTCATACCGTCCCGGACCCAGGGCGTCTATCAGCTTTCCCTGCGCGAGCCGGTCGGCCCGGTCGCCGCCTTCACGCCGTGGAATTTCCCGATCAACCAGGTGGTGCGGAAGCTGTCGGCCGCGCTGGCCGCCGGCTGCT
>JBFWXZ010000214.1:0-5251 GCA_050186955.1 Flavobacteriaceae bacterium
CGGGCGCCGCGCCGTCGAGCAGCCCGTCCGGCCCGGCGACCACCTCCTCGACCTGCCCGCTGGCGGTGACGCAGATGAAGACGATGTCGGAGCGCGCCGCCATCTCGGCAGGCGTTTCGACCTCGCTCGCGCCCATGGCGACGAGCTCGTCCACCGGCTTGCGGTTGCGATGCGCCATGACGCTCAGCGGCCAGCCCTTGGCGACGAGGTTCTTCGCCATGCCGTGGCCCATCAGGCCGAGCCCGATGAAGCCGATGCGCGATTTGTCGCTCATGCGCCCCTCCCCTGTCGTCAGCCCTTGAGATCGTTATGCGGCGAGAGCGCCTCGAAGGCGCGCACCACCTGGCTGTCGTCGGCCGCGCCGAGCCCCATGCCGGAGGCGGCGAGGAACATCTGGCGGGCGAGCGCGGCCATCGGCAGGGCGGTCCGCGCCGTCTCGCCGGCGGCCAGCACGATGCCGAGATCCTTGACGAAGATGTCGACCGCGCTGGTGACTTCAGGGTCGTCCTCCAGCATGCGCGGGCCGCGGTTCTCCAGCATCCAGCTGTTGGCCGCGCCGGCCTTCAGCACCTGCTGGGCGAGCGCGAGGTCGAGCCCCGCCGTCCGCGCCAGCACCATCGCCTCGGCGGCGACCGCGATATGGGCCCCGCACATGAGCTGGTTGACGGTCTTCATCATCGAGCCGAGGCCCGGCTCGGCGCCCATGTTCCAGACCGCCTTGGCGAGCGCCCCGAGCACCGGCGCGGCCTTGTCTATCGCCGCCGGCGCACCCGACGCCATGATCGAAAGCTGCCCCGCGGCGGCGCCGACGACGCCGCCGGAGACCGGGGCGTCGACGAACAGCATGCCCACCTCGTCGAGCCTGTCGGCGAGCGCGCGGGCGCGGCCGGCGGGCTGGGTGCAGCAGGCGGCGACCACCGCGCCCGGCGAAAGGGCGGCGGCGGCCGCGCCGGCGCCGAAGAGCACGTCCTCGGCCTGGTCGGCGTTGACGACCATCAGCAGCAGGCAGTCGGCCCCGCTCGCCGCCTCGGCGGGCGTGGACGCCGCCTCGCCGCCCGCCGCGGCGAGCGCCCGGGGCGGCTCCGGCCTGACGTCGCAGCCGGCGACGCGAAACCCCTTGTCGACGAGGATCCGGGCCATCGGCAGGCCCATGGCGCCGAGGCCGACGAAGCCGACGCGCGGCAGCGCGCTCATTCCTTCACCGCGCCGGTCATCGCCGAGACGTAGTGGTTGACGAAGAACATGTAGACGATGGCCACCGGCACCGAGCCGAACAGCGCGCCGGCCATCAGCGATCCCCAGCGGTAGATGTCGCCGTCGACCATCTCGGAGATGATCGCCACCGGCACCGTCTTCTTGTCGGGGCTCGACAGGAAGGTGAGCGCGTAGATGAACTCGTTCCAGCACAGGGTGAAGGCGAAGATGCCGGCGGAGATCAGGCCCGGCCCGGCGAGCGGCAGGATGATCCGCGTCAGGATCTGCCAGCGCGACGCGCCGTCGATGAGCGCGCATTCCTCGAGCTCGTAGGGGATAGACTTGAAGTAGCCCATCAGCAGCCAGGTCGAGAACGGGATGAGGATCGTCGGATAGGTCAGGATCAGCGACCAGGGCGAGTCCCACAGCCCGTATTTCACGACGATCAGCGACAGCGGGATGAAGAGGATCGAGGGCGGCACCAGATAGGCGAGGAAGATCGCGCCGCCGACATAGGAGGCGCCGCGATAGCGCAGCCGCACGATGGCGTAGGCGGCGCCGACGCTCGCCGCGATGGAGAGCGCGGTGGCGACGATGGCGACCAGCATGGTGTTCCACATCCAGTGCAGATAGGCGGTGTCGAAGAGCAGCGAGCGGATGTGGCTGAGCGTCGGGTGGACGACCCAGTAGGGGTTGAAGGTGTCCATGTCGACGAGCTGCTCGTTGGGCTTAACCGAGGTCAGCGCCATCCAGTAGAACGGGAACAGCAGCACGAAGACGATGATCGCCAGCGGCAGGTAGACGGTGACCGTCTTGCGCGGCGTCGACATCAGATAGTCCATGCCGGACTGGGCTTCCGCCGCGGCCTCGGCCCGCCTGGCGCGGCGGCGCTCGAGCCAGTTCGTCAGCCAGCCGGTGCGCGGCTCGCGCGAGGCCTCAGTCATCGCTTTCCCCCTGCTGCCACTTGCGCCGCTGGAGGCCGAACCACGACACCATGATCGCCGCCAGCAGGAAGGGGATCATGGCGGTGGAGATCGCCGCACCCTCGCCGAGATAGCCGCCGAGGATGGCGCGCTGGTAGGAGAGCGTCGCCATCAGGTGGGTGGCGTTGACCGGGCCGCCGCGGGTGATCGCCCAGATGAGCTGGAAGTCGGTGAAGGTGAACAGCACCGAGAAGGTCATCACCACGGCGATGATCGGGGTGAGCATCGGATAGGTGATGTAGCGGAACATCTGCCAGCGCGACGCGCCGTCGATGGTCGCCGCCTCGTAGAGCGAGGGCGGGACGGTCTGCAGCCCGGCCAGCAGGGTGATGGCGACGAAGGGAACGCCGCGCCAGATATTGGCGAAGATCACCGACCAGCGCGCGTTCCACACGTCGCCGAGGAAATTGATGTTGTGGTCGATCAGACCCCATTTGGTCAGGGTCCAGGAGATGATCGAGAACTGCGCGTCGTAGATCCACCAGAAGGCGATGGCCGACAGCACGGTGGGCACGATGAAGGGCAGCAGGACGATGGCGCGCAGAAACGCCTTGAAGGGCAGATGGTGGTTTAGCAGCACCGCCAGGTAGAGGCCGATGGCGAATTTCACCGCCGAGGCGACGATCGTGTAGAGCAGCGTGTTGAACACCGACAGCCAGAAGACGCCGTCGTCCCACAGCCAGGTGAAGTTCTCCAGGCCGATGAACTGGCCGGCGCGGCCGATGCGCGCGTCGGTCAGCGACAGCCAGATGCCGAGGCCGAGGGGATAGGCGAGGAACAGCAGCAGGAAGCCCGCCGCCGGCAGCATGAACCAGAAGCTCCACCAGTTCACGCTGTGCTGCAGCCGGGACCACGCTGTCGGCCCCGCCGGACTCAAGTCCCGTGTCGTCGCTTCAGCCATGACCGCCTCTGCAGGAACCAGGGGTGCGGAAACCAGGGGCGCCGGACCCGGTTTCCCGGGTCCGGCGGTTTCGTCGCGCGATCAGCGATAGATGCGCTTCGCCTGCCGCTCGGCATTGGCGATGGCGTCGTCGACGCTCATGTTGCCGGTCGCCGCGTTGGCGAACATGTCGAGGACGATGAAGTCGGCGAGCGCGGCCGCCGCCTTCTCGCCGATCGAGCCCTTGTAGCCGGCGGCGAGGGTGCGGTTGGCGGCGTCCTTGAAGATCGTCAGCTTCGGGTCCTTGGTGAAGGCGACGTTGTCCTCATAGCCGTGCACCGGCGGCGTCAGGTAGGCGACCGCCGCCTCCAGCCACATGTTGTACTGCTCGGGCTGGAACAGGTACTCGATGAACGCCTTCGCCGCGTTCGGATACTTGGTGTACTGGAAGATCGACATCGGATAGGCGAGCGCCAGCTCGGTCGGCTTGCCGACCGGGCCGACCGGCCACACCGCATGGTCCATGTCGGCGGCGATCTCGGGCTTGTCCTTCTGGGCCGCCGGATAGATCGACGGACCGTTGTTGGTCAGCGCGACTTCCTCCGACATGAAGGCCTTGTTGTTGTTGGAGTCGTTCCACGAGGCGACGCCCGGGACCATCTGCTTGTAGAGCTCGACGACGTACTCGACCGCCTTCTTGGTCTCCGGCGAGTTGATCACGACCTCGTCGTTCTCGTTGACCAGCGAGCCGCCATGCGCCCACAGGGCCCAGTGGACCCAGGCGTTGCCGTCGCCGGTGGCGTGGCCGAGCGCGAAGCCGATCGGCTTGCCGATCTCCTTGAGCTTGGTGGCGAGCGCCAGGAAGCCCGCGGTGTCGGTCGGGATCGCGTCGTAGCCGGCCTCCTTGATCGCCGAGATGCGGTAGTTGATGTAGTTGCCGTTATAGGCGATCGGCACCGTGATCCACTTGTCGCCCGACTTGCCGTAGATGACCGAGGTGTCGGTCCAGCCGCCGTATTTGTCGCCGATCATGTTGGCGAGGTCGGTGACGTCGACCAGCTTGTCGGGGAACAGGTGGGGCAGCGAATAGAGGCCCCAGATGATGTCCGGTCCCTGCCCGACATTGGCGGCGACGGAGGCCTTGGGCTGCACGTCGTCGAGGGATTCGCTCTGCACCTCGATGGCGACGCCGCAGTCGTTCTTGAAGTTCTCGACGATCTTCAGGAAGGCGTCCTCCTCCGCCTGCACGAAGCGCTTCCAGCGCAGCAGGGTGAGCGAGGCGCCGTCCTCGGGCTTGTTGGTGACGTTGCAGGCGGCTTCGGCCGGGCTGGTCGCCGACAGCGTGCCGGCGACGGCGAGGGCGCAGGCCGCGGCCGCACCCTTCAACAGCAGTCTCTTCGTCCAGTTCGTCATGGGGTCCTCCCGTTTGTCGACCGTTTCAGCGGTTCTTTCGATCGCGGCTTGAACCGGCCGCGCGCGGTCTTCACGCCGTGATGCGGTTTCCCGTCGCGGCGTCGAAAAGGTGCACGGTCTCCGTGCGCGGCTTGAGGCGGATCGTCTCGCCGGGCTTCAGCGGGTGGCGATCCTTGAAGGAGGCGGTGACCTCGCGGCCGGCGACGCGGGAGACGACGAGGGTCTCCGCCCCGGTCGGCTCGATGACGGAGATCCGCGCCGGCACCCCCTCCCCGCCGGTGGCCAGCGAAAGGTGCTCGGGGCGCGCGCCGTAGGTCAGCTTCTGGCCGTCGCTGACCGGCGAGCCCTCGGGCAGCGGCAGCGCGACGCCGTCGGCGACGTGCAGCCGCGCGGCGCCCCCCGCGCGCTCGACCACGCCGTCGATGAAGTTCATCGCCGGCGAGCCGATGAAGCCGGCGACGAAGACGTTCTGCGGCCGGTCGTAGAGCTCCAGCGGGGCGCCGATCTGCTCGATCACGCCGTCGCGCATGACGACGATCTGGTCGGCCATGGTCATCGCCTCGATCTGGTCGTGGGTGACGTAGATCGAGGTCGATTTCAGCCGCTGGTGCAGCTCGCGAATCTCGGTGCGCATGGCGACGCGCAGCTTGGCGTCGAGAGTGGAGAGCGGCTCGTCGAACAGGAAGACCTGCGGATCGCGGACGATGGCGCGGCCCATGGCGACGCGCTGGCGCTGGCCGCCGGTGAGCTGGCGCGGATAGCGGTCGAGAGAGTCGGTGAG
>JBFWXZ010000215.1:0-5199 GCA_050186955.1 Flavobacteriaceae bacterium
AGGGCGGGCGCGGTTACAAGCGCGCTCAGGAGAGCCCCGCGCGTGACTGGGCCCCTTGCGAGAATCGGGAACAGCTCATGAGACCTTCCGGCCGGGCGACGGACGAGATGCGGCGTGTCACCGTGGAGCGCGGCGTGCTGCGCCACGCCGAGGGCTCCTGCCGCATCCGCTTCGGCGATACCGAGGTGCTGTGCGCGGCGAGCCTGGAGGAGCGCGTGCCGCCGTGGCTGCGCGGCCAGGGCCGCGGCTGGGTCACCGCCGAATACGGCATGCTGCCGCGCGCCACCCACGACCGCACCCGCCGCGAGGCGAGCGCCGGCAAGCAGTCGGGCCGGACGCTGGAGATCCAGCGCCTGATCGGCCGCTCGCTGCGTAGCGTGATCGATCTGGAAAAGCTTGGCGAGCGGCAGATCACCGTCGACTGCGACGTCATCCAGGCCGACGGGGGCACCCGCACCGCCTCCATCACCGGCGCCTGGGTCGCGCTGTCGGACTGCCTCGGATGGATGAAGGCGCGCGGCATGCTGAACGCCGACCCGCTGCGCGACCAGGTCGCCGCGGTTTCCTGCGGCATCTACAACGACACCCCGGTGCTCGATCTCGACTATGCCGAGGATTCCACCGCCGAGACCGACGCCAACTTCGTCCTCACCGGCAGCGGCGGCATCGTCGAGATCCAGGCCACAGCCGAGAAGACGCCCTTCAGCGAGGAGACCTTCAACGCCATGCTCGGGCTCGCCCGCGCCGGCTGCGGGAGGCTCTTCGACCTGCAGCGCATGGCGATTGGATGAGCGCGCCGCGCAAATTCGCCGGCGGCCGGCTGGTGATCGCCACCCACAATCCCGGCAAGCTGCGCGAGATGAAGGACCTGCTGGAAGGTTTCGGAGCCGATACGGTTTCCGCCGGCGAACTCGGCCTCGACGAGCCGGAGGAGACCGGCTCAACCTTTACCGACAACGCCGCGATCAAGGCGCTCGCCGCCGCCACGGCCACCGGCCTGCCGGCGCTCGCCGACGATTCGGGTTTCTGCGTCGCCGCCCTCGACGGCGCGCCGGGCGTTCATTCGGCGCGCTGGGCGGGGCCGTCGCGCGATTTCGCGCAGGCCATGCGCAATGTCGCCGAGCTGCTGCGCGAGAAGGGCGCGGAATCCGACGAGGATCGCCGGTCGTGGTTCGTCGCCGCCCTCTGCCTCGCCTGGCCCGACGGCCATGTCGAGACGGTCGAGGGCCGGATCGACGGCATCTTCGTCTGGCCGCCGCGTGGCGAGCAGGGTTTCGGCTACGATCCCGCCTTCCTGCCCGAGGGCATGGACAAGACCTTCGGCGAGATGAGCGCCGAGGAGAAGCACGGCTGGAAGCCCGGCCGGGGCGAGGGCCTGTCGCACCGTGCCCGCGCTTTCTCCGCCCTCGTGGAGCGTTGTTTTGGGTGAGCGCTCCGACAGGCCGGAAGGCGGCTTCGGCGTCTATGTCCACTGGCCCTTCTGCCAGTCGAAATGCCCCTATTGCGACTTCAACAGCCATGTCCGGCACGCCGCCGTCGACCAGCAGCGCTTCGCCGCCGCCTTCGCCCGCGAGATCGCCTGGTTCGCCGAGCGCTCGCGCGGGCATGAGGTGGAATCGATCTTCTTCGGCGGCGGCACGCCGTCGCTGATGCGGCCCGAGACCGTCGGCGCCATCATCGATGCGGTGGCCGCCAGCTGGCCGATGGCCGCCGACCCCGAGATCACCCTCGAGGCGAACCCCTCGAGCGTCGAGGCCGACCGCTTCGCCGGCTACCGCGCGGTCGGCGTCAACCGCGTCTCCATCGGCGTCCAGGCCCTCAACGATCCCGATCTGCGGGCGCTCGGCCGCCTGCACGACGTCGCCGAGGCGCGCCGCGCCATCGCCACCGCCGAACGGCTTTTCGAGCGTTTCTCCTTCGACCTGATCTACGCCCGCCCGGGCCAGACGCGCGACGCCTGGGAGCGCGAGCTGGCCGAGGCGGCCGGCATGGCCGGCGGCCATTTGTCGCTCTACCAGCTCACCATCGAGCCGGAGACGCCGTTCGCGGCCCTGCATGCGGCCGGCAAGCTCGCCGTCCCGGATGCGGATGCGGCGGCCGGCCTCTACGAGACGACGCAGGAGATCATGGACCGCGCCGGCATGCCGGCCTACGAGATATCGAATCACGCGCGCCCCGGCCACGAGAGCCGCCACAATCTCGTCTACTGGCGCTATGGCCGCTACGCGGGGATCGGCCCCGGCGCCCATGCCCGCCTCGACGGGGAGGATTGCGTGCTCGGGCTCTCGACCGAGAGGCATCCCGAAAGCTGGCTGCAGGCGGTCGAGCGCGACGGCTGCGGCATCGTCGAGACCGAGCGCCTCGGTCCCGGCGAGCAGGGCGACGAACTTCTACTGATGGGGCTGCGGCTGGCCGAGGGCATCGACCCCGAGCGCTTCCGGCGTATCGCCGGCAGGCCGCTCGATCCCGCCGCCATCCGCGATCTCGAGGCCTACGGCATGATCGAGACGACGCCGGAGGGCCGTCTGCGCGCCACCGCCGATGGCTTCGCGGTGCTCAACGCGGTGATCGCCGATCTGGCGGCGGAGCCGCTGCTCAGGCGCGCCTGATCAGGCGGTGAAGGAGCGCGGCGCCGGCACCACCATGCGCGGCGCGCCGGTCTGCACCGCCATGATCGCGAGGCCGCGCTCGTTGGCGCCGTTCGGCAGGAAGCGGAACAGCCCGTCGGTGCCGGCGAAGCCGTCGCGGTTGGTGAGCGAGCCCTGCGAGAACCCTGAGCCGCGCGCCGCCAGCGCGGCGACGAGGCTGACCGAATCGTAGGCGAGCGAGACGAGGCGCGGCGGCCGGTAGCCGAAACGCGCCTGGAAGCGCGAGGCCAGCGACTCGAACCCCGCCGGATCCGGGGCGGCGTAGAGCCCGCCGGCGAGCGCCGGGATGCCGCGCACGACCGGGTCGTCCCACTGCCCGCTACCAAGCAACTGCACCTTGCGCGGGTCGATCTTGTAGACGCCGAAATACTCCGCCAGCGCCCGCAGGCCCGCCGCGCCGTCCGGCGCCAGCATGGCGTCGACGGAGGGCGAGGCGCCGCCGGCGACGGAGGCGATCTTCTGCACCGCCTCCTGCATCTTCAGCTTGTCGGGCTCGTAATATTCGACCGCGCGAAGCTGGCCGCCATGCCGGGCGATCGATTCGCGCGCCGCGCCCTCGACCACGGTGCCGTAGGCGCCGATCGGCAGCAGCGCCGCGAAGGAGCGCTTTCCGCTGCGCGCCGCGTGGGCGACGATGGTGTCGATCTCGTTGCGCGGCAGGAAACTCAGCAGATAGACGCCCTGGCCGGCGACGTTGGTGTCGGTCGAATAGGCGATGACCGGGACATTGGCGCTGCGAAGGATCGGCGTCGCCGCCGCCACCGAGGAGGAGAACAGCGGTCCGAGGGCGATTTCCGCCCCGGCCTGGATCGCCGCCTGCGCGGCGGTCTGCGCGCCCGGTCCGGTGCCGCCCGTGTCGTAGGGCAGCAGCGTCACCGATTGCACGGTGATCTCGGAAAGCGCCAGCTCGGCGGCGCTGCGCATCGCCTGCGCGGTCTTGCCGGCATTGCCGGTCGCGGTCAGCGGCAGCAGCATGGCGACGCGCGTCGAGCCGGTGCCGATGGAATCGCCGGGGGTCGGCGCGGGCGTTCCATCGCCGATGCCGCCGCCGAAATTGCCGCCCGTCGAGCAGCCGGCCAGCGCGCCGCCCAGGGCCAGCGCGCTGGTTCCCAGAATCAGGCGCATCGCATCGCGTCTGGTTGCGCCGCGCGGTCTGTCCTTCATCGAGATTTCATCCCCGTCGGATCGCTGCCCGTATTCCGCCACCGAGGCCGGCGACCTTTCATGAAGGTTCACACTGGCCGAATTTTCCCGCTTGAATCAAGCCTCAATGGCCGCTTGCGCCATTTGCGTTAGAATGGCGGCAACAGCATGGCGAACGGATCACGCATGGCATCTACATCCACCGGCCGCGAGGCCGCCGCTCGGGGCTTCGCGATCGGCGGCGCCAGATTCGAGGCTCCCTCGCTCGCCCCCGGCCTGCATGTCGTCGCCACCCCCATCGGCAATCTCGGCGATATGACGCTACGGGGGATTGAGACACTCGCCGCCGCCGCCGCCATCGCCTGCGAGGATACCCGCCGCACCGCCACGCTGCTGCGCCACTATGCGATCGCGACGCCGCTGATCGCCTATCACGAGCACAATGCGGCGCGGCAGCGTCCCCGCCTGCTCGCCATGCTCGGCGACGGCGCGGGGCTCGCCCTCGTCAGCGACGCCGGCACGCCGATGGTGTCCGATCCCGGTTTCCGCCTCGCGCTGGAGGCGATGGAGGCGGGACATGCGGTGATTCCGGTGCCCGGCGCCTCCGCCGTGCTGGCGGCGCTTGCCGGCGCCGGCCTGCCCACCGACCGCTTCTGGTTCGAGGGCTTCCTGCCGTCGAAATCCAAGGCCCGGCGCGACCGTATCGGCGAGATCGCCGCCATCCCCGGGACCCTCGTGCTCTTCGAGGCGCCTTCGCGGCTTGCCGCCTCGCTTGCCGATCTGGCCGAAATCCTCGGGCCCCGCGACGCGGCGGTCTGCCGCGAGCTGACCAAGCTGCACGAGACCTTCGAGCGCGCGCCGCTCGATTCGCTGGCCGAACGCCATGCCGGGGCGAAGGTGCGCGGCGAGATCGTCATCCTCGTTGCGCCGCCGGAAAAGGCTGAAGTTACGGAGCCGGAGAATCTCGACGCGATGCTCGCCGAGCGCGCCGCCCGCATCGGCGCGCGCACCGCCGCCGCCGAGATCGCCGCCGAGACCGGCCTCGACCGCAAGGCGCTCTACAAGCGGGCGATTGCCCTCGTCGAGGGAAGGCGGCAGGCGTGAGGGAGCGCGCCGCCCGTCGCCGCGAGGCGGAGAAGCGTGGCCGCTCGGCGGAGATCGCGGCGCTTCTGCTGCTCGCCGCCAAGGGCTGGCTGCCGCTGGCGCGCCGCGTGAAGACGCCGGTCGGCGAGATCGATCTGGTGGTCCGCCGTGCCCGCACACTCGCCTTCGTCGAGGTCATGCGGCGGGCGAACGCCGCCGACGCGCTCGCCTCGGTCACCCACCGGCAGCGCGCCCGCATCCTGCGCGCCGCCGAATGGTGGCTTGCGCGCAACCCCTCCTATGGCGGATACACGCTGCGTTTCGA
>JBFWXZ010000216.1:0-5175 GCA_050186955.1 Flavobacteriaceae bacterium
GTGATCGTTCCCTTGCCGTCCTTCAGCGCGCCCTTCCAGACGGCGGTGGCGGTGCGTTTCATGTCATCGGCTCCTTGGATCAGTGGGACTGGGGATCAGTGGGACTGGCGACGACGCATGATATCGGGCGCGGCGCCGGCGGCGGCAAGCCGGGGAATGCGGCAGCGGCCCTGACCGTTCGGCGCAATCTTTCCCGCGACCGGCGAAAAACGAAATATTCAGAAGGGCTTGGCGCCTCAAAAGGACCGCACCTTTCGGCTTTGATCGACTATATCCCAAGCATGCCGTAGCGGGAGGAGGAGGCCATGGCATTGACCGTCGCATCGAAGAGGGACTTTCCCGAAAAACCGTCGCCGACGCTCGAGATCGGCGACCTGACGCCGGAGCTGTCCGGCCATCCCGCCTTCCACGGGCACGAGAGGGTGCTGCGGGGGCGCGACAGGGCGCGCGGCCTCGACGCCATCGTCGCCATCCACTCGACGACGCTCGGCCCGGCCATCGGCGGCACCCGGGTGTGGCGCTACGACAGCTTCGACGCGGCGCTGACCGACGTGCTGCGTCTGTCGCACGGCATGACCATGAAGGCGGCGGTCGCCGGCCTGCCGCATGGCGGCGGCAAGGCGGTGATCCTCGCCGGCGGTGAAACCGGCGAGGGGCCGGCCAAAAGCGCGGCGGCGCTCGCGGCCTACGCGGAGTTCCTGTCGACGGTCGCCGGCAACTACTACACGGCCGAGGATGTCGGGCTGAGCCTGGAGGACGCCGATTTCCTGCGCCGGCGCACCCGCAACGTGCTGGGCACCACCGAGGGCGGCAGCGGCAATCCCTCGCCGGTCACCGCGCATGGCGTCTATCTGGGGCTGAAGGCGGCGGTGCGCCACCGGCTCGGCAAGACCTCGCTCCAGGGGCTGCATGTGGCGGTGTCGGGGCTCGGCGCCGTCGGCATGGCGCTGGCGCGCCAGCTCGCCGCCGACGGGGCGCGGCTCAGCGTCGCCGATATCGACGAGGTCCGGCTCGAGGCGGCGCGCGACGACCTTTCGGCCGACTGCGTGCGCCCGGAGCGCATCCACGCGGTGGAGGCGGACGTCTTCGCCCCCTGCGCGCTCGGCGCGGTGCTCAACGACAAGACGATCCCCGACCTCAAGGTGCGCGTCGTCGCCGGGGCGGCCAACAACCAGCTCGCCACCATCGCCGACGCGGCGGCGCTGGCCGAGCGCGACATCCTCTACGCGCCCGACTACGTCATCAATGCCGGGGGGCTGATGAACGTCGCCGCCGAGCTCAAGCCCGGCGGCTACGACCGCGATGCGGTGATGGCCGAGGTGGCGCGCATCCCGGCGACGCTGGCGGAGATCTTCTCGCGCGCCGACGCCGACGGGGTGTCGACGGAGACGGTCGCGGCGCGGCTCGCCGCCGAGCGGCTGACCGCCGGGGTTCGCAGCGCGGTCTAGCCCGAAGCGCCGGCGGCGAAGGTCATGGCGACGCCGTTCATGCAGTAGCGCTTGCCGGTCGGCTGCGGGCCGTCGTCGAAGACGTGGCCGAGATGGCCGCCGCAATTGGCGCAGTGCACCTCGGTGCGCGGGTAGATCAGCTTGTAGTCGGTCGAGGTGCCGACGGCGCCGCGCAGCGGTGCGTAGAAGCTCGGCCAGCCGGTGCCGCTCTCATATTTTGTCTTCGAGGAATAGAGCGGGTGGTCGCAGCCGCGGCAGTGGAAGACGCCGGCCCGCTTCTCGCTGTTGAGGGGGCTGGAGAAGGGCTGTTCGGTATCGTGCCGGCGCAGCACCGAATAGGCCTTCGCCGGCAGCTTCTTCTTCCATTCCGCGTCGCTCAGCGAATAGGGGAACTCGCCGGCCTCGCTGCCGTCCGGCCGCATGAGCGCGCCGGCGCCGGCAAGGGCCGCGAACGCCGAGGCGCCGAGCAGGAAAGTGCGCCGTTTCATGGGTCTTCCTCCTGAGCTGTTGCACGATGATATGCGGCAGCTACGTCGGGGATGAAAGTTCCGGCGGGCGATCTCGCGCGAAAGTGATGGGCGCGTGAGCGGTAGCCGGCGCCCGGCTCGCCGGCCTCAGCGCTCGGGCGAGGAGAAGCAGCGGCTGACGTCGAAGGCCTGGTCGAGGAGGTCGAAACCCTCGCCGAGGCCGGCGCGCAGCCAGGTGCCGCCATTGGCGGCGGAGAGCTCGATGACGCCGACGCAATCGCCGCCGAGATTGGCGACGCGGCCGCCATGGCGCGAGGCGATGCGCTGCATGCGGACATTGCCCGGCAGGCAGTTGAGAAGGATGCGGCCGACGCCGGAGATGCGCGCATAGCGCACGATGCGGTCGGCCAGCGCGGTGCCGACGCCGCCGGCCTGGAAGGGCTCCTCGACGCTGAAGGCGGCCTCGGCGTCGGCCTCCCACGGGCTCGACAGGCGAACCTCGGGAATGAGCTCGGCGGCGGCGCGCAGCGTCCCGCGGTCGAAATAGCCGAGCCGCAGGCCGGGCCGCGAGAAGGCCTCGCGGGCATATTCGCGGATGCGGGTGTCGGAAACCCCGCCCTCGAAGCGCATGTGGCGGCTCGCGGGGTCGAGCCGCAGCAGGTGCTCGGCGAAGGCCGGCCTGTCGGCGGCGTGGAGCCGGCGCATCGCGCCGCCGGCGGGGGTGGCTGCCATCGCATGCATGGCGTGTCTCCGTATCTGCGTTCGTCCTGCAGCGCCCTCCCCCGGGCCGAATCGTTGCTTGGCGACTCTTCGTTGCGGTCGATTGTGCTCTGCACAATGATCTTGTTGCAATGCAATATAGGGAGTTCGTGTCCGAATTGCGAATGCCGTCCAAACGCGCTCAGCGCTCACTCGCGGGCGCGAGCCCGACCAGGCCCGAGGCGCTCCGCGCTTGCCGGCGGGCGCGGGCGCGACTAGGTTCGCGCCATGCAATGGCGGAGGAGGCTTCTTGCCATGAATTCCAATCTGACCCGCTGGGCCATCCTCGGCGGGATGGCGCTGGCGCTCGGCGCCTGCGGCTCGTCGCGCGGCCTGCCGTCGCTCAGGCCGTCGCCGACGCCGCCGGTCTCGCAGCAGCCGCTGCCGCCGCCCGACTACACGGTGCCGCAGGACGACACGGTGCAGACCGGCGAGGCGCCGCCGCCGGCGGATGGCGGCCAGTACGCCGCGGTGCCGACGACCCCGCCGCCGCCGAGCGCGCCGCTGGAGAAGACCGACGTGCTCGGGCAGTGGACGATCGCCACGACGAACGCCACCTGCACGGCGAATATCGCGCTGACGAGCTGGAACGGCGGCTACCGCGCCTCGACGCGCAATTGCGCCGACCCGTCGCTGGCGGCGCTGGGGGCCTGGAACATCGAGAACAACCAGGTCGTGCTCAAGGACGATGCCGGCCAGCCGATCGCGGTGATGAACCGCACCGGCCCGACCCGCTTCGACGGCGGCTTCACCGCCGGCGGCTCGGTCTCGCTGGTCAGGTGAGGCATGGCTGAATACCGGCTCTACTGCTTCGCCCAGTCGGGCAACGCCTACAAGGCGGCGCTGACGCTGGAACTCGCCGGCGCCGACTGGGAGCCGCGCTTCGTCGATTTCTTCAAGGGCGAGGCGCGCAGCCCGGAATACCGGGCGGTCAACGTCATGGGCGAGGTGCCGGTGCTCGAGCACAAGGGGCTGCGGCTGACCCAGTCCGGCGTCATCCTCGACTATCTCGCCGGCGAGCTCGACCGCTTCGGGCCCGAGAACGACGAAGAGCGGCGCGAGATCCTGCGCTGGATCCTCTTCGACAATCACAAGTTCACCAGCTATTTCGCCACCTACCGCTTCCTCAAGGCGCTGGCCAAGACCGGCGACCCGGCGGTGGTGGAATTCCTCGGCCAGCGGGCGCGGGCGGCCTATGCGATCCTCGACGCGCATCTGAAGGGCCGCGACTTCGTCGCCGCCGACCGGCCGACCATCGCCGACCTGTCGCTGGCCGGCTACGTCTACTTCGCCGAGGAAGGCGGCTTCGACCTCGCCGCCGAGTTCCCGCAGATCGCGGCATGGGCTGGCCGGATCGCCGCGCTGCCGGGCTGGAAGCACCCCTACGAGCTGATGCCGGGGCATCCGCTGCCGTCATGAGCACGGTGCCGCTCATCGACTACGAGGATGCCGGGCCGGAGGTGCGGGCCGTCTATGACGACATCCGGGCGACGCGCAAGAGCGACTTCATCAACAATTTCTGGAAGGCGCTGGCCAACGATCCGGCGCTGCTGAAGCGCACCTGGGAGGGCGTCAGGCAGGTGATGGGCCCGGGCGAGCTCGACCCGCTGGTCAAGGAGATGATCTACGTCGCGGTGTCGGCCACCAACAATTGCGAATACTGCATCCGCTCGCACACCACGGCGGCGCGCGCCAAGGGCATGAGCGAGAAGATGCTGATGGAACTGATGGCCGTCGTCGGCATGGCCAACCAGACCAACAGGCTGGCCAACGGCCTGCAGGTCCCCGTCGACGACGCCTTCAAGGGCGACGGGCGCTAGCGGGAACGAGGGGCAAGGCGCGCGCATGGGCGCTTCGATGCACGACGCCTACGCCGCCGCGCTCGCCTCCGGCGCGCTCATGCCGGACCCGGCGCAGGCGCGGCTGGCCGAGCGGCTGCAGGCGCTGCAGACCGAGCTCGTCGACAAGCGGCTGGCCTCCAAGGGAAGCGCGCTCGGCTGGCTGTTCGCCCGCCGCCATTCCGGCGCGCGGCTGCGCGGGCTCTACATCCATGGCGGGGTCGGGCGCGGCAAGACGGCGCTGATGGACATGTTCTTCGCCACCGCGGCGATCCGGCGCAAGCGGCGGGCGCATTTCCACGCCTTCATGGCCGACGTCCACGAGCGCATCCACGCCTGGCGGCAGAGGCTCAAGGCCGGCGAGGTCAAGGGCGACGACCCGATCGGCCCTGTCGCCTCGCAGATCGCGGCGGAGGCGCGGCTTCTGTGCTTCGACGAGTTCCAGGTCGAGGACATCGCCGACGCGATGATCCTCGGCCGGCTGTTCGAGCGGCTTTTCGCCGCCGGCACCGTCGTCGTCGCGACCTCCAACACGGTGCCCGACCGGCTCTACGAGGACGGGCTCAGCCGGGCGCTGTTCCTGCCCTTCATCGCCCTCATCAAGCAGCACATGGACGTCGTCGAGCTCGACGCCTCGCACGACTACCGCACCGACAAGCTGAT
>JBFWXZ010000217.1:0-5157 GCA_050186955.1 Flavobacteriaceae bacterium
TGGTGAAGAAGGGATTTCCGGTGCCTCCGGCGAAGACCACGATGCGTCCGGCGGCGAGATGCGCGCGCGCCCCGCGCAGCGTGTAGCGCTCGCAGACCTGCTCCATGTCGAGGCCGGAGAGCACCGTGCTGTCGGCGCCCGCCTCGCGCAGCGCCGCCGACAGGGCGATGCCGTTCATCACGGTCGCCAGCATGCCCATATAGTCGGCCTCGGCGCGGTCGATGCCCTTCGCGGCGTCCGAAACGCCGCGGAAGATGTTGCCGCCGCCGACGACGAGGCAGACATCGATGCCCGCCTTGCGCACGGCGACGATCTCGCCGGCGATCCGCGAGACGTCGTGCATGTCGAGGCCGAACGGCCGCCCGCCCATCAGGGCTTCGCCGGAAACCTTGATCAGAACCCGTGAATAGGCCTTGCCGGGCATGGGCGGCGTGTCTTGCCGGTCAGCTGCCGGCGGCGGCGCGAACTTCGGCCGCGAAATCGGCCTCCTCGCGCTCGATGCCCTCGCCGAGCGCCATGCGCACGAACCCCTTCACGGCGACCGGGGCGCCGATCTGCTTCTCCAGCTCCTTGGCGGCGGCGGCGACGGTGAGGTCCGGGTTGATGACGAAGGCCTGCGAGACCAGCGCCACCTCCTCGTAGAACTTGCGGATGCGGCCCTCGACCATCTTGCCGATGATCTCCTCCGGCTTGCCGGATTCGCGGGCCTGCTCGACGAGGACGGCGCGCTCGCGCTCGATCACCGCCGGGTCGATCTCGTCCGGCGTCGTGGCGAGCGGGCTGGTGGCGGCGACATGCATCGCGACCTGCCGGCCGAACTCGGCGACCTTCTCGGCGTCGCCCGTCGACTCGACGGCGACCAGGACGCCGATCTTGCCGAGGCCCGGCGCCACCTGGTTGTGGACATAGGTCGCGACCGCGCCCTGCCCGACAGATAGCGCCTCGGCGCGGCGCACGCTCATGTTCTCGCCGATAGTGCCGACCATCTCCTTGACGTGCTCCTCGACCGAGTGGCCGGCGCCGGGATAGGGGGCGGCGAGCGTCTTGGCGAGGTCGCCGCCATTCTCCAGCGCTACCTTGGCGATGTTGCGCGCAGCGTCCTGGAACTGCTCGTTGCGGGCGACGAAATCGGTCTCGGAATTGAGCTCGACGACGGCGGCCGAGGTGCCCGAGGAAGCCACCGCGACAAGGCCCTCGGCGGCGACGCGGCCGGCCTTCTTGGCGGCCTTGGAAAGGCCCTTGGCGCGCAGCCAGTCGACGGCGGCCTCCATGTCGGCGCCGGTCTCGGTCAGCGCGGCCTTGCAATCCATCATGCCTGCGCCGGTCTTGTCGCGCAGTTCCTTCACCATCGCGGCGGAAATCGTCATCGTGTGCTCCAGTCGGTTATTCGTCGCAGGGGTTCTCGCCCTGCGGATATGGGACGCGCCCCCGGAAACGCCAGCGTCCGGGGGCCGCGGTCACGAAATGCGGCGGCGAAAACGCCCGCCTTACACGGCCTGGTCGACCAGCTCCCGGGCCTGCTTCACCCAGCCGTCGCGCTCGATGCGGCCCTTGAAGCTCAGCTCGTCGTCGATCTGCACCATCTGCTCCGGGTTTAGGCCGGCGATCTGCCAGTAGTGGAAGATGCCGAGGTCGTTGAGCTTCTGCTCCAGCGCCGGGCCGACGCCCTGGATCTTCTTCAGATCATCGGGAGCGCCGCGCGGGGCCTCGAGCTTCTCGAACTCCGGATAGGTCGGGACGTCGTCGGTGTTCTCCACCGGCGTCGTCTCCGGCGCGGCGGCGGCCGCCGCCTGCTCGTCCAGCGCCGGCTCGCTCATCGGGTTCTCCAGCGCCCCGCGGTCGCCGATCTCGGCGCCCTGGGTGCGCTCGATGCCGTCGAGGGCGGCACGGGCGATGATCTCGCAGAAGAACGAGATCGACCGGCCGGCGTCGTCATTGCCCGGGATCGGGAAATCGATGCCGTCGGGATCGCTGTTGGAGTCGAGGACCGCCGCGACCGGGATGTTGAGGCGCTTGGCCTCGCGGATCGCGATCTGCTCCTTGTTGGTGTCGACGACGAAGATCAGGTCGGGCTGGCCGCCCATGTCCTTGATGCCGCCGAGCGCCGTCTCCAGCTTGTCGCGCTCGCGGGTGAGCTGCAGGCGCTCCTTCTTGGTCAGGCCCTGGGCCTCGCCGGCGAGCAGCTCCTCGAGCTTGCGCAGGCGCGAGATCGAGTTGGAGATCGTCTTCCAGTTGGTCAGCGTGCCGCCGAGCCAGCGGGCGTTGACGTAATACTGGGCGCAACGCTTGGCCGCGTCGGCGATGATCTCGGTCGCCTGACGCTTGGTGCCGACGAACAGCACCCGGCCGCCGCCGGCGACGGTGTCGGAAACCACCTGCAGCGCCTTGTGCAGCATCGGCACGGTCTGCGACAGGTCGATGATGTGGATATTGTTGCGCTGGCCGTAGATGTACTGCGCCATCTTCGGGTTCCAGCGATGCGTCTGATGACCAAAATGCGCGCCCGCTTCCAAAAGCTGACGCATGGTGAACGTCGGAAGAGCCATGCTCCCGTCACTCCTGTTTTCCGGTTGGACCTCCGCGGATCAGCCGGCCCGGCGAACCGGGTCCGACACCGGAAGCGTGAGCGCCATATGACGGGCCCATGCCTACATCCGCGTGTGGAATGGCGCGCCTTCTATGGGAAATCGCGCCGGATTTCAACCCGTTTCGGGAGCGCCCGTCTTCAGGCGTAGTCGACCTCGACCACGCCGGGGATGGCGCGCACCGCCGCGGCCAGCCGCGGATTGACCTCGAAACGCCGCCCCAGCGACAGCTCGACCTCGGATTTCTCCTCCGGCACCAGCACGACGATCGACACCTCGCCCTGCCCCTTCGACGTCAGCCGCGCCTTGACGGAGGCCAGCGGCTCGTCGTTGCGCAGGAAGACGCGCAGCTTGTGCGGCGTGCGCGCGGCGAGCTGGTCGAGCCCCTCCACCTGCTGGATGCGGATGCGCTTCATCTCGCCGGCGGCGTCGACGCTGACGGTGACGGCGATGAGCTGGCCCGGCTCGAACAGCGGCCGGTTCTCGTTCAGCAGCTCGGCGAAGGAGACGAGCTCGATCTGCCCGGTCGGGTCGGAGAGGCCGATGACGGCGATGCGCGAGCCGGTGCGGGTGCGCCGCTCCTGCTTGGAAACGACGATGCCGGCGAGCCGGGCGGCGGCGGTGCCCTCCTCGATCGCCTCGGTGAAGTCGGCGATGGTGTCGGCCCTGAGCCGCTTCAGCGCCGGGCCGTAATCGTCCAGCGGGTGGCCGGAAAGGAACGAGCCGACGGCCTCGAACTCCGCCTTGAGCCGGTCCGCCGGGTGCCAGTCCTCGACCACCGGCAGCGGCATCGAGGGCACGCTGTCGCGCCCGCCGAACATGTCGGACTGGCCGCTGATGCGGTCCTGCTCGGTGCGCGCGGCGACCGCAAGGATGCTCTCGGCGGCCCCGTGCGCCTGGGCGCGGTTGGAGACCAGCTCGTCGAAGGCGCCGGCCGCCGCGAGGCTTTCCAGCGCCCGCCGGTTCAGCGCCTGACCGCCGACGCGGGCGGCGAAATCGGCGAGCGAGCGGTACGGCTTCCCGCCGCGCGCCTCGACGATGCGCTCCACCGCGTGGCGGCCGACATTGCGCAGGGCGGCGAGCGAATAGCGGATGGCGCCGTTCTCGACCGCGAATTCGACGCGCGAGGCGTTGACCGAGGGCGGCAGCACCTCGACCCCCATGCGCCCGGCCTCGCGGCGGAACTCGTCGAGCTTCGCCGTATTGCCGGAATCCACCGTCATCGAGGCGGCGAAGAACTCCACCGGATGGTTCGCCTTGAGCCAGGCCGTCTGGTAGGCGATCAGCGCGTAGGCCGCCGCGTGGCTCTTGTTGAAGCCGTAGTCGGCGAAGCGCGCCAAGAGGTCGAAGATCTCGTTCGCCTTCACCTTGTCGATGCCGCGCTCGGCGGCGCCGTTGACGAAGCGCGGGCGCTGCTGCGCCATCTCGGCGGCGATCTTCTTGCCCATGGCGCGGCGCAGCAGGTCGGCCTCGCCGAGCGAGTAGCCGGCGAGGTCCTGGGCGATCTGCATCACCTGTTCCTGATAGATGATGACGCCGAAGGTCTCCTTCAGCACCGGCTCCATCTTGGGATCGATGTAGTCGGGCTGGGCGCGGCCGTGCTTGCGCTCGTTATAGGTCGGGATATTGGCCATCGGGCCCGGACGGTAGAGCGCCACCAGCGCCACGATGTCCTCGAAGCGGTCCGGCTTCATGCCGAGGATCGAGGCGCGCATGCCGCCCGATTCCAGCTGGAAGATGCCGACCGTCTCGCCGCGTGACAGCATCTCGTAGGTCTTGGCGTCGTCGAGCGGCAGCGCCGCGATGTCGATGTCGACGCCGCGCTGCTTCAGGAACCCCACTGTCAAATCGATGACGGTCAGTGTCTTGAGGCCGAGGAAGTCGAACTTCACCAGACCCGCCGGCTCGACCCATTTCATGTTGAACTGGCTCGCCGGCATGTCGGAGCGCGGGTCCTTGTAGAGCGGGACCAGCTCCTCCAGCGCCCGGTCGCCGATGACGATGCCGGCGGCGTGCGTCGAGGCGTGGCGATAGAGCCCCTCGAGCTTCAGCGCGGTGTCGAGCAGGCGGCGGATGACGGGATCGGAATCGCGCGCCTCCTGCAATCTCGGCTCGCCCTCGATGGCCTGCGCCAGCGTCACCGGGTTCGCCGGGTTGGCCGGGATCATCTTCGAGAGCTGGTCGGCCTGGCCGTAGGGGACGCCGAGCACGCGGGCGACGTCGCGCACCACGGCGCGCGCCTGCAGCGTTCCGAAGGTGATGATCTGCGCCACCCGGTCGCGGCCGTAGCGCTCCTGGACGTAGCGGATGACGTCGTCGCGCCCCGTCGGGCAGAAGTCGATGTCGAAATCCGGCATCGACACGCGTTCCGGGTTCAGGAAGCGCTCGAACAGCAGGTCGAAGCGCAGCGGATCGAGATCGGTGATGGTCAGCGCCCAGGCGACCAGCGAGCCGGCGCCCGAGCCGCGGCCCGGCCCCACCGGGATGCCGCGCGCCTTGGCCCATTTGATGAAGTCGGCGACGATCAGGAAATAGCCCGGATACTGCATCCGGGCGATGACCTCGATCTCGT
>JBFWXZ010000218.1:0-5130 GCA_050186955.1 Flavobacteriaceae bacterium
CGCTGCCTTCCTTGACCAGCCCGCCGAGCCGCAGGCGGGTGCCGGGCGCCACCGGCTGCTCGGCGAGGTCGGGCGGCGTCTTGAAGAACACGATGGTGTCGTTGAAGGCGTAGAGCACCAGCCCCGCGGCGATGGCGAGGACGACGCCGGCGGCGCCGATGATCGTCAGCCTTCTCTGCTTGCGTGTCATTGGCCGTCCATATTCCTCACGAGTCGATCCCGAGTTCGCGCGCCAGGCCGTCGAGGCGCTCGCCTGCCCCGGCGTCTCCGGCGAAGGCGTTTCGCGCCTTGCCGAGGGCGGCGCGGGCGGCCTCGGCCTCCCCGAGAACCGTATAGGCCCTGACAAGACGCATCCAGCCGTCGAGATCATCCGGATTGTTTTCCAGCCGCGCGGCAAGCCCCTCGACCATGCCGCGGATCATCGCGTCGCGGTCGGCGGCGGACATGTCCTCGGCCGCGCGCACGGCGTCGGCGTCGGGGCCCGGCGCGCCCAGCGCGGCGAGGCGGTTGCGCGCCACCTCGCGCCAGCCGCCGTCGGGATCGGCGGGGTCCTCCAGCAGCGCCCGCCAGCGCTTCGCCGCGTCCTCTCGCGCGCCGTCCTGCTCGGCGGCGATGGCGAGGAAGAAACGCGCCCGGATGGAACCCGGATCCTGCTCGAGGGCGGCCTCGAAAGCCTTCCGCGCCTCCTCGGTGACGAGACCGTCCCCCGCGCCGACCAACGCTTCGCCGAGGCCGGCCTGGGCGTCGGGCGTCGAGCCGCCGAGGCGGATGATGCTGCGATAGGCGGCGGCCGCCTGATCGAACCGGCCGAGCCGCAGATAGACCGGCGCGACGACCGACCAGCCGCGCAGGTCGGAGGGGTTGTCGGCGAGGTGCTTCTCGACCTGCGCCAGAAGCACGGCGATGTCCTGATGCTGGAACTCGCGGGCGACGCGGTCGGCAAGCGGCTGGTCGGGAAGCCCGGCCGCGCCGAGCGCGAGATAGAGCGCGAGCCCGGCGACGGGAACGCCGGTGAGCAGCACCGTGGCCGCCTGCTTCCACCAGCTCGCGGACGCCGCGCCGCTTCCCCCGGCCTCGCCCTCGGCGAGGATGCGGCGGGAGATCTCCGTGCGCGCGGCTTCCGCCTCGCCGGCCGACAGGCGCCCGGCGTCAAGATCGCGCTCGACCTCGGCGAGCTGGCGTTTGTAGACGGCGATCGCGGCCGCATGCGCGTCATTGGCCGGGGCGGCGCGATACATCGCGCCCGCCAGCACGGCGGCGCTCGCAAGCGCGAGGGCGGCGGCGAAGAGGAAGAACATCAACGGCCTATCCGTCTCCCGTCGTCAGGTCGGGGGATAGATAATGGTTCGGGCGGCGCGAAGGAAGCCGCGCGGGCGGCGGGTGGCGAGGCAGATTGCCGCAAGGCGCGGCATGCCGGCGAAATTTCGTCAGGCGACCGCGGCCGGGGCGTCGAATTCGCGGTCGTCGTTGATGGCGCCGCCGCTGGCGACCGCGGCGCTGCGCCGGAAGAGATTGGCGTAGTCCTCGCCGAAGACGCGGCGGCTGAAGGAGCACATCACCGGGAAGCCGGCGACCGCCCGGTTCCGCAGCCCCTCGTCGCCGGAGCGAAGGACCGTCAGGAAGAGCTGGTTGGCGTTCTCCAGATAGGATTCGATCTGCTTGATGTAGCGGTCGACGAGGTCGTTCAGCGCCAGCTCGCCGCGATAGGGCTTGGCGGCGACGAGGATCGACAGCAGCCGCTCGGTGTCCTCGATGCTGCGCGCATCGCTGCGCTGGGGCACGTCGGCGGCGATGATCGGCCGGACCGCATGGCGCAGCATGGCCGGCAACTCGCCGAGATCGCGGGAGAGCTGGTCGGAAATCCGCTTGCGCACGGCGGTGATGCGGGCGTGCCAGGCCGGCCCGCTGTCGAGCTCGACGGCCTGCGCGATGGCCTTGGCCGCCTGATAGGCGCGGCGCAGCAGCGCCGCCACGGCTTCGGCCTCGCGCGGACGGCGGGAGCCGGCGATTTCGGCGGCGGAGATCTCGAGTTCGACGATGGCGACCTCGACCGCCGCCGCCCAGCGGCCCTTGGCGAGCCGCACCGCGTTGTCGGTCTGCTCGGCGGCGGGCGCGAGGCGCGCGACCTGCGCCGGCGCCGCGAGCCGCGACGCGACGGCGATGAGCGGGATGTCGAGAGCCTCGGCGGGGAACGCCAGCAGCTTCTCAATCAGGAAATCGACGGCGTGCTTGTCGAGCTGCGCGATCTGCGCCGGCAACTGGCGCATGAGGTCGCGCAGCGGCGCGGCCATGGACAGTATCCTGGCGGCGTCGTCGAGATGGTCGACGGCCTGCGAGATGCCCAGTTCGGTCTCGAGCTGGAAGGCGTGGGCGTTGCTGCCGCGCGCCTGCGCCACGAGATCGCGGAGCAGTTCGGCCTGGGCCGCGTGGAGCCTGTCGTCGGCCTCGGCGGCCTCAGCCGGCGTCGCCGCGGCATCGGCCGCCTCCATCGCCGCCGTCATCGCCTCGCCGCCCTTCGCGGCAAGCCAGTCCCAGAGCTGGCCGACGGTCCCGGCGTCGATGCGGCGGCGGAACTTCTCGCTGCCCGAGGCATGGACGGCGAAGGGCTCGAGGAGCTGCGTGAACCGGCGGCGGGCATCGGCAAGCGGCCCGAGGATGCCGGGATCGCGGATATCGCCTCCGAGCGGCGCGAGCATGTCCTGCAACGCCTTGAGCGCCGGGTCGCCGCGCGCGCTTTCAGCCGATTCCACGATGGCGCGCGCGAGCCTGTCGCGCACGCCGTCCGGCAGCGTGTCGAGATAATGTCGAAGCCTTGAGCTCGCCGCAGTTTCGGGCGCCATCCGGGACGGGTCCGTTTCGCCTTCCGATTGAACCCGCATGATCCTTAATCGACGTTAAGAGTTCGTTTCCGGACGCTACGTCATGGCCTCGGTCAGCTGATCATGCGCCAGGTTCCGTCGGGATTGCGGCAGGCGGTGCCGCGCGCGACCTGCGGCCGGCCGTCGACATAGATCGTGTGGGTGTAGTCGCGGCAGTCGCCGGTGGAGGTGCGGTAGGGCTCGCCGGGGATGACCTCGCCGTAATAGCCGCGCCGGTCGCCGCGCCACGACACCGGCGCGCCGGCGGCGCCGTATTCGAGCGCCTGATATTCCGCGTTGTGGGCGGCGATACGCTCCTGCTCGTCGAGCGAGGCGCCGATCTGGTTGCCGATCAGACCGCCGATGACGACGCCGGCGACGGTCGCCGCCGTGCGCCCGCTGCCGCTGCCGATCTGGCTGCCGACGACGCCGCCGGCGATGCCGCCGAGCACGGTGCCCATCGAGGCGTTGGGGCCCGACGCGGGTCCGGGGCCGTAACCGGGACCGCCGGCACAGCCGGCGAGAAGGACCAGGGCCGCGGCCGGCGCGGCGAGTGCCGAAATCGACTTCATTTCAGAATTTCCCGACATCAGCGCCCCAGCGGCCGGCATTATCGATGATTCGTGCGGCTTTTCTGGGGCCGCGTCGCGAGGCGGCTCAGGCTTTGGGATCGCGCCGCCCGCCCGGCAGCTTGAGCACGGATTTCAGGCCGCCGAGGGCGCTGCGGTCGAGGCGCAGCTTGCCGCCATAGGCGTCGGCGAGGTCGGTGACGATGGAGAGGCCTAGCCCCGAGCCGGGCGTCGATTCATCGAGCCGCTGGCCGCGCTTAACCGCCGCCTTGCGCGAATTCTCGGAAAGCCCCGGGCCGTCGTCCTCGATCGCCAGCCGGATCTGGCCGTTGGCGCCGGCGCGTTCGAGCCGGCCGGTTACCGCGACCCTCGAGCCGGCCCATTTGCAGGCGTTGTCGATCAGATTGCCGGTCATCTCCTCGAGATCGCGGGCATCGCCGCGAAAGCGCAGGCCAGCGGGAATGGCGACCTCGAATTCGAGGCCGCGGCCCGAATGGATGCGCTGCATGGTGCGCACGATGCCGGCGATAACCGGCTCGACCTCGACGGCGAGGCCCGGCGTCGCGGCGATGGCGACCATGCGCGCGCGCTCCAGGTGATAGTCGACGACGCGCCTGATCGCCGCCGTCTGCTCGGCGACCGCGGCGGCCATCTTGCCGCGCCGGCCGGCGGTCTCGTTCACGATGACGCTGAGCGGCGTCTTCAGCGCGTGGGCGAGATTGCCGACATGGGCGCGGGCGCGGTCGACCACGGCCTGGTTGCGCTCGATCAGGTGGTTGATCTCGTCGCTGACGGGTGCGATCTCGGTCGGAAAGACGCCGGAAATGCGCTCCTTGTCGCCGGCGATCACGCTTTCCAGCTCGCCGCGCAGATGGGCGAGCGGGCGAAGGCCGAAATGAACGACCAGCATGGTCGTCCCGACCAGCCCGGCGGCAATGACGGCGAGGAAGATCAGGAGGTTGCGGCGAAAGCCGGAGATGTCCTCGCTGAGCGCCGACAGCGGCAGCGCGACGAGGAAATCGTAGGTCTTGTTGTCCTCGCCGAGGACGACCAGCCGCTCCACCGCCAGCAGGCGGTCGTCGCCCCCGTCGGCCCGCTCGTCGGAAAGCCGGAAGGTGCGCCGGAAGTCGGAGCCGTATGGGGTCTGCGAGGCGGAGGGGACGGAGAGCGGCGCGCCGCCGAGCGACAGCGACAGCAGCCGGTTCCCGCCCGGCCCGGTGACCTGCCAGTAATAGCCGGTGCCCGCCGCCTCGAAGCGCGGCTCGCCGACCACCGAGATCGACGCCGGATTGCCGCTGTCGTCGGTCTCCAGACCGGCGATCAGGTTCAGCAGATAGACGTCGGCGAGCCCGGCGAACTGCCGCTCGGCGCGGTTCTCGTAGTTGCGCGAGAGGCCGTAGCCGGCGACCAACAGGACGCAGACACTCCAGATCGACGCGACGGCCGCGAGGCGGGCGGCGAGCGAGCGCGCGAAAGGCAAGGGTCAGGCCTTGCCGGGATCGTCGCTCAGCATGTAGCCGAGCCCGCGCACGGTGTGGATCACGTCGGCGCCGATCTTCTTGCGCAGCCGGCCGACGAAGACCTCGATGGTGTTGGAGTCGCGGTCGAAGTCCTGGTCGTACATGTGCTCCGTGAGCTCGGTGCGCGAGACCACCCGGTCCTTGTGGTGCATCAGATAGGAGATCAGCCGCAGCTCGTGCGAG
>JBFWXZ010000219.1:0-5091 GCA_050186955.1 Flavobacteriaceae bacterium
AGATCGCGAAGATGAGGGCGACCAGCGCCGCCAGCGACAGCGCGATCGCCCAGGAACGGCGGCGGCGGCGGCGGAGCTGCTCCTCGGTGAGGGTGAAGCGCTCTTTCATCACCCGATTCCCCAGACCGCCGGCAGCGCGGGGATGCCGAGCAGCCTTTCGGCGAGGAGGACCGCGAACAGCAGGAAGAGATAGAGGATGGAGAAGGCGAACAGGTTGCGCGCCCGCTTCTCCATGGTCGCCGGATCGGCGGCGCGGGCGAGCGAGACGGCCGCATAGAGGAAGGCCGCGCCGAGCCCAGCCGACACCGCCGCGTAGACGACGCCGCCGAGCCCGATCAGCGCCGGCGCGACGGCGACCGGCACGAAGAGGAGCGAATAGAGGACGATCTGCCGGCGGGTCTCCCGCTCGCCGGCGACGACCGGCAGCATGGGCACGCCGGCGCGCGCGTAGTCGCCGGTCTTGTAGAGCGACAGCGCCCAGAAATGCGGCGGCGTCCACAGGAAGATGATGGCGAACAGGATCACCGATTCGAGGCTGACGGAGCCGGTCGCCGCGGCCCAGCCGATCATCGGCGGGAAGGCGCCGGCGGCGCCGCCGATGACGATGTTCTGCGGCGTCGAGCGCTTCAGCCACATCGTGTAGACGACGGCGTAGAAGAAGATGGTGAAGGCCAGCAGCCCGGCGGCGACCCAGTTGGCGGAAAGGCCGAGCAGGACGACGGAGCCGACCGACATGGCGGCGCCGAAGCCGAGCGCCTCACCCGGCGCGACGCGGCCGCGCGGGATGGGCCGGCCGCGCGTGCGGGTCATCACCGCGTCGATGTCGGCGTCGTACCACATGTTGAGGGCGCCCGAGGCGCCGGCGCCGAGGGCGATGGCGAGCAGCCACGAGAAGCCGAGCACCGGATGCGCGTGGACCGGCGCGACGACGATGCCGACCAGCGCCGTGAAGACCACCAGCGACATGACGCGGGGCTTCAGCAGGGCAATGAAATCGCCGACGTCGGCGCTGACGAAATCCAGCGCCTCGGCCTCGGTCGTGCCCTTCATGTCGATATCGATATGCGTCATGTCGCCCGGTGCAGATCGGCGTCGGGGCGGTCCTTGCCGGACCGCCCCTCAAGCCTCGTCAGTCGATCCTGGGAAGCGTGTTGAACTGGTGGAACGGCGGCGGCGAGGACAGCGTCCACTCCAGCGTCGTGGCCCCCTCGCCCCACGGGTTGGCGGGCGCCGGCCGCTTGGCCATGAAGGCCTCGACGGCGCACCAGATGAAGAACAGCACGCCGAGCGCCGAGATGTAGGAACCGATCGAGGACACGAAGTTCCAGCCGGCGAAGGCGTCGGGATAGTCGACATAGCGGCGCGGCATGCCGGCGAGCCCGAGGAAGTGCTGCGGGAAGAAGATCAGGTTGACGCCGATGAGCGTCGTCCAGAAGTGCAGGCGGGCCAGCGCCGGCTTGTACATGTAGCCGAACATCTTCGGGAACCAGTAGTACCAGGCGGCGAAGATGCCGAAGGTGGCGCCGAGGCTCATCACATAGTGGAAGTGGGCGACGACATAGTAGGTGTCGTGCAGCGGCCGGTCGACGCCGGCATTGGCGAGCACGACGCCGGTGACGCCGCCGACGGTGAACAGGAAGATGAAGCCGAAGGCCCACAGCATCGGGGTGCGGAAGGTGATGGAGCCGCCCCACATGGTGGCGATCCACGAGAAGATCTTCACGCCCGTCGGCACCGCGATGACCATGGTGGCGGCGACGAAATAGGCCTGCGTGTTCACGTCGAGGCCGACCGTATACATGTGGTGCGCCCACACGACGAAGCCGACGAGGCCGATGGCGACCATGGCGTAGGCCATGCCGAGATAGCCGAAGATCGGCTTGCGCGAGAAGGTCGACACGATGTGGCTGATCACGCCGAAGGCCGGCATGATGATGATGTAGACCTCGGGGTGGCCGAAGAACCAGAACAGGTGCTGGTAGAGGATCGGGTCGCCGCCGCCCTCGGGCGAGAAGAAGGTGGTGCCGAAGTTACGGTCGGTCAGCAGCATGGTGATGGCGCCGGCGAGGACCGGCAGCGCCAGCAGCAGCAGGAATGCGGTGACCAGCGCCGACCAGACGAAGAGCGGCATCTTGTGCAGCGTCATGCCGGGCGCGCGCATGTTGAAGATCGTGGTGATGAAGTTGATGGCGCCGAGGATCGACGAGGCGCCGGCCAGATGCAGCGAGAAGATCGCGAAGTCCATCGCCGGGCCGGGGCTGCCGGTGGTCGACAGCGGCGCGTAGACGGTCCAGCCGTTGCCGGCGCCCAGGCCGCCCGCGTCGCCGGGAACGAAGAGCGACACGATGAGCAGCAGGAAGGCGAAGGCGAGCAGCCAGAACGAGATGTTGTTCATGCGCGGGAAGGCCATGTCCGGGGCGCCGATCATCAGCGGCACGAACCAGTTGCCGAAGCCGCCCATCAGCGCCGGCATGACCATGAAGAAGACCATGATCAGGCCGTGCGCGGTGACGAAGACGTTGAAGGCGTGGCCGTTGTTGAAGATCTGCAGGCCGGGCTCCATGAGCTCCATGCGCATGCCGACCGAGAGCGCGCCGCCGATCAGCCCGCCGACCATGGCGAGGATGAGGTAGAGCGTGCCGATGTCCTTGTGGTTGGTCGAAAACAGCCAGCGGCGCCATCCGGTGGGCGTGTGATGGTCGTCGTGAGCTTCTGCGTGTGCGCCGTAACCCATCTTCAGATTCCTTCCTCGTCCTGTCCTTGCCGCAGCCTTCAGCGCGCCGTCCCGAGGGGGGCGGCCTGCGCGACGGCGTTATCCTTGTCGCGCGGCAGGTGGCTTGCGAATTTCTGCTTGGCCTCGGTCAGCCAGGCCGCGTAGTCGGCCTCGGAGACCACATGCACCTCGATCGGCATGAAGGCGTGGTCGCGCCCGCACAGCTCCGAGCACTGGCCGTAATAGACGCCTTCCTTGGTGGCGCGGAACCAGGCCTCGTTGAGGCGGCCGGGAACCGCGTCGATCTTCACGCCGAGCGGCTGCACCGTCCAGGCGTGGATGACGTCGGCGGCGGTGATCTGCATCTTCACCACCTTGCCGACCGGAACGACGATGACGTTGTCGACGGCGAGCAGCCGCGGCTGATCCTCCTTGCGCTCATCGTCGCTCAACATGATCGAGTCGAAGCTCATGCCGTCCTCGTCGGGATATTCGTAACCCCAGTACCACTGGTAGCCCGTCGCCTTGATGGTGACGTCGGCCGGCGGGATCGTGCGATCGAAATAGAGCAGCCGGAAGGAGGGGATGGCGATCACCACCAGGATGAGGATCGGCAGCACCGTCCACGCCACCTCGAGCAGCGTGTTGTGGGTCGTGCGCGAAGGCTCCGGATTGGCCTTGGCGTTGAAGCGCACGACGATCCACACCAGCAGCGCGAAGACGAAGATCACGATCACGGTGATGATCACCAGCAGCACGTTGTGGAACTGGTGGATCCATTCCGACACCGGGCTCGCCGCCTCCTGGAGGCCGAGCTGCCATGGCTGGGCGTTGGCCAGCGCGGTATCGGGCAGCATGCCCGCCAGTGCCGCCAGCCCGCACGTTGCGGCCAGTGCCGTGAAAAAGCTGCGCATCGAATATCCTCGCCCGATATCTGTTCGTCTAAGCGGATTGGTTCTCACGCGCGGACAGGCTGCCCGGCCCGGGCGCAGAGAACGACCGCTTCTAAAATCACATTTCGGCCACGGTCGGCAATGATCTTGACCCCCTCGGGGGCTTATTTCGGCGGTATCCGGCCTAGGAAATCGGACTTTGCGGCGGTTCTTGCGGCAACATGTCGCGGCTCGCCGCGCCGGGCTTCCTCACCGGCCGCCCGGCCGCCCCGAATCGGGGCGCCGCGGCGGTTCCGGGGGCTTTGCCTTGACAGTGCGGTGCGGTCTGCTACGCACCGTTCGGTGCCGCCGCCGGCGAAAGGTCGAATCATCGATGCCGAAGGTATTTCTCAGCATAGCCGCCGTGTTGGCAGCCCTCCTCTCGCTCGCGGGTCCCGCGGCGGCGCAGGGGGTGGTCAAGGCCGCGCATGGCGACTGGCAGATCCGCTGCGACACCCCGCCCGGCGCCTCGCGCGAGCAGTGCGCGCTGGTGCAGAGCGTCGCCGCCGAGGACCGGCAGAATGTCGGGCTGACGGTGATCGTGCTGAAGACCGCCGACGGCAAGGACCGGATCATGCGCGTGCTGGCACCGCTCGGGGTGCTGCTGCCGACCGGCCTCGGCCTCAAGATCGACGACAAGGACGTCGGCACCGCCGGCTTCGTGAAGTGCCTCGACACCGGCTGCGTCGCCGAGGTGATCATGGACGACCAGCTCATCTCCAAGCTCGAGACCGGCGGGATCGCCGTCTTCATCATCTTCCAGACGCCCGAGGAAGGGATCGGGGTGCCGGTCTCGCTCAAGGGGTTCAAGGAAGGCTTCGCCGCGCTCCAATGACCGACACCGCGATCGCCGAGACGTTCTTCCGCGATAGCGACCTCACCACCGACAGCGCGCGCCGCATACTGGGCGAGGCGCTGGCCGGCGCCGACGACGGCGAGCTGTTCCTGCAGAGCTCGGAATCGGAAGTCCTCGTCTTCGACAACGGACGCCTCGCGCAGTCGAGCTTCGACACCTCGTCGGGCTTCGGGATGCGCGCGGTCGCCGGCGAGAGCGCCGGGCACGCGCATGGCAGCGAGCTCACCGGCGACGCACTCAGGCGGGCGGCGGACTCTGTATCGGCGGTCAGGGCGGGGCACAGCGGCACGGTCGCCGACGCGCCGCCGCGCACCAATCGCCGGCTCTACGAGGACGCCGACCCGATTAACGATCCCGCCTTCGCCGACCGGGTGGCGCTGGTCGAGGCGATCGACGCGCATGCGCGCAGGGCCGATCCGCGCGTCTCCCAGGTGACGGTGTCGCTGGCGGCGGCGCGCAGCACCGTCGGCATCCTGCGCGGCGACGGAAGCTGGTCCGAGGACGTGCGGCCGCTGATGCGGCTCAATGTCAGCGTCGTCGTCGCCGACAAGGGACGCCGGGAAAGCGGCTCGGCCGGCCAGGGCGGGCGC
>JBFWXZ010000220.1:0-5081 GCA_050186955.1 Flavobacteriaceae bacterium
TGTAGGAAGAAACGGAAGCATGAAGTTCTCGATCGATGCCGACCGCCTGTGGTGCCGTGTCGAAGCGTTGGCGGCCATCACCGACCCCGAGCGGCCGTGGAGCCGCGTCGCGTTCAGCGAGCTGCACAAGCAGGGGCGCGCCTGGCTGACGCGCGAGATGGAGCAGGCGGGCCTGAGCGTCGGCATCGATGCCGGCGCCAATCTCGTCGGCCGGCTGCCGGGCCTGGAGAACGACCGCGCGCCCATCGTCAGCGGCTCGCACACCGACACGGTTCCGCGCGGCGGGCGCTTCGACGGGATAGCCGGGGTGCTCGTGGCGCTGGAGGTCGCGCAGACAATCGCCGAGAGCGGCGAGGCCCTGCGCCATCCGCTCGAAGTGATCGATTTCCTTGCCGAGGAACCCAACAAATACGGATTTTCCTGCATCGGCAGCCGGGCGATGGCGGGCGTGCTGACGCCGGCCCAGCTCGCCTATGCGGCGTCGGACGGCACCACGACCGCCGACGGGATCGCAGCGATGGGAGGCGACCCCTCGCGGCTGACCGGCCCGCTGCGCGACCGCGGCGACGTGGCGGGCTTCTTCGAGCTCCATATCGAGCAGGGCGTGGTGCTGGAGGAGGACGGGACCGATATCGGGGTGGTGACCGGCATCGTGGGCATCACCCGCTACCAGCTCGGCGTGACCGGCGAGGCGGCGCATGCGGGAACGACGCCGATGGACCGGCGCAAGGATGCGCTCGTCGGCGCGGCGATCCTGATCCAGGAGGCTGAGGCCCGCGCCCTGCGACAGGACACGAAAGGTGCCTATCTCGTGGCGACGGTCGGCAAGCTGGAGGTCATCCCCAACGGGGCGAATGTCGTGCCCGGCAGCGTGGAGTTCGCCATCGAGGTGCGTTCCAGCAGGGACGCGGAGATCGAGCGCTTCTTCGAAGGCTATCTGGCGTCGGCGGCGGAAACCTGCGCGCGGCGCGACCTGACGCTGGAGGCCGCGCGCGTCAGCGACGGCGCGGCCATCGCCTGCGACGAGGCCGTTCAGGCGGCGTTCGCCACAGCGGCGGAACGCGCCGGCGCCAGCCATATGCGGATGCCGAGCGGGGCGGGCCACGACGCCGCCTACATGGCGCGGATCGGTCCTTCCGGCATGATCTTCGTTCCCTGCCTCAAGGGGCGCAGCCACTGTCCGGAGGAATGGGCCGACAAGTCGGCCTTGGCCAAGGGGGCCCAGGTTCTGCATGATGCGATCCGCATCTATGACGGGCAGGCGAACTAGGAAAGACCGCGCGCGATGACAGACGACCGGCCGTTTCGCGACCCGACCAGGCCGGGCGCCCCGATCATCCCGCGCCGCGACTGGGACCGCGCTCCCTGGAACCGCTGGACCTTCCAGAACGTGCGCCAGATGGTGCCGACGGCGCAGGTCTGGCGCGGGGAGGGACCGGCGAGCCCGCTGCCGGAAGCGCACCGGGAGATCGACGGGATCGGCTTCGATATCGACGGCCGGCGCGAGACGATCGCCGGCTTTCTGCGCACCAGCTTCAATGACGGCCTGCTCGTCCTGCATCGCGGGAAGGTCGTCGCCGAACGCTATCAGAACGGCATGACGGCGCGGACGCCGCATCTTTCCCAGTCGGTGGCGAAGTCCGTCGTCGGGACGCTTGCCGGCATCCTGATCGGGCGCGGCATCGTCGACCCCCAAGCGCCCGTCACCGAATACCTGCCCGAACTGGAGGCCACCGCCTATCGCGGGGCGAGGGTCCAGCACCTGCTCGACATGACCAGCGGCGTGCTCTTCGACGAGACCTATACGGCGGTCGATTCCCACATGGCGAAGATCGACGCCGCCTGCGGATGGAAGGAGCGGCGTTCACCCGACTGGCCGTCGTCGGTGTGGGAGCTGATCCTGACGCTGACGGAGGCCGAATGCGAGCACGGCGTTGCGTTCCGCTACAGGTCGGTGGAGACCGACGTCCTGTCCTTCATCCTGCAGCGGGTGAGCGCGACGCCGCTGGCCGAGCTCGTCAGCCGGGAGCTGTGGGCGCCGATGGGCGCTGGGGAGGACGCCTATTTCACCGTCGATCCCGCCGGTTACGCGCTCGGCGACGGCGGCTTCAACGCAACCTTGCGCGATTACGGGCGCTTCGCGCTCATGCATCTGCGGCAGGGCGAGCTGAACGGCCGGCGCATCGTCCCCGCGGCCTGGATCGGGGAGATCACCGCCGGGGCGCAGCCGCAGCTCTTCGACGACACCTATCGCGAGGTGC
Organism: Flavobacteriaceae bacterium; assembly: GCA_050186955.1. Classification (GTDB taxonomy): domain Bacteria; phylum Pseudomonadota; class Alphaproteobacteria; order Rhizobiales; family Tepidamorphaceae; genus JACKJP01. The sequence goes on from JBFWXZ010000220.1 coordinate 2,262, forward strand.
TGCCGCACGGCGCCTATCACAACCAGTTCTGGGTCGAGGGCGGGAAGAGCGCCGCCTATCTGGCGCGCGGCGTCTTCGGCCAGATGATCTATATCGATCCGGAAGCGGATTTCGGCGCGGTCGTCCTGTCGAGCTGGCCGGATTTCGTCGACGCGGCGCGATCCCGCACCGCGATCGCCGCCGTCAAGGCGATCCGCGACGCCCTGAGCTGATAGGAGAGGTTCCCCTAAGTCCCAAGCGGGCTTTTGCGGCTGCGCCGGCTCGCGTCGGGCGCCTTGTTGGCGCCCGCGTCAGGAAGCCACTTCCTGCAGCGAGGTGATCGTGCCGTTGTTGTCGATCAGGCAGTCGGCTCGGCGCCCTTCCATGCTGAGCTCGACGCGGTAGACATTGCCGTCGAGCATGGCGGAGCTGACCGGCAGCACCTTGTCCGCCTGCACGTTGAACGTCGTCGCCGCCTGCGAGGCGCAGAGGAGCTGGAGATCGGCGGGCGCGGTGTTGGCGGTGTTGCGCACGGTCGCTTGCGGCGCCATCTGATCGCTGCCCGAGGAGCAGGCGGCGGCCGCCAGCGCCAGGGCGAGGAGCCCGGCCGTGCGGATGCGGGTTGGTGTCGTCATTCTCTCGTTCTCCCCCTAGGAGACGCCCTTGTAGAGCGCGGCTCCCTGCATAAGGACGATGACCTTGGCGCCGACTTCGACGCGCGAATAGAGATCGACCACATCGTCGTTGATCATCCGGATGCAGCCCGACGAGATGTTGAGGCCGATCGACCACGGCTCGCTGGTGCCGTGGATGCGGTAGATGGTGTCGCGTCCGCCCTCGTAGAGATACATGGCGCGGGCGCCGAGCGGGTTGCCCTCGCCGCCGGGCATGCCGTCCTTGTATTTGGCGGCGCTCGGGTCGCGCGCGACCATCTCCGCCGGCGGGATCCAGACCGGCCATTCCTGCTTGCGCCCGACATGCACGATGCCGGCCCAGCCGAAGCCGTCGCGCCCGACCCCGATGCCGTAGCGGATCGCCTTGAAACCCGGCTGCACGAGGTAGAGGAAGTGGCGGTCGCCATCGATGATGATGGTGCCCGGCTTCTCGGCGGTGCGGAAATTGACGAGCTGGCGGCGGAACTCCTCCGGCGCCTGGCCGTGGATGCGGTAGTAGCGCATCGCCTGCTGCGGATCGTATTTGATCCATTGCCGGCGCTCCGGGTCGTAGATCTGCGACTCGAAGGCCATCGCCGAGACGATGCCCGCCGCGAGGACGCCGAGGGCGGCAAGCAGCGGCAGCATGAGCGCTGAGCCCTCGCGCAGCAGGCGGAGGGCCAGCAGGATGGCGGTCGGTCCGGTCATTTCAGCCACTCCGCGACGATGTTGCGATGTCCCGCCATCCATTCATCGGCCACCTTCTCCGGCGATTTGCCCTCGACCAGCACGGCGTAGCTCATCCACGAGAGTTCGTCGCTCTCGATGCTGATGGAGGATAGCAGGCGGGCGACCTCGGGCGCGTCGTCGACGAGCCGCGAGGCGAAGCCGATGCGGATGCTGGAGGGCGCCCAGGCGGTGCCGGCGGTGGATTTCTCCAGCCAGTCGGGATCGTCGGCAGGCGCGACGAGGTGCCACTTGGACGGGTCGTATTCGGGCTCCTCGAGCTTGACCACGTCGTGCAGCTTGAAGACGTGATGCGGCCCGTAGCAGTAGAAGACGATGGGCTTGCCGAGCGAGACGGCGGCGTCGACGCCGGCCATGGCGACGTCCTCGGGGATTTCCAGCAGCGTCATGGTCTTGTCGTAGCCGTAGCTGCGCGCGCGCACCTTCTCGATGACGGTCGACCACCACAGGGGCGCGCCGATCCACAGCTCCCCCTTGCCGTCGCCGTCGCTGTCGAACCTGGCGGCGATCTCCGGGTTCGCGAGGTCAGCGAGCTTGCGGATGCCGGTCGTCTCGGCGGTCTGACGGGTGACGCAGATGTTCTGCGAGGCGCCGATCTGTACCGGGCTCAGCTCCAGCGGACCGCCGGGCGCCGACAGCCGCGCCGCCATGTCCTGCAGGCTCGGAAACCAGACCTCGGGATGAACCTCGGCGGCGCCGCCGGCGATGTCGCCGAGGACGGTCATGGTGCCGCGCTCCTCGATCGCCACATCGGCGCCGGCATTGGCGCGCAGCACCTCGGCGATGATGTTGGCCGTGACCTGGGTGGCCGGGCGGGGCGGGACGCCGATGGTGATCGTTTCGGCCTGCGCGCCGGCGGCCGTCGCCGCGAGCAGGGCAAGCGAAGCCAGGGTCCTGCGCTTCATCGCACCGTCAGGCGCATGTCGTCCTCCCCCGTCACACCGCAGCAGTCTCGGCAGTCCCGGCCACGCCTCTTCGTCAATCATATCGCGGTCCCGTATCGTCGCAATGACAGGCAGGGACGCGCGGGCAGGGACGGGCGGGCCGGAAGCCGTCAGGCGTCCAGCTTAGCATATCCCCCCGTCCTGTCGTCACTTACGTGCCGTCGGCGCGCCCGGGCGGCCGATCAGGGCTTGGGGCCGCGCAGGCCGACGGTTTCGCCCCAGCGGAGCATGTTGCCGGCCTCGATGCCGAACAGGTCGAGCGCGCGGCCGACGCTGTGATTGACGATGTCGTCGATGGTCTGCGGCCTGGTGTAGAAGGCCGGCAGCGGCGGCATGACGATGGCGCCCATCTCCGTGACCTGCGTCATCGAGCGCAGGTGGCCGAGATGGAACGGGGTCTCGCGCACCATCAGCACGAGCCTGCGCCTTTCCTTGAGCACGACGTCGGCGGCGCGCGCGACGAGGCCCGAGGTGACGCCCGAGGCGATCTCCGAGAG
>JBFWXZ010000221.1:0-5062 GCA_050186955.1 Flavobacteriaceae bacterium
GAAACGCTTCGAACGCCACTTGTCTACACGAAGAATGCGGCGGCAACCGGTTGCTCCCGGCCGCCCCGTCCGCCGACGCGCGGGGAGCCCGCTCAGGCGGAGTTTTCCACGTCTTCCGCGCGGTCGGAGTAGATGTAGAGCGGACGCGCCTTGCCCTCGACAACGTCGGGGCTGATGACGACCTCGTCGACGCCTTCCAGACCGGGCAGATCGAACATCGTGTCGAGCAGGATCGCCTCCATGATCGACCGCAGGCCGCGGGCGCCGGTCTTGCGCTCGATCGCCTTGCGGGCGATGGCGCGCAGCGCCTCCTCCGACACCGAGAGCTCGACGCCCTCCATGTCGAACAGCCGCTGATACTGCTTCACCAGCGCGTTCTTGGGCTCGGACAGGATCTTGACCAGGGCTTCCTCGTCGAGGTCCTCCAGCGTCGCCAGCACCGGCAGGCGGCCGATGAATTCCGGGATCAGGCCGAACTTCAGCAGATCCTCCGGCTCGACCTTGGAGAAGATCTCGCCGGTGGTGCGGTCGTCGATCGCGTGGACGTCGGCCGAGAAGCCGATGGACGAGGTCACGCCGCGCGCCGAGATGATCTTCTCCAGCCCCGCGAAGGCGCCGCCGCAGATGAACAGGATGTTGGTCGTGTCGACCTGCAGGAACTCCTGCTGCGGATGCTTGCGCCCGCCCTGCGGCGGCACGGAGGCGACGGTGCCCTCCATGATCTTCAGCAGCGCCTGCTGCACGCCCTCGCCCGACACGTCGCGGGTGATCGACGGGTTGTCGGACTTGCGGCTGATCTTGTCGACCTCGTCGATATAGACGATGCCGCGCTGCGCGCGCTCGACATTGTAGTCGGCGGCCTGCAGCAGCTTGAGGATGATGTTCTCGACGTCCTCGCCGACATAGCCGGCCTCGGTCAGCGTCGTCGCGTCGGCCATGGTGAAGGGCACGTCGAGGATGCGCGCCAGCGTCTGCGCCAGCAGCGTCTTGCCGCAGCCGGTCGGGCCGATCAGCAGGATGTTCGACTTGGCGAGCTCGACGTCGGCGTTCTTCGCCGCGTGGTTGAGCCGCTTGTAGTGGTTGTGGACGGCGACCGAGAGCACCTTCTTGGCGTGGTTCTGGCCGATCACGTAGTCGTCGAGGACCGAGCGGATCTCCTTCGGGGTCGGCACGCCGTCGCTGGTCTTGACCAGCGAGGAGCGGTTCTCCTCGCGGATGATGTCCATGCACAGCTCGACGCATTCATCGCAGATGAAGACGGTCGGCCCGGCGATCAGCTTGCGCACCTCGTGCTGGCTCTTTCCGCAGAAGGAGCAGTAGAGGGTGCTCTTGCTGTTCTCGCCGCCGTTGCTGGACTTGCTCATTCGTATAACTCCCGGGGCCCGTGGCCTCGCCGTTCCGACCGCGCCTCGGCGTCGCTTCCCTCGCCGTCCCGCGGTTCACGTCCTACCGGTTCTCCGGCAACGTGACGATTCTGTGTCATCCGAACCCTCACACGCCGAATCCAAGCATGCTAGGGCGCATCGGATCAAGAATTCATTAATGGTGAACTTCCGTTCACCTTAACGCCGGGAAAGCGGGGATCGATTCCGCTTCCCCCTACTCCGACTTCTCCGGCTCGGTCCGCTTCTCGATGACCTTGTCGATGATGCCGAAGGCCTTCGCCTCCTCCGCCGACATGATGTGGTCGCGGTCGAGCGTCTTCTCGATCGTGTCGTAGTCCTGCCCGGTGTGGTGGACGTAGATCTCGTTCAGCCGCTTCTTGATCTTGATGATGTCCTGGGCGTGGCGCTCGATGTCGGAGGCCTGGCCCTGGAAGCCGCCCGAGGGCTGGTGCAGCAACACCCGCGCATTGGGCAGCGCGAAGCGCATGTCCTTCTCGCCCGCCGCCAGCAGCAGCGAACCCATCGAGGCCGCCTGGCCGGTGCACAGCGTCGACACCGCCGGGCGGATGAACTGCATCGTGTCGTAGATCGACAGCCCCGACGTCACCACCCCGCCCGGCGAGTTGATGTACATCGAGATTTCCTTCTTCGGGTTCTCCGATTCCAGGAACAGCAGCTGCGCCACGATGAGCGACGCCATGCCGTCCTCGACCGGCCCGGTGACGAAGATGATGCGCTCCTTGAGGAGGCGCGAATAGATGTCGAAGGCCCGCTCGCCGCGCGCCGTCTGCTCGACCACCATCGGGACGAGATAGTTCATGTGGGTGTGGACGGGATCGCGCATGGTGCTGAAAGTCCTCGCTGATGGCCGGACGGCCCGAATGAAACCCCTGCGGCCCCCATGGAGCCGCCCGCCCGCGCCGAATCGCGTGTCATCGCGAATCCGGCGCCGGACGCAGGTTACATAAGCATCGAAGGTCGATGAAGAAAGGGTTGAGGCCGGCGGTTCGTGCCGCCGGCCTCCACAACTTCCCGCGGACGATCAGTCGTCCTTCTTCTTCGCCTTGGCGGCCGTCTTCTTCTCGGCCGGCTGCTTCTCGGCCGACTTCTTCTCAGTCGGCTTCTTGGCCGCCGCCTTCTTCGGCGCGGCCTTCTTGGCCGACTTGCCGCCATGGTCGTGATCATGATCGTGGTCGTGGTCATGATCGTGGAGGTCGTGGAAGAGCTCCTCGCGGCTGACCTTCTTCTCCTTGACCTTGGCGACGCCGGCGATGTGGTCGATCACCTTGTCCTCGAAGATCGGCGCGCGCAGCGAGGCGATGGCCTGCGGGTTCTTCTGGTAGAACTCCCAGACCTGCTGCTCCTGGCCCGGATACTGGCGCAGGCTGTCGATGACCGCCTTGTTGGTCTCCTCGTCGGTGACCTTCACCTCGGCGTCCTCGCCGATGCGCGACAGCACGAGGCCGAGGCGCACCCGGCGCTCGGCGATCTTGCGGTAATCGTCACGCGCCGCCTCCTCGGTCGTGTCCTCGTCCTCGAAGCTGCGGCCGGCGCTTTCCATCTCGCCGGTCACCTGGCGCCAGATCTGCTCGAACTCGCGCTCGACCATCTTGCCCGGCAGCTCGAAGGAGTGCTTCTCGTCCAGCGCGTCGAGCACCGCGCGCTTCATGCGCTCGCGGGTGTGCTGGTCGAAGTCCTGCTGCATCTGCTTGCGCAGCGCATCCTTCAGCGCGTCGAGCGAATCCAGGCCGAGCTTCTTGGCCAGCTCGTCGTCGACCTTCGCCTCGCCGGGCTCGCTGACGTCCTTCACATTGATGTCGAAGGTCGCTTCCTTGCCGGCGAGATGGGCGGCCGAGTAGTCCTCGGGGAAGGTGACGGTGATGATCTTCTCGTCGCCCGCCTTCAGGCCCTTGAGCTGCTCCTCGAAGCCGGGGATGAAGCTGTTGGAGCCGATGACGATCTGCGAATCCTGATCGGCGCCGCCCTCGAAGGGGGTACCGTCGATCTTGCCGAGATAGTCGAAGACCAGCCTGTCGCCTTCCTTGGCGGCGCCCGTCTTCGGCGCGTAGGGACGGTTCTGCTCGGCGATCTGCGCCAGCGCCTCGTCCATCTCGCGCTCAGAGATGTCGGCCGTCAGCTTCTCGATCTCGATCTTGGAGAGATCGGCGATCTCGAAATCGGGAAGCACCTCGAAGCTGATCGAATAGGCAAGGTCGGTCTTGCCCTCCATGATCCCCTCGACTTCCTTCTCGTCCTCCGGGAAGGTCACCTCGGGCTGGAAGGCCGGCTTTTCCTTGCGCTCCTCGAGCGCCTTGCGGGCGGCCTCGTCGACCTCCTGCTGAACGATCTCGGCCATCACCGAGCGGCCATAGACCTTCCTGAGATGGTTGACCGGCACCTTGCCGGGGCGGAAGCCGCGGATCTGGACGCGGTCCTTGAGCTCCTCGAGTCGGTTTTTCAGCCGCGTGTCGAGGTCGCGGGCGGGAATCGTGATCTTGAGCTCGCGCTTCAGGCCCTCATTGAGGATCTCGGTAACCTGCATGGTCGTCACTGCTTTCTCTGACGTGTCATCTGCCGGGCGTCATGGACGGGTCCGCCGACCGGTTCTCATGGTGCGGGCGGAGGGACTTGAACCCCCACGGCTTGCGCCACGAGAACCTAAATCTCGCGTGTCTACCAGTTCCACCACGCCCGCGGGAATTCTCACGCGCCGGAATTCTCACGCATCCCGGGCGCGGCGCGGTTCCATAGCACGGGGTTTCGCCGCGATGCCACCCCAAAATAGGGCGGCGAAGCCGGCGCTCAATTGAGGACGAACACCGCCAGCACGACGTAGAACGCCGCGGCCGCCGCCAGCACGGTCGCCGCCTGGTCGGAGCCGTTCTGCAGGAGGAACATGTAGAGGGCGCCGAGAACGCCGACGCCCGACAGGAACTTGATCATCGCGGCCTCCACGGCCATGCGCCCGGGCCTCTAGGGCCGGCGGGCCGGTCATTGCCCCTGCGGTAGTTCTAATCCTGCATCCGTCATCAATCGGCCAATGGGATATCTAAAATTGTCCGCGATATCCCCGGCGATCATCCCGGGACCCGCTTGGGCGGCCGCCTGGCCGTGCATCCACACGGCCATTGCCGCCGCCTCGAAGCCCTCCATGCCGCCGGCGGCGAGGCCGCCGCAGGCCCCGGCGAGGACGTCGCCGGCGCCCGCCGTCGCCAGCCATGGCGGCGCCCCGGTCTCGATCGCCGCGCGCCCGTCCGGGGCCGCGACGACGCTGTCGCCGCCCTTGCTGACGACCACCGCCCCCGACAGGCGCGCCGCCTCCCGCGCCCTGTCGAGCCGCGAGCCCGCGGCTTCCGCGATCGCCGGGAACAGCCGCGCGAACTCGCCGTCATGCGGCGTCAGGATCACCGGCGCCGCGCGGTCCCGGATCGCCCCGAAGAGCGTTTCAGGCTCGTCCGCGAAGCTGGTCAGCGCATCGGCGTCGAGAACCGCCGTGGCGTCGCTGCGCAGCACGGCCAAGACGGCCTCGCGCGTGGTTTCGCCGACGCCGAGCGCCGGGCCGGCGACGACAGCGCGCAGCCGGCGGTCCACGAGGATGCGGGCGACGGCCGGCGCGCCGTCCGCCTCCGCCAGCATGATCTCGGTGACATGGGCGGCGGCGACGTCGAGAGCCGCCG
>JBFWXZ010000222.1:0-5014 GCA_050186955.1 Flavobacteriaceae bacterium
GGGGCCGAACGCGGCCCCGGTGGAAGCCTTCGCCGGCGACTTCGCGGATCGCTGCGAGACCGCCGTGCAGGCCGAGCGGCTCGGCACCGCGCACGCCGTGCTGACGGCCCGCGAGGCGATCTCGCGCGGCTACCGGCAGGTGATGGTGCTCTACGGCGACACCCCGCTGCTCACCGCGGACACGCTGCGCCGGCTCTCGGCGGTCCTCGATGACGGCGCCGCCGTCGCCGTGCTCGGCTTCGAGCCGGGCGATCCGACAGGCTACGGGCGGCTGGTCGTGGAAGGCGGGAACCTTGTCGCGATACGCGAGGAAAGGGACGCAACGCCCGAGGAAAAAAAGATAAATCTGTGCAATTCTGGGGTCATGGCGTTCGCCGGCGACGGCATGCTGACGCTGCTCGACGCCATCGACAACGACAATGCCAAGGGCGAGTACTACCTGACCGACGCGGTCGCCCTCGCCAATTCGGCGGGGCTTAAGGCGGCGGCCATGCGGGTTGCCGCCGACGAGGTCATCGGCGTCAACAACCGCGCCGAGCTGGCCGCCGCCGAGGCCATCGCGCAGGCGCGCTACCGCAGCGCCGCCATGGAGGCGGGCGCCACCCTGATCGATCCGGCGACGGTCTATTTCAGCCACGACACCCGGCTCGGCCGCGACGTCGTCATCGAGCCCTGCGTGTGGTTCGGCGAGGGCGTCGAGATCGCCGACGGCGCGGTCGTGCACGCCTTCTCCTATCTGGCCGGGACGCGGGTCGGCCCCGGTGCGAGCGTCGGTCCGAGCGCGCATCTCAGGCTCGGCACCGATCTGGGAGAGGGCGTCAAGGTCGGCGCCTTCGTCGAGACCAAGGCCGCTTCCTTCGCGAAGGGATCGAAGGCCAACCATCTCGCCTATGTCGGCGACGCCGCCGTCGGCGAGAAGGCCAATATCGGCGCCGGCGTCATCACCTGCAATTACGACGGCGTCTCCAAGCATCGCACGACCATCGGCGACAACGCCTTCATCGGCTCCAACAGCGCGCTGGTGGCGCCGGTCTCCATCGGCGAGGGCGCCTATGTCGGCTCCGGCAGCGTCATCACCGAGGACGTGTCGCCCGGCGCGCTGGCGCTCGGGCGCGGCCGCCAGGTGGAGAAGCCGGACTGGGCCGCCGGCCGCCCCGCCAAGGGATCGCCGAAGAAGGACTGAAATCCTCGAAAACGCTAAACTTTGATGCAATTGCCAAACGTGATCGCAATCCGGGACGTGTAGCGTCGCATCCGGGTGCCCATATGGGGGCGATACAAAAGGCAACACGAATTTATTCGCGTTTCGACCACCCGCGGAGATAGAGAGCGGAACGGGACGCGGTCGCGTGTTGCGGGCGATAATGGGGACTGTCTGATATGTGCGGGATTGTCGGAATCATCGGCAAGGAAGCCGTCGCGCCCGGCCTGCTGGACGCGCTCCGGCGGCTCGAATATCGCGGATACGACTCCGCCGGCATCGCGACGCTGGAAGGCCATCACCTGCATCGCCGCCGCGCCGAGGGCAAGCTGCGCAACCTCGAGCAGCGGCTGCTCAGCGACCCGCTTCTCGGCCGCATCGGCATCGGCCATACCCGCTGGGCCACCCACGGCGCGCCGACCGAGCGCAACGCCCACCCGCACGCCAGCGAGAAGGTGGCGCTGGTCCATAACGGCATCATCGAGAATTTCCAGGAGCTGCGCGACGAGCTGACCGCGGAAGGCGTCGAGTTCTCCACCGACACCGATACCGAGACCATCGTCCACATGGTTTCCCGCGCCCTCGACAAGGGGATGACGCCGCAGAAGGCCGTGCAGGAGACGCTGAACCGCCTCGAGGGCGCCTTCGCGCTGGCGATCCTCTTCGACGGCAATGACGACCTGCTGATCGGCGCCCGGCAGGGCAGCCCGCTGGCCATCGGCTACGGCGACGGCGAGATGTATCTCGGCTCCGACGCCATCGCGCTCGCCCCCTTCACCAACCGCGTAGCCTATCTCGAGGACGGCGACTGGGCGGTGCTGACCAAGGACGGTGCGACGATCTACGACCGCGACGGTAGGCAGGTCGAGCGGGTCGTCCACAAGACGCTGGCCTCCAGCCTGCTCGTCGACAAGGGCAACCACCGCCATTTCATGGCCAAGGAAATCTACGAGCAGCCGGAGGTGGTCAGCCACACGCTCGCCAACTATCTCGATCTCGCCGCCCGCAAGGTCGCCTTCCCGGTCACCATGCCGTTCAAGGCGGAAGATCTCACCCGCGTCACCATGTCGGCCTGCGGCACCGCCTATTATGCCGGCCTCGTCACCAAATACTGGCTGGAGAAGATCGCCCGGCTGCCCGTCGACATCGACGTCGCCTCGGAGTTCCGCTACCGCGAGGTGCCGCTGGAGAAGGGCGGCCTCGCCGTCTTCATCTCGCAGTCCGGCGAGACCGCCGACACGCTCGCCTCGCTGCGCTACTGCGACCAGCAGGGCCAGCACATCCTCTCCGTGGTCAATGTCGCCGAATCCTCCATCGCCCGCGAATCCGAGGTGATCTTCCCGACGCTCGCCGGTCCCGAGATCGGCGTCGCCTCGACCAAGGCCTTCACCTGCCAGCTAGCAGCCCTGGCGACGCTGTCGGTCGGCTTCGCCAGGGCGCGCGGCGCCATCGACGCCGACAAGGAGCGACGCCTCGTGCAGTCGCTGATCGAGCTGCCGCGGCTGATGAGCCAGGCGCTCAAGGTCGAGGCGCAGATCGAGGCGCTGGCCAAGGAGCTCTCCAAGGCCTCCGACATCCTCTATCTCGGCCGCGGCACCAACTACCCGATCGCCCTAGAAGGGGCGCTGAAGCTCAAGGAAATCTCCTACATCCACGCCGAGGGCTATGCCGCCGGCGAGCTCAAGCACGGCCCCATCGCGCTGATCGACGAGAACGTGCCGGTGATCGTCATCGCGCCGAGCGACGAGCTGTTCGAGAAGACCGTGTCGAACATGCAGGAGGTCGCGGCGCGCGGCGGCAAGATCGTCCTCGTTACCGACAAGGCCGGCGCGGCGGCGGCCGGATCGATCCCCGACACCGTGATCGTGATGCCCGATGCCGATCCCTTCGTGCAGCCGATCCTCTATTCGATTCCCGTACAGCTCATCGCCTATCACACGGCGGTTTTCATGGGCACCGACGTCGACCAGCCGCGCAATCTCGCCAAATCCGTCACCGTCGAGTAGCCGGCGGCCCCGGCTCGTTGCGAGTGGCGATCCACGCCGCCAGGACCAGCAGCCCGGCGCCGAGGACAAGGAGCCAGGGCAGCGGCAGCGCGCCGGTCTCGAAGGTCAGCGCGTAGCCCGCGGCGATGGAGACGCAGGCGAAGACCTTGCCCCGCCGCGAGATCGCGCGTTCCTCGCGCCACGCCGTTATCGCCGGGCCGAAGCGAGGATCGTCGAGCAGGCGACGCTCGAGATCGGCGGAGCCCCTGGAGAAGCAGGCGGCGGCGAGAATGTAGAAGATCGTCGTCGGCAGCAGGGGCAGGAATATCCCGACCGTGCCGATGGCGACGAACATCCAGCCGCCGGTAAGCCATGCGGCTCGCCTCATCCCGCGTCTCCCCTGTCGCTGCGGCACCGGGTTTCCGGTGACGGCGCGCCGCCGATGGGGTTATAAGATGGCCATGTTGTGCGCGCCCGGCTCCGCCTTTCGCCAAAATCGCCTGGGGCACGGAGTCGCAGGGCGCGCTCCGCGGCGCGCCATTGTCCAATTATGTCGCGCTCCGCGGCGCGCCGACGTGAGATTATGTCGCGCTCCGCGGCGCGCCGATGTGCAATTGTGGCGCGCTGTCGCGAAGGGAAATGTCCTTGAGGTCCGAGCATGAGCGATCCCGGTGGCGCCGGTCCCGGTGATGGATTCGATCTGTCGAAGCTGACGCCGCACGAGCGCCGGCGGATGCCTTTCATGACGCGGGTGCGGAACTATTTCCTCACCGGCCTGGTGATCGCCGCACCGCTGTCGATCACCATCTACCTGACCTGGACCTTCATCAACTGGGTCGACGCCTGGGTAAAGCCGGTCATCCCGCTGCGCTACCTGCCGGAGACCTACCTGCCTTTCTCGATCCCCGGCATCGGGCTGGTGGTGGCGATCGTCTTCCTGATCGTCCTCGGCGCGGCGACGGCGAACCTGTTCGGCCGCACCATCGTCTCCTATGGCGAGCTGCTGCTCGGCCAGATGCCGCTGGTGCGCACCGTCTATCGCGGCCTCAAGCAGATTTTCGAGACGGTGCTGTCGCAGTCCAGCACCTCGTTCCAGAAGGTCGGGCTGATCGAGTATCCGCGAAAGGGCCTGTGGGCCATCGTCTTCGTCTCCACCGAGACCCGCGGCGAGATCACCGAGCGCTCGCAGACCCCGGGGCAGATGATGTCGGTGTTCCTGCCGACGACACCCAATCCGACCTCCGGCTTCCTGCTGTTCGTGCCGACCGAGGACATCATTCTGCTCGACATGACGGTGGAGGAGGGCGCCAAGCTGGTCATCTCCGCCGGCCTCGTCGTGCCGCCGACGCAGGAGGAGAAGGAGGCAGCGGCGGCCGCCAAGCCGGCCCGCGGACAGCGGGCCGCCTCATCCTGAGGCGAGCAGCCGGATCGCCTCGTCCTTGGCGAACAGATAGAGCAGCATCCGCGCCGCCTTGCCGCGCTCGCCGGCGAGCCCCGGATCGGCCTGGAGCAGCGCCCGCGCGTCGTCGCGCGCCGTCTGCAGCAGGTCGAGATGATGCTCGGCGTCGACCAGCGCGAAGCCCGGCATGCCGCTCTGGCGCGTGCCCAGCAGGTCGCCGCCGCCGCGCAGCCGCAGATCCTCCTCGGCGATGCGGAACCCGTCCTCGGTCTCGCGCATCAGGGTGAGCCGCTTCAGCGCCGTCTCGCCGAGCGGCTGGTGATAGAGCATCAGGCAGGTCGAATGGCCGCCGCCGCGCCCGATGCGCCCGCGAAGCTGGTGGAGCTGCGAGAGCCCGAAGCGCTCGGCGTTCTCGATCACCATCAGCGT
>JBFWXZ010000223.1:0-4881 GCA_050186955.1 Flavobacteriaceae bacterium
GCGCCTGCCGCGCAGATGAAGATCAGCAGGATGCGGGCGACGATGAGCCGCTTACGCGAATCCGCCTTCGGGTCGATGATCTTGTAGTACAGATCATGCGACAGCGCGTTGGCGATGGCGAGCAGCAGACCGTCGGCGGTCGACATGGCGGCGGCGAGGCCGCCGGCGGCGACGAGGCCGGAGATCACGTAGGGAAGCCCCGCGATTTCCGGTGTCGCGAGCACGACGATGTCGGGTCGCATGAAGAACTCGTTCAGCTGAACGATGCCGTCGCCGTTCTGGTCAGCCACGGCCACCATGCCCACGCTGGCCCAGTGCTTGACCCATTCCAGGTTCGACACCTCCTCGAACGCCTTCCCGATGACCGAAGTCGGCAGGTTGGGATCGAGCAGCTGCAGCTTCGACAGCGTGGCGAGCGCCGGCGCCGAGAAGTACAGCAGGAAGATGAAGAACAGCGACCACCCGACCGAGCGACGGGCCGAGCGGACCGACGGGGTCGTGAAGTAGCGCATCAGGATATGGGGCAGCGAAGCCGTGCCGCACATCATGCAGATGGCGAGCGCGATCATCGCCCAGGCCTTGCCTTCCGGTGCGTTCTGCGGGGTCGTCAGGACGGCGACGCCCTTGATCGCCTCGGCCGCCGGCTGCAGCCCGTACTGAGCCTCCAGTTCGGCGATGCGCTGAACCGCGCCGCCGTAGGAGAAGTGCGGGATGATGCCGAAGCCCTGCACGTTGGACATCCAGATGATCGGCACCAGATAGGCGACGATCAGCACGATGTATTGCGCGACCTGGGTCCAGGTCACGCCGCGCATGCCGCCGAGCATCGAGCAGATGAAGATGCCCAGCAGGCCGAGCCAGACGCCGGCCTCGAACGGCACGCCGAGCGTCTGCGCGGCGATGGTGCCGGTGGCGTTGATCTGCGCCGTCACATAGGTAAACGACGCCACCACGAGAACGACGACCGCGCAGAAGCGGGCGAGGTTGCCGCCATAGCGCGTGCCGATGAAGTCCGGCACCGTGTAGCAGCCGAACTTGCGCAGATAGGGCGCAAGCAGGGAGTTCACCAGCACGTAGCCGCCCGTCCAGCCGATGATGAAGCCGAGATACGGGTAGCCGCCGAAATACACACCGCCGGCAAGCGCGACGAAGGAGGCGCCGGACATCCAGTCCGCCGCCGTCGCCATGCCGTTGTACATCGCCGGCACTTCGCGGCCGGCAACGTAGTAGGCGTCGACTTCCGTGGTGCGCGAAAGCCAGCCGATGATCGCGTAGATCGCGATGGTGAACAGCAGGAAGCCGATGCCGATCGCCTCACGCGATCCGCCCATCTGCTCCAGCAGGGCCATAAGGCCGAAGAATACGAGAAAGCCGAGCGTGTACAGCGCATAGACCTTGCCGAGATTGTCTATGAACCGACCGCTCTTGGTTCCGGTTGCCATTTTTTCGAGCCCCCCTTATTCGCCGACGCCGTATTCGTCGTCGATCTGATCCTGACGCCAGTTCTGGATCCAGATCAGCAGGACGAAGGCGATCAGCGAGCCCTGGACGCACATGTAGTAGCCGAGCGGGAACCCCAGGAAAGTCATGGAGTTCAGCGCCCCGGCGTTCCAGGGGATCAAGATTGCGAAGATGAACCAGATGACCAGGACGACGTATGTCAGGTTTCTGGTCTTTGCCCAGTGTTGGGCATATCTTTCAGACATTTCAGACATTTGGGTGTCTTCCTCCCGTCTTTTCGCGCGGAATCGCGTGCCCCCACCCCGACGGCGGTTGAATCACAATGCCGTGCAGCCTAAAGGGATAATCCCTCGGGTGCCCCATGGGAACTACGACTATCGTCGTGTGTGGACGGACGCTGACTGATGCCCAGCCTTAGCGAAATCATGGACGCGGTACGCGGTTTCTGGCCGCTGCGATCGCCCCTGCGGCGGGTCGAGAAGATCGCCGACAGCGACGCCCTGTTCCGCTTCGTGTCGACCCGCTCCGCCTTCGTCTCGCAGCACAAGCTCTACGGTTATCTGAAGACCCGGATGGGGCTGAAATTCCCGCATATGTTCTCCGACGACGAATTCGTCGTCTCCATCGACATCGCCAAGCTGAACGTCTTCGCCGCCGCCCTGTCCGACATGACCTGCTTCGCGATTTCCGAGGCGATGCCGGCGGGCGCCTTCGACGACGCGCAGCGCAACCGGGTCGCCGCCGACTGCTTCGCCGCCGGCATCGCGGAGAACGACGACGGCAGTTGCGGCCCCGAGGCGGCGGCGCAATGGCGGGCGCGGTTCCAGGAGCGGCTGGCCAGGGTTCACTGGGCGCCGGCGGGCGCGAAATGGTTCGTCGAGAGCCCCAAGGCGCTGGTCCGCTGGGCGCCGATCGCCGACGAGCTCAAGCGCCATGACGGCGAGATCGTCGAGGGATCGATCCGCCACGCGTGGATCGAGATCCGGCGTCAGTTCCTCGAGAATCTCGACCGCCCGGCGCTCGAGAACTCGCTTGCCGCCTACGGGCAATCGCAGGCGGCGGAGGCTCGCTAGCCGTTAGCCGGCGAGCGCCCCGCGCGACAGCGAGACGTTCTGCGACATCAGGGCGCGCAGCGCCGCCGGCTTGACCGGCTTGTGGAGCACGGCGATGCCGCTCTTGCGCGCCGCGTCGCGGATTTCCGGCGAACGGTCCGCGGTGACGAGGATCGCCGGCAGTTCCTTGCCGAACTTCCAGCGCAGCTCCTGCACGGCGTCGATGCCGTTGCCGCCGCCGTCGAGATGGTAGTCCATCAGGATGATGTCGGGCGGCAGCACGCGCTCGCGCAGCGCCTTCACCGCGGCGCGCAGGCCCGTCGCGGTGACGATCCGGCAGCCCCAGGCCGACAGCAACGATTCCATCCCCTCGAGAATGCGCGTCTCGTTGTCGACGCAGACGACGACGACGCCCTCCAGATTGTCGCGGCGGCGGCGCGTGTCGGCGGCCGCCTTCTGCTCGGGAACCGCGGCGGCGACGCGCGGCACCTCGACGCTGAACACCGATCCGCGCCCGATGGTCGAATCGATGCCGACCCGGTGCTGCAGCACCTGGCCGATGCGCTCGACGATCGACAGGCCGAGGCCCAGCCCCTGGACCTGGGCGGCGCCCTCGTCGAGACGCTGGAACTCCTTGAAGATGATCTTGCGCTTGGAAACGGGAATGCCCGGCCCGGTGTCGTGCACCTCGATGCTGACGGTGCGCCCGCGCCGCCTCGCGCCGAGCACGACGCGACCCCTGCGGGTATATTTCAGCGCGTTGGAGACGAGGTTCTGGAGCAGCCGGCGCAGCAGGCGGGGATCGGACCGCACGCTGATCGAGGAGGGCACCACCGTGAACTCGAGGCCGCGCTCGCGCGCCAGCGGCTCGAACTCGATCCTGAGCTGATCGAAGATGTCGGCGATGCGGAAGGTGGAGAGCTCCGGCTTCATGTGGCCGGCGTCGAGGCGCGAGATGTCGAGGATGGCGCCGAGGATATCCTCGACCGCATTGAGCGACAAATCGACATTGCTGGCGAGCTTGCGGCTGTCGGGCGCGAGGTCGGCCTCGCTCAGCGAGGCGGCGTAGAGACGGGCGGCGTTGAGCGGCTGCAGCAGGTCGTGGCTCGCCGCCGCGAGGAAGCGCGTCTTGCCGAAATTCGCCTCGTCGGCGGCGGATTTCGCCTGTGCCAGCGCCTCGTTGAGGCGCGTGAGCTCAGCGGTGCGCTCCCTCACGCGCTTCTCCAGCGTCTCGTTCGCCCGCTCCAGCGCCTCCGCGGCGTCGACGCGGTCGGTGATGTCGGTGAAGGCGAGCACGAAGCCGCCGTCGGGCAGCGCGTCGGTGCGCACCTCCAGCACGCGGCCGTCGGTCATGCGCTCCTGCAGGCGGTCGCGGCGGTTGATCGCCCGGCGCATGCGCTCGTCGGCCAGGGCGGCGGGATCGCCGGGCCCGAAATCGCCGCGCCGCGCCATGTGGCCGGCGATGTCGAACATCGACACGCCGATCTGGCCGAGCTCGGGCGGCAGGTTGAGGATCTCGCGGAACTGGCGGTTCCAGAGCACCATCGACAGGTTCTCGTCGAAGACCGCGATGCCGTGGCGGACATTGTCGAGCGCCGCCTGCATGATGTCGCGGTTGTACTGGAGGGCGGCGGTCGCGTCGTCGAGAAGGCGCATGGCCTTGCCGCCGCCGACCTCGTGGCGCTCCAGCATCAGCGACAGGATCAGCCTCGCGGAGGCCGCGCCGACGGCGCTCGCCAGCAGGAACTCGGCGTGGCGCAGCAGCGCCATGTCGGCCTCCTTCGCCGGCTCCAGGGCGTGGCTGCGCTCGGCGGCGAAGATCGAGAAGGCGCGGGCGGCGCGCTCGGCGCCGATATATTTGCCCACCGTCTCCTGGACCTCGCCGACGGTCACGCGCGGACGCCAGAAGCGCCTGACCTGCGGTATCGGGGTCAGCTCGCTGGGCACGAACTGGTTGGCCTGCAGCCGTTCGATGGGCGGGCGGGCGGTGAGCAGCGAGACCGTGATCAGCGCCGTGATGTTGACGAGCGTGCTCCAGAACACGCCGTGGGTGAGCGGCGAGAACTCGATGTTGAACAGCGTCTGGGGCCTCAGGAAGCCGATGCCCCAGGGCCCGTCGGTCACGAAGGAGGCGTCGATCAGTCCCGACACGGCGAAGTTGGGCAGCAGCAGCGTATAGGCCCACACCGCGAAGCCGCTGACCATGCCGGCGAGCGCCCCCTTGGCCGAGGCGCGGCGCCAGATCAGGCCGAAGAAGAAGGCCGGCGCGAGCTGGGCGATGGCGGCGAAGGACAAAAGGCCGATGGCGGCCAGCCCGGCGGAATTACCGGCGAGCCGGTAATAGGCGAAGCCGAGCAGCAGCACCGAG